>JALHJR010000023.1:0-37880 GCA_022840405.1 Tepidanaerobacter acetatoxydans
TATAATAAATAAGGAAAGAATTGTAGTTGAGCCAGAAAAGAGCAGGCCATCTTTTCCGGCCTGCTCTTTTCGCTCAATTGCAATTTTTCCTATTGAACAATAGTCGCGGTGTAAATTCCGTCTTTTTAGCAAAAATACTATGGGTATTCAAATATTCAACTTATCCCTAAAAATGATTATGCTTATCCAAAATCAAAATACAATATAACATTATAAAGGAATAAACCTCAAAAAAGGGTATACTTAACAAACCTAGTTACAACTAGTTTTAAAAAAATCTATTTAGTTACCCTAATTTATTCTAGTCTTGAAATTAATCTTATGGTTTTCAAATTACGACTAGAACATTTGGGACATTTATATACATCCATCCCAAAGAGCAAAAAGATAATTTGAGCTGCCGTTAGACCTTCTAAAAGAGGTTTTGAGTAATTCCCTTTAATGATATTGCGACAAATAGCCAATTTCACCTTTTTTGTGCGATTGCTAAAAATACCATAATAGCGGATTTTAACAAACCCTTTGGGTAAAATATGCATAAGAAATCGTCTAATAAATTCCACCGGCGCAAGAGTCACATAAGACTTGGCACCTTGCTTTTTGTAATCTTTAACACTAAAAGTGATACCTGTATCACGAATTGATACAATCCGTGAATTAGAAATAGCAATCCTGTGAGTATATCTACCCAAATACTCAATAACATTTTTTGCACCCTTAAAAGTCTCTTTAATATGAGGTACCCACTCTTTTTTGTATAAAAGATCAACAAGCCTTTGAAATTCATTAGGGCACCTAAACTTTAAAGAAGTACCTGAGAATACCAATTTATCGGCCTTATATAGTTTTTTTAAAGCATTCATAAACTTTCCGCGAAAAAGCTTAGATACCACATAAATGGGAAACAAGAAATTATCCTTAACAGTTTTGAACTTCAAATCCTTAGTAAGACCACCACCTAATACAACACAATGAATATGAGGATGAAAATTTAGTCTCTGACCCCAAGTATGAAGTATGCTCATAAAGCCAATAGAAGCATTAAGATATTTTTTATCTTGAGCAAGCTCTATTAAAGTATCTGCACTTACCTTATATAGTAGTGAATAAAGCAGCTTTTTATTAGCATAAATCAAAGGATTAAGTTCCTCAGGCACAGTAAAGACCACATGAAAATAAGGAGCATCAATTACCTCAGATTTACGCTTATCAATCCATTTTTCCTTTACAAGACCCTGACAGCAAGGGCAATGGCGATTTCTACAAGAATTATAATGTACTTCTAAATGACCGCAATCTTGGCATATGGAGACATTACCACCTAAGGCAGGGGTTTTACACTTCATAATGTCACTTGCAGTTTTATGTATGAAACCATCTACAGGATATTGTGCTATAGCAGTATCATAATACTTTAGAAAAATATCTTGTATAGGATAACTCATAGGGACTCATCCTCATCAAAAGGACTTTTTAGTTTTTTCATGGTAGTAGCGCCCAAATGAACATAAATAAGACTAGAACTTGCAGATTTATGGCCTAATAACTTCTGGATAGTTAATAAATCATAGCCTTGCTCATATAAATGAGTACCGAAGGAGTGCCTCAACATATGGGCGGTAACCTTTTTCTCTAAGCCAAGAAAACTGCAATGATCATTTATAAAACGAGATACAGTAAAGCTGACAATAGGACAATTATCCTTAGTGCCCGGAAATAACCAGCCTTTAGGTTTGCCGAAAGAAAACCAATACTTAGTCAAAATATCTAAAGCCTTTTTAGATAAAATAGCATACCGGTCACTTCGTGATTTAGAAGGCCGGATATATATTCGCATATTTTTACGGCTAATATCCTCATAGCGCAAATGACAAAGCTCACTGACCCTTAAACCTGCGGAATATAAAAGTGCAACACAGGCTTTATGTTTTAGATTAGGGATAGTATTAATAAAATAATGGACTTCTTCTAAAGTAAGAATATCGGGGAGCTTTGTATTAAACTTCATATAAGGAATCTCATACTTATCCCAGGGCTTTCTCAAAACATATAAATGGAAAAAGCGTAGCTGTGAAATATGTGCATTGATAGTACGATTAGAAAGGTTTTCCCGCTGTTTAAGAAACAAAAGATAATCTCTGATTTCTGCAAAAGAAATATCTTCAGGTGCCCTTTGACATGATTTGACCCGTATTATGAGTTAAATCACGAAGTATAAGTAAATCGTTAAACTTTTTAACATAAGGTTTATCATCAAAAAACTTCATGGTCAATACCTCCTGAATAAAAGTTTTAAACTGTGATTATTTAACACAATACTTTTATTTAGGAGGCGCCCTTGGCAAAATTAAATAAAATAAGTTGTTAGTTACACAAAAACATGATACTATAAACACAGTGGCAACACCTCACATAATGGCTTGTTTTGTGTAGTAACCTAACAATACCTTATTTGTGAATGTGTTGCCACTATAATTTTACTATCGATAACGCAAAAAAGTCTTTTAAGCCATCGCGTTAGCGATTTTGTTCTCAATTAAATATTGCAATTTAGACTTGGTCTTGTGAGGTGTTCCCGTGAAAATCTATTTATCCAAAACCCCTGATATGGGTGGAAGTTTTAAACCTCAAGATGTGATAAATGCTCATATAGTACAAAAAACCGAAAACGGGTATATTGTAAACATCTGTGGTGATGAGGTTTTTGCGCACTGCTTGCTCGACCTGAATGTCGGCGATTTTCTCAAATTGAAGCTAGTTGAATCTTCAGCATCGCAAATTGTATTTAAAGTTGTGCAATATGAAGCAAAAGGAGAGTCAGGGGAAGTCGCATCAAGACCTTCAATGCCGTTTAACATGCCTCAAACCTTAGAAACCAATGCTGCATTAAAACTTTTATCAAAACTCAACCTGCCCATAAAAAAAGAACGTCTGACACTTATTATGGATTTACTAAGACATGTTGTAAACAATGATGGTCAAGAACCTTCATTATCCTTGGAAAGAGAATTATCCTCTCAATCTCAAAATTTATTATTCCATAAAGCACTATCAAATTGTATCAATAGCGGCTCTATCTCTTTTGAAGACCAGGTTTTAGAACAACTTCAAGAATTTGTAGCACTTAAAGATGGAACTTCTACTTTACATAAAACTGCAATACATAATCGAACCGAAACAGATATAATAAAAGATTACTTGGCATTAAAAGCCTTAAACTTCATACACAATGAAGGTGGAAATAATAATATTTACTTTTATGCAGTATCTGTGCCTATATATCATAATATATACCTAAAGGTTTCTCACAACTTTTCTTCTCATGATAATACAAAGACGCATCATATATGCCTTAGTTTTATTATCAATACAAAAAACCTGGGAGCTGTGCTTATTGACTTGGTATATGCCAACGGAAAAGTGACGGCATCATCCACCTTTGAAGATAAAAAGGCCTTAGATGCAGCTGAAAGGGTTTTAAGTATGAACAAGAACTCTAGCGGCTTAATTAAAAACATAAAACTTAAAGTCGGCAAGGTATCTGTTGATGATTTCTTCTTCGGTGAAATTAACGAACAGCCCATGCCGACAGGAATAAATCTCAGGATTTGATAATCTTAAAGAGGTGGGCTAAAAATACATGAATGAAAAATCACCTGATATTATAAAGAAAAAAGCAACCGCACTCAAATATAATAGCACCGAAGATAATGCTCCGAAAATCATCGCTTCCGGAAAAGGTATAATTGCAGAAAAAATTTTAGAACTTGCACAAGAGCATAATATAGCAATATACAAGGACCCGGCTTTAGTGGAAGCATTGGTTCAACTTGAAGTGGGTCAGGAAATTCCTATTGAACTTTATCAAGCCATAGCAGAGGTACTGGCATTTATTTATTCTGTTGATAGGGAAAGCTTTTTTGAATCTTATTTTGACAATGATTAGTCAAATTCCGCCGTTATATCATATACTCCATCTATTTCTTTTAGCTTTTGCTTAATTTCTTCAAATTCCAATTTATTAATTTTGGGTATCATTAAAGTTATCTGTAACTTATTTTCTTCGATGGTTTCCATTTTAATATTTTTAATACTGATATTCATCTCACCCAAGCATGACCCTACCCTACCCAGCTGACCCGGGTTATCTTCTATAACTACAAAGAGTGATTGTAAAAACTTTCTTTGGATGATTATCTGGTCTAATTTATTAAAGGTTACAAGTGTTATAAGTATCAACACTGTTGCTAAAGCAGCACCATAATAAAAGCCGGCTCCAATCGCCAAGCCAATTGCAGATACGGCCCATAAACTGGCAGCGGTAGTAAGGCCTTTAATGGTAGCTCCTTCTCTGATAATAGTGCCTGCGCCAAGAAAGCCTATACCGCTTACAACTTGTGCCGGTATTCTTCCCGGATCCAAGTTAGTTTTGCCTTGAAACTGAGTAAAAATGAATATGGACGTAAGCATAATTATAGCAGAACCCATACAGACCAGAATATGGGTTCTAAAACCTGCCGGTTTATTTGTGCTTTCCCTTTCAAGGCCTACAATCCCGCCTAGCACAATCGACATTATCAGTCTTAATGTTAACTCGGCATTACTTAAAACCATTTTTTCACCCCCTTTTTATTTTTTATAATAAGTCCATATCCCATAAACCTTTCCTCGTAGTTGAAATGGCCACGGCACCCGAAGCCAATGCATTTTTTACTTCTTCTTCAGTTTCGATAAGTCCTCCCGCTATTAAAGGTGTTCTCACTCTTTCTGAAATTCTTTTTAGCGTCTTGGTTAATACTCCCGGTAAAATTTCAACTGCATCAGGTTCTACTTGGTCAATAGTCCTGATAGCCGTATCCACTGCAAGGCTATCGAGGATAAATACTCGTTGTATGGTAAAAATTCCCATCCTGCGTGCACTAAGAGCTAAATTGCTTCTTGTTGTAATGATACCATCTGGTCTGATTTCCTCTACAATATACTTGGTTCCTTCACTGTCCTTGCTTATTCCTTCGACAAGGTCAATATGCAGAAATGCCCTCTTCCCTGCTTTTTTTATGCAGTGAACTACGTACTTTATATTTAAAATACTTCCCGTAAGTAAAAAAATACACTTGGGTTTTCTGGACAAAGCCATATCCACATCATTGATATCTCTTATGGCTCCTATAATAGGATATTTTTTAATATCGGCTAAGATTTCGTTATTCAAGAAATTCACTCCCGACTTTCAAGGTTAATATAGCACAACATTACTACTCTTGGCTTTTTTTATAACTTTCTAAACAGATTATATCGCTATTTAATTTTTTGGTCAATTTTACTACTTTTGTAGATTTAAAGTTGCTGAAATTTATTGCCTTTAACTGTATTACAATTAATTGGGAACTTTTTTTCTAAATAGCCGTCAAATATAATAAAGGCACAAGGAAGTATTTAGGGGGTGATAGTTATTTCTATATTCATTTTAAAAGTTCCTAGCATACAGTTTAAATTTAAATTAAGTAAAGGAGGACTGGAGTAAAAATGAGAAAATTATTATCTTTAGTTTTAGTATTGACTTTTGCGTTCTCAATTGTCAGCCCTGCTATTGCTTTGGCTGACACAAGTATTTCCCAGGAAAAAGCGATAGAAAAGATTAAAAAAATATTTGATACAACTATCTATGACCGATTCAATATAAACTACAACGAAAATGACGGCAACAAAAAGGTCTGGGAACTATACTGGTCCACATCCAAAGAACCATATGGCAGTTTAAGTGCAAGTATTGATGCGGAAACCGGCGATATCTTAAACATGTACATGTATAAAGGCTATAATCCTGACAGAAAAACTTCGGCTATTCCTAAATACAGCAGGGAGCAGGCTATAGAAATAGCTAAAACCTTTGCCGAAAAATTGCAGCCTTCGGAATTTGCCAAAACTAAATTGATTAATCGAGAAGAAATCATTTATCCTTTAAGTGTCAAAGATTACGATGACAGCTATTTCTTTAATTTTACCCGCATAGAAAGCAATATACCTGTTGAAAACGACGGCATTGGCATTAATGTAGACGCATATACGGGTGAAGTTGTAAGCTACTCCTTTAATTGGTCTTGGGAGCCTTTACCATCTGCTGAAAAGGTGATTTCGCCAGAAAATGCAGAAAAAATTTTTAGTGATAAAGAAGGACTAAAGCTAATTTACCAGCGGTATTATGACTACAGAACCCAGGAGGAAAATATTAAGCTTGTTTATACCCTTAGCTCCCGAAGATTTTTAATCGATGCGATAACGGGAGAACTGATCAATGATGCGTACTACGATAACTATAATATTGCAGCCGGCGAAGCACAAAAGACAATGGATTCCGATTTCACGCCTGCGGAAACAAAAGAAGTCGAAATTACAAAAAATTGCATATCCAAAGATGCCGCTGTAAATATTGTCAAAAAGTATATTTCCATTCCCAATGATTATAAACAAAATTGGGCAAATCTATATGAGGACTATGATAACCCTGACCAGAAAGTTTGGAGTATCAGTTGGGAAAAAAGCGATGAAGACGGAGAAGGCGGATCAATTTACGCTCGGGTCAATGCAGTAACTTCAGAACTGCTAAGTTTTGATTTTTACGATTATAGTAACCAGCCAAAGGAATTTAAACAAAATTATGATAGAACAGCCGCCCAGAAAAAGGCTGAAGAGTTTTTAGAGAAATTCCAGCCGGAACGTTTTAAAGAAGTAAAATTAGAAGAAGTAAACGAAAGAGTAGATGAGCCGGAAAAAATGCGTGAACACAACTTTACCTATACGCGAATAGTTAACGGAATTCCTTATACTGCTAACGGATTTAACTTAACTGTAGATGCACAAAGCGGCAATATAATCAGCTACCGTATGCAATGGCATGAAAGAGATTTTCCTAGTGCAGATGGAATCTTAACAAAAGCCGATGCAGAAGCTCGTTTCTTAAAAGATATAGGTCTAGAATTGGTTTATGCATATATATACAATCCGAAGGACGATGCTTACAGCTACAGACTTGTCTACAGACCTAAAACCGCCAAATCCTATACCTTCGATGCCTCTGATTTCAAGCCTTTAGACTACAAAGGCAGACCTATTGAAGAAGATGTTAAAACAATTTTTACCGACATTAAAGGTCACTGGGCTGAAAATGATATTCAGCTTTTAATAGACCTTGGTGTTATTAAATCTGCAGAAGACAAATTTTACCCTGATAAAAGCATCACCGAAGGTGAATTTATTAAGCTTTTATTAATAGCTAAAAATCAAAGAATATCCGATGACATGGAATTGCAGCCTGTTGCCAAGTCAGAATCCGGCGAAGAAATTCAAAAATATGTCGATGTAGCTTTAAAATTGGGTTGGGTAAAATCAGGCGAGGTTGATATTAAAAGATCCCTTTCCCGTGAAAAAGCAGCGGCTTTTGTTGTAAGAGCTATGGGTCTGGAAAAGGTTGCATGCCTATCTGATATTTATAAAGACATTGCAAAGGATAGTGCTTCTATAAAACCTGAGTATAAAGGTCATGCCACTATAGCTATGGGCCTTAAACTTCTATCGGCTGACAATGGCAATTTCAAACCAAAAACCGATGTTACTCGTGCACAAGCCGCAACAATTCTTGTAAAGATGCTTAAAAGCGATAGTAGCCAGTGATAAAATCCCGCCTAATCCACATAAAAGGCATACTAAAGCGAATAATTGATTTTCCATGCTGGTGCCAAGCCTCCAATTATGTAGTAACACTAGAGCAAAAGTATATAGCATAAAAACGACTTTAATTTAAACTGCAATTTAATTGTATAAACCCTGCAGAATTTTATCTCTGCAGGGTTTATATGTTGCCTTTTAAATTAAAGTGTTCTACTGTTTCATCATTGATTTTTTAAGCTCTTCGGCATCAATTTTAATTTTTGCAACTTGTGACTTCATAGCTGCTTTTGCTACTTCGCAGGCTACATGAGCCGCTACTCTTTTGTCAAATGCACCTGGAATACAGTATTCCGGTGACAGTTCCTCAGGTGTTATAAGAGAAGCTATGGCATATGAAGCTGCAAGTTTCATTTCTTCATTTATATCAGAAGCTCTTACCTCTAGGGCTCCACGAAAAATACCCGGAAATGCAAGAACATTGTTTATTTGATTGGGAAAATCCGAACGCCCCGTTCCCACTACTTTTGCCCCGGCTTGCTTAGCCTCATCCGGGTATATTTCAGGCACCGGATTAGCCAGTGCAAATATTATGGCATCTTTTGCCATGGTTTTTATCATGTCTTTAGTAACAGTACCCGGTCCAGATACTCCGATAAATATATCGCCGTCTTTTAGGGCACAAGAAATATCTCCACTTAAACCCTGCTTGTTTGAAATATCAGCTAATTCCTGTTTGCTCTCATTTAAATCTGTTCTATCCCTTGACACTATACCCTTACTGTCGCAAACCACAAAAATCAGGGCTGCGGCTCCGCCTACAGCCGCAAAATATACTGCACCATGTTCTTTCATGGCACTAATTACTTCTTTGGACCTTAGGCCTTTTCCAATCATGCCTTTTAGTCCCAGCTCCAATAAAGGCGGTGTATAGGGATCCATTCGGTAGCTCGTGGTAGGACCTGCAGGTCCTACTGCATATCCCGGTTTTGCCGGTGCCGGACCTACATAGTATATAATCTGGCCTTTTGGGTCAATAGGCAGCTTTTCCCCTCGATCTATAAGTTCTATCAGTCGCTTGTGAGCTGCATCTCTTGCCGTATAAATCACTCCGGTTATTAAAACATTATCTCCAGCCTTTAGCTTTCTAATCTCTTCATCAGTAACAGGCGTTTCTATCCTAATGCTTTTTTCCATTTCCTGCCTCAACGGCAGTCTTTACAATAAAGTCCTTAACACCTTGTATGCCATCAGCAGGTTTTAACATCTTTATTCTGCTCATATTCTCACTGCCAAATCCTTTAGCAGTTACGTTAATCGTTATTTTATCACCCGGCACTATAGTTATATGTGTTATGGCTGGTATATTGTATTTTGTATTCACTCTGTCAAACAAAGGATCGTTTACAACTGATTTGCGCAGATACCCTTTGGTATAGGCCTGTTTAACCCCCTGATTTACGGCATCATTAAAATCTCCGTCTACCACTGCCACTTCTTGGCCTAGTTCTATAAAAACAACTGCCATACCTGTATCCTGACATAGTGCTATTTTTTCTTCCGCAGCTATTTCGTCATTTTTAATTATCTGGTTAATTACTGATTTTCCTATGGGTGATTCTTCTGTTTCATACTGCTGCCGCAACTTATCCAAAATATCTTTTCCGATTACATAATTTGCCTCTAAAAATAATTCTTTAACAGTCTGTTGGATGACCTTTGCATTTACCTCTCTCATTTAATAATTTTCACCTCTTTAATTTGTTTGTGTTAAGCTGCTTGCGTGATTCTATTTTATGGTTATTTACTTCGATTAATTTAACCAAAATCCTTCTTTATTTTTTATAAATTTATGGTCAACATATGGTATGCCTTATTATAATAAAAACAGGGTATTCATATTTTAGGTCAAAATTGACTTCTTACAGTAAAATCATACTCTTTATTTGTGCAGCTTTTATTGTAAATTATACTAAGGTTGTGTTAACATATACTTATGGTTTTGGTGAACATTGTTTGAATTTATAATTAGGTGGTGTCATATTCACCATCCAGCTTTCTGCATTATAATCAATAGTATACTTGGTGATATAAATGGCTATCGTAAATGTCTCAAATTTAAATAAAAGTTTTGGTATAGATACCATTCTTGAAGATATTAATTTTTTAATTGAAGAAAGGGATAAAATAGGGTTGGTAGGTCTCAACGGCACCGGCAAAACTACTTTACTCAAAATACTTGCAGGGCAAATGACCTATGACAGTGGTAACATTTATATAGACCGCAGTATCAAGATTGGGTATCTAGCTCAAGGTGCTAAGTTTGAAACCCATCAAACTGTTGGTGAGGCCCTTTCATCTATTTTTCAAGAGCAGCAAAATCAGGAGAAAGAACTGCATAGACTTGAAGCTTTGATGTCCTCCCCGAAGGTTTATGAGAATGAGGCACGTTTAGAGGGTTTGATGCATCAATACTCCATACTCTTTGAAGACTTTAAGGCAAATGGCGGATTTGAAATACAAAGTCGAATACGGGGAATTCTAAATGGTTTAGGTTTTAACGATGCCGATGCACTGATTTCAAACCTGAGCGGCGGTCAAAAAACGCGTCTTGCTTTAGGTCAGGTTCTTTTAGAATCTCCTGATCTTTTACTTTTAGACGAACCCACTAATTATTTGGATTTAGAATCAATTCAATGGCTGGAAACATTTTTGAAAGATTATCCAAAGGCTTTGCTGGTGGTGTCACACGACCGGTATTTTCTCGATAATATAGTCGGCAAGATTTTTGAATTAGAAAATAACCATATCTCTGTTTATACCGGCAACTACTCTGATTATGTGAATAAAAAACTTGCATTGACAAAAGTTCTACAAAAACATGAGGAAATTAGGCAAAAGGAAATCGAAAAGCTTGAAAGCAATATTCAAACCTTTATCTCGCACAGGAATTATGTTCAAGCAGAAAGTCGGAGAAAAAGGCTGGAGGAGCTGCTGCCAAAATCTATTGTAAAAAACAGCAGTTCTCCAGTTAGGCTGAAGTTTGATATTCAAGAAACCAGCGGAAAAGAAGTGCTCCAGATTGAAAATCTGGGCTTCTCTTATGGAGATAAAAATATATTGAGTGATGTAAATTTAAAGGTGTTTCGTGGCGAGCGCATAGGCATAATCGGCCCTAATGGCATAGGAAAATCCACTCTTTTGAAGATACTGGCAGGTGAGCTTGAACCGCAGGAGGGTTTCATACATTTTGGTCATAATGTTGAACCGGTATACTTTGACCAAGAACAACAGGACTTTTCTCCTGATGCCACAATATTAGATGAAGTATGGAATTCTGCGCCAGGTCTTAGTTTAACAGAAATTAGAACCTTTCTTGCCAGTTTATTGTTTTTTGATGATGATGTAGAAAAGAATATAGGGGTACTGAGCGGTGGAGAAAAAAGCCGGGTTGCTTTAGGCAAGGCAATTCTTCAAGGGGCAAATCTTCTTTTATTGGATGAACCTACAAATCATCTTGATATATTGTCAAAAGAAAAGCTGGAAGATGCTCTGAAGGCTTTTAAAGGAACTATTATCGCCGTTTCTCATGACCGCTATTTTCTAATGAAAATCGCAACTCGTATTTGGGAGTTTGACAATGGCAATATTATAGATTTTAATGGTAATTTCAACTACTATTTAGAGAAAAAAAACGAGAGTAAAAAGCAGGTCATTCCTGAAAATAAAGAGAATAAGACATTGCTTCGTAAGGTCAAGCTTCGGGAGCGACAAGAGCGTGAAAAAAGAAAGCAAGAGCAAAGACGACTTAAGCAGTTAGAAGAAAGTATCTTGGAAAAGGAAAAGGAACTGGAAGAGCTTGAACATATGCTGTGCCAGCCGGAAGTATACAGCAATCCGGAAAATTCCCAAAAGGTCAATACAGCATACAACCAAGTAATTAGCGATTTGGAACATTTATATGAGCAGTTGGATTATGAGGGTTAGAAGGAGCGATATTTTTGAAAGAAAATTTTATTACATTAGGCATTGAAACATCTTGTGATGAAACTTCGGTGTCAATGGTAAAAGACGGTAGGAAAATATTATCTAATACTATTTTTTCTCAGATTAAACAGCATCAGAAATTTGGCGGTGTAGTTCCTGAAATTGCCTCAAGGCAGCATCTGGAAGCCATAACCCATGTAGCTCAAAAGTCCGTAGAAGATGCCGGCATCGGCTTTGATGATGTGGATTTAGTAGCGGTAACCCACGGTCCCGGTTTGGTCGGCGCACTGCTGGTAGGGGTATCCTATGCGAAGGGTCTGGCTTATGCTCTTGAAAAGCCGTTGGTAGGCGTAAATCACATTGAAGGGCATATTTTTGCAAATTTCTTGGAAAACGATTTCGCTCCGCCTTTTTTGTGCCTTGTAGTGTCGGGAGGCCATTCTCATCTAATTTATGTAAATGATTATGGTGATTATGAACTTATGGGAAGGACCGTTGATGATGCAGCCGGCGAAGCCTTCGATAAGATAGCCCGTGCTTTAGGTTTAGGGTATCCCGGAGGTCCGCTTATTGATAAAACTGCACGATTTGGCGATGAATCGGCTATATCTTTTCCTGTGGCCCATTTTAAGGAAGACAATTTATTTTTTAGTTTCAGCGGACTAAAATCTGCGGTTTTGAACTATTTGAATCATCAAAAGCAAAAAGACTTGCCTATAATAGTAGAGGATGTGGCAGCCAGCTTTCAAAAGGCTGTGGTTGATGCCTTAGTAGAAAACACCTTAAAGGCCGCAAGGGCAAAAAACGTTAAGACAATCGCCCTGGCCGGCGGTGTTGCTGCTAACAGCCGCTTAAGGGATGAATTGACCAATAGAGCCGGCGGGGAATTTAGGATTCAATTTCCGCCTATGATACTGTGCACAGATAATGCTGCTATGATAGCTTGTGCAGGTTATTATCGTTTTCTCCGGGGAATTAAACATGATTTCACTCTAAATGCTCATGCAAGCTTAAATTTATTTTAAATAATAACTAGCGGAGGGTTCTATGCGTAGAGTAGAAAGACACCGAACAGAACCAATTAATTCTCTGTGGTTTTGGTATAAAACAGTTAATCCGTTAAGAGCGGTGTTTAATTTTATAGTGATTTATATGGCAAGGTTTGTGCCTTTCCTTCCGTTGAAAAATTCCATGTATAGGCTCACCGGAATGAAGGTAGGAAAAAACGTGTCAATAGGATTAATGGCCATGTTCGACATATTCTTTCCTGAGCTCATAGAAATCGGAGATAATACCATAATCGGGTATAACTCAACCATATTGGCACATGAGTATATGGTAAAAGAATGGGGAAAAGGAAAAGTTGTTATAGGAAAGGATGTAACGATCGGTGCTAATGTCACCATATTGCCGGGAGTTATTATCGGAAATGGTTCGACTATTTCAGCCTGTTCATTGGTTAACAGGGATGTGCCTGATTATGCATTTGTAGGAGGAATACCAATAAAACCTTTAAAGTGAATCTTTCCACATTATAATCGCATCTTCGCCATCGTCTATATAATATCCCCTTCGGATTCCTACCGGTTCAAAGCCAAGTTTGGAATATAAGTTTTGAGCTATATAATTGGTTTTACGGACTTCAAGGGTCATTTTTGTGGCTCCGTGGTTTTTCGCAACTGACATAAGCGAACGCATCAGCAGCTCTCCAATGCCCTTTCCGCGATATTCGGGCAGAACCCCTACGTTGGTCACATGAGCCTCGTCTAATATTATCCACATACCGGCATAGCCTATAACTCTACCAATATGCCTTACTACAATGTAATGGGAAAATTGATTATCGGTAAGTTCACATGCGAAGGAATATCGGGACCAAGGCGTTGTGAAACATTGACGTTCAACTTCCATTACCTCATCCAGGTCTTTCATTTTCATAACCTCTACGGTTAAATCATCATCGGCTCTTTGTTCCATGATGCTCCTCCCATTTTTCCTCGGCATTGGATTTTCGTATATAGAAAGGTTTTATTGAAAAGCAATCTTGTATATTCCCATGGATATATTCCTGCAAGGCTGCTGCTGCTACTGATGAAGCACGAGGCATAGAAAATACGGGGTGGGCGGAAATGATATTTTCTTCTGCCTGGTTTCCGCGGTTTTTCAATGAATTCTCTAATATCGGTAAACCATCGCCCAAGAGCACTATATTTTCATTAATGCCTAATAATTCTTCAAGCAGCATATCGGATTTAATCAATTTATAGTCCCAAAGCCTTTTTAGCTTGCAGCCTTCCCAACGGTAAAGCGATGTATAAACTTCCTGTCGCTGAGCATTAATCACCGGGCACAGTAAATCTTTGGTTCCCATAAGATTATATGCCAAACCATCAAGGGTATTAACTCCTACCAAAGGCTTGTTCAAGGCATGTGCTATACCCTGAACACATGCCATACCTATGCGGATTCCTGTAAAGGACCCCGGCCCTTTAGCCACCGCTATTGCATCTACGTCATTTATGGTTAGCCCTGAATCTGTCAGCACTTGGTCAACAATTGCCATCATCTTTTCCGAATGGGTCTTTTTATTATTTACAATATACTCTGAGAGAAGCTTTTTTTCGCTTAATACGGCTGCAGTCGCTACAATTGAAGATGAATCGATTCCTAAAATCCGTGTCATATGCTCAGCTCCTGAATAATCCTGTCATAATGAGGGCTTTTTGTTGTAAATCTTATTTGCCTGTAGGTTTCTCCTAAAACTTTGAAATCTATCCATAATACATCATCAGGCAGCATTTCCCTTACTTTGTCGGCCCATTCCATAACAATAATAAAATCTTCCAGATAATCATCAAACCCAATATTTGCAAGCTCTTCTGGGGTTTTAAGTCTATATGCATCCATGTGTGCAAGGGCAGCAGGGCCATGGTATTCATTTATTATAGTAAAAGTGGGACTTGTAACGGGGTGGTCTATGCCTAATCCCTTTGATATACCTCGAGTAAAAGCCGTTTTGCCCGCACCTAAATCTCCGGTTAGAGCCAAAAAGTCTCCTTTGGAAAGAAGCTTTCCCAGCGATACTCCTAGCTTTTCTGTTTGCTCAACATTTTTGGTTTCAAAGACTTTTTCCATTGCACTCATCCTAATTTTATCCGCTAAAAATTATTTGTAAAATTATTATATAACAAAATATAATACAATAAATTGAAAGAAAACTTGACTAAATCAGCAGCCCTCTTCATAGACTATTTCACCGTTAACTATGACGCAATGGGGTTTAGATTTTATGTCAAGCGGGTATCCATTCCATATTACTACATCGGCATCCTTATCTTTTTCAAGACTCCCAAGCCGTTGTGCAATGCCTAAAATTTCAGCTGCATTGATAGTAATAGCTGCCAAAGCATCTTCTTCCTTCATGCCCTCACGCACTGCCAAGGCGGCACAAACAGGTAAGTATTGCATTGGTATAACCGGATGATCGGTCATTATGGCTACTTTTACACCTTTATCTGCTAGGATTCCCGGTGTGGTAAAACTCAGGTTTCTAAGTTCTACCTTTGAACGAGATGAAAACGAAGGCCCTACCACTGCAGGAATACCTAATTCTGCTAGTTCATCAGCTATCAAATGACCCTCTGTGCAGTGTTCAATAACCATATCTACATCGAATTCTTTGGCGATTCTCACAGCAGTCATTATATCATCTGCTCTATGAGCATGTGCTCTTAATGGAAGCTTTTTATCAAGAACATCACATAAAATCTCCATTTTAAGGTCTCTTTCAACTGCTTTATCCGGATCCCTTAAGCTATTTTGGTGTTTTGCTTTATAGTTTTGAGCATTTACCAAGGCTTCCCTAAGCAAAGCTGCCGTTGCCATCCGGGTGGCTGGCATTTTTTTCTGCTCACCATATACCCTTTTGGGATTTTCCCCAAACGCAATTTTTAAGCCCGCAGGCTCTTTTACAACCATTTTGTCTATAATTTTCCCATGTGTCTTTATAATAATAGACTGACCACCGATAACGTTGGCACTTCCGGGGCCTGTAAAGGCACATGTGATGCCTCCCATTATTGCATCCTTAAAGGCCTGGTCACCGGGATTTATGGCATCAATAGCTCTAAGCTGAGGTGTCACAGGATTAGTACATTCATTGCCTTCTTCCCCTATATCACCTACTCCTTCTTCAAAAATGCCTATATGACTGTGAGCATCGATAAAACCGGGAAAAACGTATTTCCCTGATGCATCAATTACTTTGGCATTTTCAGGAATCTCAACTTCTTGACCGACTTCCTTTATCTTACCATCTTCGATTAGTAAGCTTCCTTTATCAACAACCTCACCGGTCATAGTATATATTTTACCGTTTACAATAGCTAACATGTTTTTCCTCCTACTTATCATATTATACCACTTGTTAAGGCAAGCATAACCCTAAATACTTTGTAAGTTTCTAAGTAATCTCTTCCCGTATAAATTACCGTACGTGCATCTTTTTTCATTACACCCGGTATAAGCTGTACCATGGCTGACATATCAGATACGGTAAAGGTTACCTCTAATTCTACGGGGTCTTTTTCCACTGTTGGTTTCAATGATGGAATTTTCTTCATAGCTTCAGCCACGCCCTCTTTTAAACGGGCTTTGACTTGACTAAACGGATAAATTGCAGCAGAAGTGCGACCTAATGCACGTTTCACCGCCACTCCCACATGTTCATTCAGTTCTTCACGAGCACATCTTACAGCATTTTGATCTCCTGATAAAAAAGCTACCGGAACATGATAATACCCCGCCAGCCGTCCGTTTAATCCTGCTTCGCTTACAGGCCTGCCGTTTATCTTTGCCTCTAATACGCGAAAGGTATATGTATGGTCCATTATTGATTCACTGCTCCCTGCTCGAGCGTGATATCCGACAAAAAAAACCGCATCAAATGATTCATCAATACCTTCCATCATACTAAGCGGTTTGGGGCTTCCACTGATAAGCAAAACCCTAGAATCCAATTCTTCAATAAGTATATTATCCATATCTCCATGTGCATCATTTACGACAATATCCTTTGCTCCGTTTTCAAAAGCTGCTTCGATTACGGCATTAACCTCACGTGTCATCATTTTTCTTGCTCTTTCATACTCACGCCCGCCGGAATTTATTTGATGCATGGAAGTAATTCCCGAAATTCCCTCCATATCAGTCGAAATATATATTTTCACAATAATCCTCCTCCAACCGCCGGCTTATTTATTTTAGCACCGCCTTGCAGCATCTATCATGGATTCGAATATACGTAAAAACACAGCATCCCTTATCATCTTCTCCGGGTGCCACTGGACTCCAACGCAAAACACATCTGCTTCCTTTAGCTCTATGGCTTCAATAACTCCATCCGAAGCCAATGCAGAAACTTTACAGCTAGCTGCCGGTTCTTTTACCGCTTGATGGTGGAAACTATTTACAAATAAGTGCCTTTGCCTTAAAATTTGAAAAATAGCAGAATCTTCTTCGACAATTTCAATTTCATGAGTACCATGCCAGCCAGGTGCACTCTGAATATGTTTTAAAGGCTGTTTAAACTCTGTGAAAATATCCTGAAATAAAGTTCCACCCAAAACTACATTTAAAACTTGCATGCCCCTACATATACCCAATAAAGGCTTTTTGACTCTTAGCATCTCATCGGCAAGAAACATTTCAGCAGCATCTCTGCAGGGACTTACATCTTTCAACTCAGTACTTGGTTTTTCATTATAATATGAAGGATCTATGTCTGGACCTCCGGATAAGATTATACCGTCAAGCTTTTCAGTCAAGGCTTTCAAGACAGTTTTATCTTGAATCGGCGGTATTGCAACCGGTAGCCCTCCAGCTGATTGTACCGCATGAAAATATTTTTCACCTAGTTGAGCCTGATTTTTGTCATAATCAAAAGACATGGTAATTCCTATAAGAGGCAGCATTTCATATACTCTCCTTCTATCTTTTACACTTCATAATACCTTTGTCGCAACTTTTACTATCTTGGGGTCGAACTGACTTCCTGCATTTTTTATCAGTTCCTTTTTAGCCTCATCCTTGCTCTTGGTTTTTTGATAAGGCCTAGAAGACGTCATTGCATCAAAGGAATCCGCTACTGCCATTATTCGTGCACCCAGCGGAATATTTTCTCCACTAGCACCGTCAGGATACCCTCTGCCGTCGTATCTTTCATGATGACCTCCCGCCACAAGTACCAAATCTTTCAGTTCGCTTATCATGCTGATAATTTCCATTGTATACACCGGATGTCTTTTCATAAGTTTAAACTCTTCCAGCGTCAAGGCTGAAGGTTTATCCAAAATACTCTTGGGTACCGCTACTTTCCCTGCATCATGTAAATATGCAGCTATCTCGTAATTTTTAGCCGTTTCCCTGGATAAGCCCATACCCTTAGCAAGCCGATATGTATAAAATGCTACACGTTCCGAATGACCTGCCGTATAACTGTGCTTGGCATCAATGACCTGAGCAAACACCTTGACTGCATTTCTTATATCTGTCTTGCACGTTGCTAAGTCAAAAGGAGGCAGACCCCTCATGACTTTCGGCAGCATTTCTGAAACTTTGTTTTCATCCATTATTTCATCAAAAAAATTACCCTCTTCCAGGGTCGCAATCATTAGCTCACACATTAAATCCGAAAATTCCGAGCCTCTGCGTGCGTAAAGAGTAGTTTTTACTCCATTTAGATCCAGTGGTGGCTTTACTCTGGCTAAAATATCAAAGGTATCGGCAATTCTTAATATCTGTGCTCCCAAGTTTATATTGTTGCCTTTTAGGCCTTTCGGGTATCCTCTGCCGTCCCAATACTCATGGTGCTCTATTATCATATTTGCCGCAATACTTAGCGGACCTATTTCGCTTACGATTTGAGCGCTCTTTTCGCTATGTTTTAACAGTACGGGATTTTTAAAATGTTCTTCTATATCCGTATAATGAATCACATGCTCCTTTAAAGATATTGCACCTATATCATGCAAAAGACCGGCATAGAATATCTGAGTTCTGTATTCGGGCAATATTTTTCGCGACATTCTTTCAGCTAAAATTGCAACTCTCCATGCGTGATAAAGTTTCCTGTTTTCATCCAAATCCATCATCAAAGACAGTGCCATCATAAGCTCCGTAAAAAACTGGGTATTTACCTTCATATTGATCCCCCAAGCGCCCTCTATACTTTATCATTTTATATATTCTAAATAATATTACATAATCCTTCTTTTTTTAGAAAAATCATGTTTAATTTAACAATGATTGACATAAAATTAAGGCTCCCGCTATTTTATTGAAATGCTCTCCTTGCAGTAGACAGTTAAAATAATAAAACTGTATACATTAAGAGAATACGGAAGCCTTATCTTCGTATTTTCATTACAGTTCCTCAAGCCCTAGGCTAACTTTTAATGCTTCATCAACTTTTTTCATTATGTCCTGATCTAGAATTGTTATCTTTTCTTTTAGCCTTCGCTTATCTATTGTCCTAAGCTGTTCAAGCAAAATTACAGAATCTTTTTCAAGACCGTAATCCTTGCTTTGCAATTCCACATGTGTAGGCAGTTTTGCCTTATCGATCTGCGAAGTAATTGCAGCAATAATAACAGTAGGACTGTATTTATTTCCTACATCGTTCTGCACTACCACTACCGGTCTAATGCCACCCTGTTCCGATCCGACTACCGGATTTAAGTCTGCATAAAATATGTCGCCACGCCTAACCAGCACATTATTCACACCCCGAAAGTCTTGTTTCATATAGTACAAAGTCTTTGTAATCCTCACATATCCCCATTTCTGCAAATTTTATGTTTAATTCTGCCATCTGCGTATAACCGGCTTTTAGCTGTTCCCTTATCCTTATCTTCTCCATTTCTTTAATATATAATTTCATTGCATCGCGAATAAATTCACTGCGATTTCTATTTTCCAAAGCAACGAAATAATCTACCTCTTCTAATAAATTATCCGGCAAACTAACAACAATGCGTTTTAATTCCGCCATACCGGCACCCCCTAAATTTTTAAAGCAACGTGCAAGTACATAATTTATTATATATATCAATATAATTATGTCAATTGTGTAAGAAAAATATGCCTATTTTACCAAAAAGTTTTTGATATTTTGTATTTTACCATTACTAATATATACCCTTGGCACTCTTTTTGATATACTACAAGTTATTTCGTAATTTATAGTCCCGATAATTTTTGCTATGTCTTCGGCCTTGATTTTCTCGCTGCCGTCTGCTCCAATTAATGTAACTTCATCTTTCGGTTTTACATCACCTTTTATATCAGTAACATCTACCATGCATTGATCCATGCAAATACGACCTACAACCGGAGCTTTCTGCCCGTTTATCAGTACCTGGGCTCGGGACGAAAGCATTCTTGAGTAGCCGTCTGCATATCCCACCGGTAGTGTTGCAATAAGGGTATGCCTTTCAGTTATATATGTTCCGCCATAGCTGATTGCTTTACCCTTCGGCAATGACTTAACATGGGCTACTCGGGTTTTTAAACTCAATATTGGTTTTAAATGGATTTTACTTCTGGTAATTTCATCTGAAGGATACATACCGTAAAGAATAATGCCTGGTCGAACCATATCAAGATGTGTCTTTGGATACTCTATAATACCCGCACTATTAGCTATATGTTTTATTGGTATCTTATAGTCTTTTGATTCAATAGAATTTACCGCTTCGGTAAAGATTCGAAATTGTTCTTCAGTAACTGTTCTGTCTTTTTCATCTGCTCTTGCAAAATGAGTAAAAATGCCTTCTACTTTTAGGCCCTCAAGCTGAAACAGTTTTCTGACGTCTGAAATAGAAGATGAATCCGTCTGAAAACCTATTCGGCTCATGCCTGTATCAAGTTTTATATGAACCTTTGCTTTTTTCTTTTGCTTTAAAGCTCTTTCAGAAAGCAAAATTGCAGATTTTAGACTATATACGGTCTGAGTAATATCGTGTTCTATTATTGTATCAAATTGATTTTCAGGTGTAAAACCCAAAATAAGGATAGGCGCTTTTATGCCCTTTTCTCGTAATTCTACTGCTTCATCCAAAAATGCTACTCCAAGATAATGTGCTCCACAGGAAAGAGCAGTCTGTGCAACCTCTACAGCTCCGTGTCCGTATCCATCTGCCTTTACTATCGCACATAATTTGGCGTTGGCAAAAGTAATTCTTCTAATTTCCAATAAGTTATGTCGTAAATCATCTAAATTAATCTCAGCCCAAGTAGGTCTGATATTTAGAAGTTCTTTGGGCATCTTTATACTCCTTAATATCCTTTATTGCTTTATACCAGTAATCAATAATATCTCCGGCCGCAAGACATATTTCTCCTTTTTCCCTGGCTGCAAGGTCACCAGCTAAGCCATGCAAGTATACGCCTGCCGCTGCAGCCTCATAAGGTTTCATGCCGCGAGCCAAAAAAGCTCCAATAATACCTGAAAGTACATCGCCACTGCCGCCGGTAGCCATCCCGGCATTGCCGGTAGGATTAATGAACAGCTTTCCTTCGGAAGTGGCGATTAAAGTCCTGGCACCCTTTAAGACTACTGTGCAGCCGAACCTCTTAGCTGCTGTCTTAACAGAAGATATTCTGTTTCGCTGAACTTCCGATAAGGTTGCAGAAAGAAGGCGGGCCATCTCTCCGGGATGCGGAGTAATGATTACCGGAGCTTGTGCCTTATTTAATGCCTCCGGATATTCTGCCAAAGCGTTTAAGCCGTCAGCATCGATAACCATTGGCACTTTACAGTTTAAAGCAAACTGCCTTACAAATTGTTTTGTTTCATTTTTTGTAGAAAGACCCGGCCCTAGGACTACAACATTACTTTTGTTTGCAAACTGTAATGCCCTATCAAGAGCAGCAACGCTAATGCAGCGATCTGGCGTTTCAGAAAGCGGTATTGTCATAGCTTCCGTAAGTTTTATTTCAAGGATGTCGTTTAGACTTTCGGGAATTCCAGCCGTTACCAGACCCGCTCCACTTCTCACCGCGGCCTCTGCCGACAGAGTCGCTGCTCCTGTCATTCCACAGGAGCCGGCAATAACAAAGACTTTGCCGAAAGTGCCTTTATGGGCATCAGGAGGATATTCTTTAAAACAACTCGAAACCCACTTATAATCAAGCAATTCAGCCTCGGCTTCGGTAGATTCAACTAAATTTATCGGCATACCTATATCGGCAACAATTAACTTACCTACATATTCAGTGCCGGGATAGAGTAGTAAACCTATTTTAGGAGCAGCCATAGTAACCGTCTGCTCTGCCTTCACTGCATTTCCAAGCACCTTCCCAGTTTCGCCGCATATCCCCGAAGGTATATCTACAGCAATTACCGGAGTTTCTAGCTTGTTAATCATTGCTATTACATCTCGAGCACTACCTCTCACCTCACCCTTTAATCCTGTGCCAAGTATGGCATCGACCAAGATTGAAGCACTGCTTGTCATTTCCATTATTGTATTTAAATCTGTTTTTTCATCAATGATTTTTATCTTCAAACCCATATTATTTGCAATTTTTAAATTTATAGCTGCATCACCTGTTATGCTGCTTGGATTTGCTATAATAAATACATTTGTATCAAAACCCATATTAGCTAGGTGCCGAGCAGCTACCAAACCATCACCGCCATTGTTGCCTTTACCACAGAATAATACAACTTTTGTCGTATTTGCCGGTCTTTTATCTTTTTTTTGAAATTCCCACATATTTTTTACTGCCAATGCTACCTCTCTACCGGCATTTTCCATGAGAACAACTCCGGGAATTTCGTAAGTTTCAACGGCTGTTTGATCCATCTTCCTCATGGTAGAGGGACTTACTGCTTTCATCTGCTGCACCTCCAAGTGCTACAGCAAAAGCTATAGCATATTCCTTACTGTGCGAAATTGTAACGAGCATGCTTTTAAAGTTCTTTGACTTGAATATTTCTAGAGCTTTCCCTGCTATGGAAACTATCGGTTTTCCAGATATGTCGCTTAAAATTTCTATATCCTTCCACTTCATATCGGAAAAACCGGTGCCTAACGCTTTTGCCACAGCTTCCTTTGCGGCAAATTTTCCTGCAAGATGGGTGTGATAGCTTTTTCTTCCACTTATTTCAGCAAGCTCACGAGCTGTAAAGAAACGGTCTTTGAATTTTTTCCTGCTGCAGGCGTCTTTTATTCTGTTTATTTCAATTATGTCTACTCCAATTTCCATGTCAGCCTCTTTAAATAAATATCTTTACAAACAATCCAATAAACATTGAGCACATAATATTATTTCGATATTTACTCTCAAAAACCTTTATAGTTTAAAAAATTAATATAAATTCATTGACCTTTTTTGACTTTTTAAGCCTTCTTTTCTAATCTTAACCTTATAAAGTAAATTACTAAAACTTCGCACTTGTGCAAGTGCGAAGTTTTAGTAATTTACTTTTTTTATTCGGATTTCATGGCAATAACCCCGCAAGTATAGATGTACGCGTTATAATACCTATAAGTTTGTTTTCATCATCTACCACTACGATAGGATATTTTGATTTAGTAGCTTTTTCCAAAAGATCTTCAATATACTCATCGGGGTCAGCTATGTAGTAATCATGGCGAAGCAGCTCTTGAAAAGAATACTGTTTTTTCTTTACGGCTTCTACGCAATCATCAATAGTCACGATACCTTCGAGTTTCATATTCTCTCCAATAACGAAAACGCTAGAAATGTCAGCTGATTGCATTTCTTTAACTGCAACTCTTGCACCGTCTTTTATTGATACCAGTGCATTAGGTTTTTTCATTATATTTTTTGCTTGAATTACTTTAGTTCTATCTATACTTTTTACAAAATCCTCAATATACTCATCTGATGGATTATTAAGTATTTCTTCGGGAGTTCCCTGCTGAACTATTTTCCCATCTTTCATCACAGCAACTCTGTCACCAAGTTTAAAAGCTTCATTAATATCATGAGTGATAAAAATAATTGTCTTTTTTAGTTTAGATTGAATTTCTAAAAGTTCGACTTGCATATTTCGCCGGATAAGCGGATCTAAAGCACTAAAAGGCTCATCCATCAACAATATATCCGGATCGTTGGCAAGAGCTCTTGCAAGGCCTACTCTTTGCTGCATGCCGCCACTTAATTCTAATGGCATTTTATCTTCCCATCCCTTAAGCCCTACGCTTTCAAGAACCTGCATAGCAATTTGACGTCTTTTTGTCTTCTCAATGTTTCTGATTTCCAACCCGTACTCTACATTACCTAAAACTGTTCTGTGGGTAAATAGACCGAAATTTTGAAAAACCATGGCAACCTTTTTCTGTCTATATTCTCTTAATTGTTTATTGTTGTATTCAACAATATTTTCATCATCAACGATTATTTCACCTGCGGTAGGCTTATTTAACAGATTTAAACATCTTATAAGTGTAGACTTTCCGCTGCCGGAAAGACCCATTATTACAAAAAATTCGCCTTCCTTCACGGAAAATGAAACATTGTCAACTCCCACGGTCTGACCAGTAGTTTTTAAAATTTTATCTTTAGGCCATTCTTCTTTAAGTTTTTGAAGAGCAAGTTTTGGCCTTGGACCAAATATTTTTACTAAATTTTTTACTTCCATTTTTTCTAACATATTAGAGTTCTCTCCTAAAATTTCTAGACATTTTTGTATTTATCTGAAACTACTTGAGTAAGCCTATCGATAATTATAGCAAGAAAAACTATACTAATTCCTGCATTAAAGCCCATTGCAATATCTGTCCTGTTTATCGCTATCAGCACATTTTCTCCTAAACCCTTTGCTCCGATCATTGAAGAAATAACAACCATCGACATGGCCATCATCGTTGTCTGGTTAATACCAGCCATAATGGTAGGCATTGCCTGGGGCAATTCTACCTTTGCCAATGCCTGCCACCTCGAAGAACCAAAGGCATAGGCAGCTTCTCTCATTTCTTTGGGAACTTGTCTTATTGCTAATGTTGTAAGCCTTATACAAGGCGGGGTAGAGTATACTATCGTTGCAAAAACAGCAGGCACAATACCTAAACCAAAAAATATCATCGCTGGGATTAGATAAACAAAGCTCGGCATTGTTTGCATACCATCAAGCAATGGTTTTAAAAAAGTCTCTAGCCTTTGATTATATGCTGTATATATACCTGTTGGCACACCAATAATTACGCTAATCATTACAGCAGCTATTACAATAGATAGCGTATATATCATCTCATACCATAGTCCTATTAATCCTATTGCAATAATCATAAGCATGTAACCTAGGCTCGATTTTAAACCTTTTATTTTCCAGCTTATCAAGAAGATTAATAGAACAAATACATACCAAGGCATAAGCATAAGATATCCCTGTATATTGAGTACAACCCACTTTATGGCAATTGTGACTACATCAAAAAATCCTTGGAAATTTAATATCAACCAATCTACTAATAATTTTATATATATTCCTGGATTAAAGTTAAAAAGCTCAGGAAAACCATTCATTTTATTTAAACCTCATCTTTCCAGTATTTATTAAAGCGATTTTTTGACTTTGTTTGCAATATCATCTGGAAGCCATTGTGCCCATAGATCTTCATATTCTCTTAAGAACCACATTGCAGCCTCAGTTGCATTCACATCATTTTCTTGCATATATGCCAACATTTTGTTTGTAAGTTCTGAACTTGTTTTATAGTTCTTTAAAAACCCGACCACCTCAGGAGCTTTTTCAGTCACTTCTTTATTTACGGCAACTGTAACCTTTACCCCTGGGAATTCACATGCATATCCATTTTCCCATTTTTCGAGGCTGTATGGCTCATCTTCCAGTAGTGTCATATCATATTTCCCCATAATCCAAGTAGGCTCCCAATAATATCCAACCCATGGTTCTCCTTTTTCTATAGCCGAAACAATTGAGGTGTTCAATGCAGTATCTGAGCCGGGATTAAAATATTCAAATTTCTCGCTTAATCCATATGTCTCAAATTTCTTACGAAGTATCTCATCAGCAGCCCAATTGGGTGGTGAACCATAAATTCTGCCTTTTTTTGGAATATCTGGATCTTTGAATACCTCCCAATACTCAGGTAAATCTTTGATAGATTTTAGTTCCGGTGCACTAGCTTTAATTCCCCTTTCAGGATCCCCTTCGATCACATATGTCGGCACATAAAGCCCTTGTGTATTGTCGTCAAAATTCACAGATAATTCTACAATATCCCCGCTTTCAATTCCTGAAGTATAGATTTCTTTGTAATTGTCCACCCATGCTTCCATATATACATCAATATCCCCTTGGATTAAACCTTGCAGAGTTATTGACGAAGAACCAGTCATTTCATCGGTTTTATATCCATATCCTTCCTCGATTATAAATCGAGCTATGGCATTATGAATCCTTATGCTGTCCCATCCTGCATCAGCAAAAATCAATGTTTCGTCAGAACTTGATATATTGTTCACCGAACAAGCAGTTAGAGTAAAAATTATACATATTACTGAAATCATAAAAATCAATTTGACTTTTCTTGAAAACTTAATAACAAATCACTCCTTTTTTTATTACAAAATTCAAGTTTCCCACAGAATGCTTTCCGCATCAGCAACAAAACCTATCTTTTATTTTATTACAAAATCAATTTCAATGCAAATAACCTTATCATTTGAAAAGTCAAACAGTTTTATTGACCTACTCTAACTTTTTTGATAGAATTTTACTATAGCTAAGTTAAATTTAAAAAGGAGGAACACTTATGCAAGACAGAGGTTTAATTCCTTGGAGGCGGCGTAAGACTTTACTTCCTGAGTTTTTTGACTGGGCTTTTAACACTGATGATTTAACAAATTTTTTTGACGAGTTTGATTTTAAGCCTTTTAAAGTGGATTTAAGGGAAACCGAAAAGGAATATATAATCGAAGCAGATCTTCCCGGCTGTGATAAGAATAATATTAAAATTAGTTATGAAGGGGACATCCTTACAATCAACGCAAATTATGAAGAAGCCATCGAAGAAAAAGATAAGAATTTTATTCGACGCGAACGCCGTCAAGGCAATTTTTCCAGGTCCATTCCTATCCCGGACAATGTTAAAAGTGATGCGATTAAAGCAAACTTTAACAATGGCGTTTTAAAGGTTATTTTACCAAAATTAGAAATCTCAAAGCCGAGCGGAAAAATTATAGATATTGAATAGTATGCAATAATATACAAAAAAACCGGGAGGGTTTGATATGATACTTCCAAAGTAGACAGTTTAGTTCTCCCGGTTTTTTTTGCATCAACAATCCAGTATAAATGCTAGAAAGTTTCTTTTATTTTACTTGATTTTTTAGCTGTTCAATAACTTTTCGGACCTTAGGAATCATTGAAATCAAAAGACATATTAAAATATCTGTTCCCAATACCGTGCCGTTTACTGCTATTGAATAAACAACGGGGCTCATACCTTCAGGTGCAAAAGACGCAAAAAATATAACTCCTGAAAGAAAACTTGAAAATATCTGGCCAAGACCTCCTGCGATAATACCTAAACTGATATTATTATGGAAAAATCCGGCTAGCCCCCATGCTGCAAAGGCTAAAATATAATCCAGGAAGACCTGAAACGGATGTAATATATATGGGTCTTGAACGAGTTGCAAAAGGCCGTATGCTGTTCCGGCCATCACTCCTGCGGCCGGTCCGAAAATATAGGCATAGATAAATATCGGCAGTGCACTTGCCAAAGTTATGGAACCTCCCTGCGGCCAGCGATATAACCGAATGTAGGACAGTATAAAGGCAACTGCAACGCAAAGACCTCCGTATACAATAGCTTTCGTATTAAACTTTGTATGTTTCCCCAGGATGCTAAGCACCACCACAAACGCACAAATGCAAAACAACACAAGCCATGTTATTGGAGTTATTTCCGCAAAATCTTCGAAAAAATTAACTGCAGTATTCAACTTAGCTCACCTCCTCCCCTGTGAAAATGCAATATGTCCGGAGAGTAGATGGCAAAGAAACCGCCAACAACAAGGTTAGCGGCTTTATTTACATACTAAAACCACTTCCCTACGCTAGCATTACCTAGAGCAGGTTCAAGGGTCAGTGAGTTTACTCACTATCTCAGCTATCCGCGCTCCCCTAGTGGACATAAAATATAAATATTTATTTACTGAATTTAATATAGCATGATTTAGAAAATATATCAAGTAGAAGGAATTTTTAACCATAAATCATAGCTTTATCTCGGATTTATTTTTAATGTGTCTAAAATTCCAAGGCATGAAATACTATAGCAATAAGAGGACGATTCGGCTTGTTTAGCTATTAATCACATGCTATAAAGAAAATTTAGTATTTCTCAAGCAGGATAAGCTTTCATCTAGGATATTATAAAAACATAATTTTCACGTTATTTAAAATTATTAGATAGGGAGAGTGAATCTTTTGAAAAAAAACCTTGTTCTTGCCCAATCCGGAGGTCCTACATCAGTTATCAATGCCACTTGTTATGGTATTATAAAAGAAGCCGGAAAATACAGAATTAAATTATATGCGGCAAAATTCGGTATCGAAGGTATATTACAAAATAATCTAATTGATATAACCGATATCAGCGAATCAGATTTAAATCTTCTAAGATATTCACCTTCGGCAGCTTTCGGCTCCTGCAGACATAAACTCAAGGATGAGGATTTTGAAAAAATAATCGAAACCTTTGACAGATATCAGATAGGTTATTTTATCTATATCGGCGGTAATGATTCTATGGATACTGCCCATAGATTATCGGAATATATTAAAAAGATAGGTAGAGACATTAAAGTTATAGGTGTGCCTAAAACTATTGATAATGATATTGTGAATACACATTTTTGCCCCGGCTATGGAAGTGCTGCAAAGTATATAGCTACAAGTGTGCGTGAAATGGCTCTTGATGCTGATGTTTATGCAAAAGATATCGTTACTATTGTGGAAGTTATGGGGCGAAACAGCGGCTTTTTGGCTGCCGCCGGTGCATTGGCTCGTGATAATGTTGTCAGTTCACCCCATTTAATATATTTTCCTGAAATACCCTTTGATGAAAATGAATTTTTAAATGATGTCAAGATAACTTTTAAGAGAAATAACGGCAAAGTGTTTATAGTAGCTTCTGAAGGACTTAAAAACAATGATGGCAATTATATCTATTTAAAAGAACAAAAAGCTGATGCCTTTGGAAACATTCAAATGGGCGGAGTAGGCAGCTACATGAAGCAACTTGTAGCTGAGAATATATCAAAACGCGTAAAAGTTGTCGAGCTTTCAATTCTCCAAAGATGTGCCGCCCATATAGCATCTCTTACAGATAATGAAGCAGCTGTAATGGTGGGAGAGGATGCTGTAAAAAAAATCATGGATGGCGTAAGCGATATAATGATATCTATCAAGAACACTGATAACGGCTTTGAACCAGGAACAGTTCCCCTATCAGAAGTTGCCAATCTTACCAAACTATTGCCTAGTCAGTGGATAGATAGTAAAAACAGGTGGGTTACACAGGATGCTATCGATTACATGCTGCCGCTTATTCAAGGCGAGGTAAAAGTTCCTTATGTAAACGGCATACCTAAATATGTAAGGTTTATTTAGGCGTGCAAGTATGTGTTAGTGCGATTCATACAGTATTAACAATAATTCACGGGTTGTACCCGTGATATTTTTTTGCAAATAGAATACCGCAAAACTACCTTGTGGCAGTTTTGCGGTATTCTATGTATGCAAGCCAAATTATTATAAACTACTTAACATCATCTTTTGTTATAACAGACACACCAGTGTCAATAAATTCAGGACCGGTTTCTTCACCATTTAAGGCCTTCGCAGCAGTTTTTACACCTTCATAACCCATCACTTCCGGGTTTTGTGCCATTGTGCAGAGCAAATAGCCTTCTTTAATGAGATTGAGAATTGCATCTGACTTATCAAACCCAACTCCTATAACATTCTTTCCGGCTTCTTTGATAGCATTGCCAATTCCAACCGTTGAACCTTCATTGGCTCCAAATAGACCCACACAGCCTTGGGTTATGAAATTAGCAGCAGCATCCTTGGATTTGGCCGCGTCACCATCACAATACTGTGTTTCAAGAACCTCGAAACTGCTGCCTTTTAATGCTTCCCTGAAACCTTCTTCACGTGCCACTGTAGATGCTGTGGCAGCATTTACGCTAATAACACCAATTTTACCTTCCTTAATGCCTGCAGCTTCAAGTGCTTTAAGCATTTCCCCGCCGGCTGTATTACCTGCAGCTTTGTTATCAGTCGCTAAGGTTTGAACAGCAGGAAAATCCGCCGGAGAATCGACATAGACAATTTTAACACCAGCTGCTTGGGCTTCCTCAAGTGCAGACTGAACTGCTACAGGACCGTTAGCAGCAAGTAGTATCGCATCCGCTCCGCCAGCTACAGCATTATTAATACATTCAATCTGTTTTGCATCATCTTTAACATCGGGTGCTAACCACTTATAGTCAATATTACCCAGCTCAGCTACTGCCTGTCTACAGCCTTTATCTACATTTACCCAGTGCTGATCCATTTGGTCCATTGTAATTAAATATACTTTATAATTTTGGGAATCGGCTTTACCTCCATTTGTTTGTGTAGGTGTAGACTCTTGTACTTCTTTATTGCCACAACCGGCCGCAAAGCTAGCAAGCAAAACCAGACACAGCAGCAACGCAAATAACTTAGATTTTAGAAGTTTCACTTTCCATTCCTCCTTGTTTTTAGTTTTTATAAATTAAAGCATCATGCTTTAATTTCACCAGAATCTGAAATCACCTTTTCCCTTTTCTTTCTTATACTTCCACCTCTAACAATAACGTCCAATAAAACAGAAACCACTACAATGATTCCAATCACAATATTACGTATGGCAACCGGTGCGCCGGCAAACTGCAAGCCATTCTGCAATACTCCCCAGATAGAAGCTCCCACCACAGTTCCCAGCAAAATTCCCTGTCCTCCTAAAGTACTTACACCGCCAATAACAGAAGCGGCAACTGCAAACATCTCATAGCCGGTACCGGCGTCCATGGTACCCATGCCGCTTATAGCACAAGTAATAAGACCGACTGTACAAGCACAAATCGAACTGACAACATAAGCTGTTGTAGTAGTAGCAATTATATTAACACCCGAAAGCCTTGATGCCTCTATATTGCTGCCAATCGCATAAATATAGCGGCCTGTTCTGGTTTTGCTAAGAATAAAGTTAAACACCAGCCACAAAGCAATTGCAATCCATATGGTATTATATATTCCTAAGATTTTACCATAGTAAAAAAAGTTCCTAAAGCCATTCGCTGCGGCACCAATTGCATCAGTATTATAGTTATTATTTACAATTTGAGCTATGCCCCTTGCAATAGTCATAGTACCGAGTGTTGCAATAAATGGCGGCAATTTGCAGCTTGCAACTAACTGTCCGTTTGTTACACCAACCACTAGGCAGCAAAAAAATGTAATCACAACAGCAACCCATGGATTGACACCTTTTGTCATCATTGTCGCTGAAATCATACAACTCATACCTATAACAGAACCTATGGAAAGATCGATATTACCCGTAATTAAGACATATGATTGACCTATACCGATTATCAGAATAGGAGCAATTTGACGAAGCAGATTACTGACGTTCCTACTTGAAAAAAATATTGGATTTAATATCCCAAATACAATACAAATTATAATAAGACCGAATGTTACCGATACGACCTGGCCCATGCCCCTAGTTGCCATTATTTTTTTTAATATACTCTGAGCTTTTCCTTTTTTCATTTATATCTCCCCTATAGATCTATTAATATTGTTTTTAGGCAGTAGCAGCATCGTTTATTTTAGTTTCGAATTTTGTTGCATATTCAAGGATAAGATTTTGTGTGGCATCTTCAATGTTAAGCTCGCCAGTGATTCTCCCATCACACATCACAAGAATTCTATCACTGATACCCATAATCTCCGGCATTTCGGAAGAAACAAATATAACACCTATTCCCTGCTTCTTTAAGTCATTCATAATATTATAAATTTCCACCTTTGCTGCCACGTCAATTCCTCTTGTAGGTTCATCAAATATCACTACATGAGAGTTCCTTGCAAGCCATTTGCTTACGACGACCTTCTGTTGATTTCCTCCCGAAAGGCTGCCTGCATTTACTTCAGGACTTGCCAGTTTAATGCTTAAATCATTTATAGCTTTGTTTACCATTGATTTTTCTTTTTGAAAGTCTACTACCCCTTGGTCATTGCAAAGTATATCTAAATTAGGTAATGCAATATTTTCTCGAACACTTAACTCAGTACATAAACCGTCTTTTTTTCTATCCTCCGGGACTAGCACTATCCCGGCTTTAATTGCATCCATCGGCTTATCAATCGTTATAGCCTTGCTATGTAAAATGATTTCACCTGATTCTTTGGGCTCAGCTCCAAAAATAGCACGAGTGGTTTCCGTGCGTCCTGCACCCATCAAACCTGCAATTCCCAGAATTTCGCCTTCATACAGGTCAAGACTGACATTTCGTACCATTCTGCCTGCATTTAAGTTCTTTACCTCAAATATTTTTTCTCCTCTATTTGTAACCACTCTTGGAAATTTCTGTTTAATTTCTCGGCCTACCATATAAGTTATAATTTCCGGCATTGCAATATCGGTAAAGTTTTTAGTTATAATGTGTTTTCCATCTCGCATAATCATGACCCTGTCAGCAATGTGCTTTAATTCCTCTAAGCGATGGGAAATATAAATAATTCCACAGCCTTCGCTTTTTAGCTTTCGTATTATTTTAAACAAGTCATCAATTTCTTTAGAGGTTAAGGCGGATGTGGGTTCATCCATTATCAGTATTTTAGAATTTATTGAAAGAGCTTTTGCAATCTCCACCATCTGCTGCTTGGAAACTGCTAAATCGCCGACAATTGTGTCCGGAGAAATATCAATGTTAAGCTTTTCAAGAATAGATTTTGCCTGTCTATTCATTTCACGACTTGACAAAATGCCTTTCTGACTCATCTCGCGGCCTAAAAAGATATTTTCTGCTACCGTAAGATGTGGACACATGTTCAATTCTTGATGTATAATCGCAACACCTAGCTCTTGCGCCTTTTTCGGGGTTAAATTATCTACTTTTTGGCTTAAAATCCTGACATCGCCGCTATCAGGTGTGTAGACACCACTTAGGATTTTTACCAAAGTTGATTTGCCTGCGCCATTTTCTCCAAGTAAAGCAAGAACTTCCCCAGCCTTTAAATTAAGTGATACATCATCTAAGGCATTTACTCCCGGAAAAGTTTTGTAAATATGCTCCATTTCGACTATGTATTCTTGCATGAACCTCACCCGTTCTTAGATTTAGTATTCGCTCACCTATTTACCACTATATCATCTGTGATTTGACATAACAAAGAGGTAGTCTTTGGAATTAGGGGGGTATTCTTTGGAACTTCATTTAATTTTATGACAATCTAATAATATGTATTTTTCTGGAAAGTTAAATCCTTCTACATATTAAAAAGCCACTGTAAGCTCCCCGACAATACTAAATCAGGGTCACTTGCAATGGCTGGTTATAAACTAAGATTAATTATTGACTTGCACGAAACAGCGGAAATTTTTCGCTGTCATATTTATCTCGAAGTTTTCCTTGCTCGACCACAATAAGCCGATCAGCTACAGTAAGACAATCCGATATGCTAACCGCTAAAATAACCACTGTAATTCCCTTTTTTCTAAGTTGATCAATTAACTGAATTACATGATGCCTAAGATACATATCTGCACCTGAGAAGGGTTGCATACAAAAAACAACTTTTGGGTTGTAAAGATGAACTCTGTAATAGACCAAATTATATAGGGATTTTGGGGCCAAGTTTCGTATGTCAGCAGCATAAATATCTTCTCCTAACAACGCTTCGTATTCTTGGATAATGCTATTTCGAATGTTTTTTCTACACCAAAAATGATCAGGTAGTTTCCTATCCAGCAGGAAACATAGATTATATAAATAGCTTCTTTCATAAAATAACATTGTCTGAATAGGGTTTTCTTGAATAAAACAAACCTTTTTATTTAATTTTGAAATCTTTTCAATATAATTATCGCCATCAAGAAGAATGGTTCCAGAGATAGGTTTAATTTCTCCGTTAATTAATTTAATAATATCTGCTAAAGTAGTATTATTTACATCTAAAAAAGCAACACATTCGCCTTTTTCAACTGTAAAGCTCATATCGCTTATACATTCTGTGCAAACATTTTGAAATTTTAACATGCCCTTATTACTACCCCTAGAAGCAGTTGTTGAACCCACATGACTAAAATCAAGGGTATAGGGGTCTATCATTTCATCTTTAAATTCACTTTTATTGAGCACTTTTAACAGCCTGCCGTTTTCCATTAAAGAAACCCTGTCACAAATTTTGAAGGCTTCTTCATGATGATTACAGATATATAAAAATGAAATGCCCTGCTCTGAATAATATCGTAAAATATCATGAATCTTTTTCAGATCAACCGCACTTATGAAATTGCTGATATCTCTTAGAACAATCAATTTGACATTTGATACAACAGCTTTTATGATTTCTACTGCACATTTTTCAAAAAAAGATAAATTCGAGACTAATTCTTCTCCATCAATTTGAATATCTAATTCTCTTGCAAATAGGCTAAACTGAGTATTAAGCACCTTTGGATTAATTACGTATTTTTTAAAGCCTCTTCTCATTACAAATACATTATCCGCTACCGTTAAGTCCTCTACTAATCGGCTTTGCTTTTCAATGATGGATACCGGATTCATATCCATGCCACTATGTTGATAGTTATTGACTAATTTTTCTTGAAAATATATATGCCCATAATGAATAGGCGTATTTTGGCAAAGCAGTTCAATTAACGCCTCTTTGCCATGAGCGTTTACACATACAAGGCCCATAATTTCCCCTTTAAAAACATGCATGCTGAAATTGTCCAAAAAAGTCACACCATCAGTAATCTTAGTTACCCGTTCCATACGAAAAACTTCTTCTTTCATCCGGACTTTCTCCACCTTTTTCGGTAATTCTAGGCAGCGTAATTTCTACATCTGTGCCTAAATTTACTGTGCTGTAAATATCAATCCCGTATTTTTCTCCAAATAAAAGCTTGATTCTGTTATTTACATTTATTATACCGATACCGGCTCTCCTTTCACCGTCAGTCCTCATATAATCAAAAGACTGTGTATTAAGTTTTTTGTTAAGTTCTCGTAATTGTTCTTCCTGTATACCTAATCCATCGTCAGACACCGTTATTATGAGCCGCTTGGGAGTGGTTTCAATTTTAATTACAACATTACCCTTCCCCATTTTTCTTTCAATTCCGTGAAAAATTGCATTTTCCACAATAGGCTGCAATGTTAGCTTAGGCACTCGCAGCTTTAATACCTCTTTTTTATCCTCACAATCATATTCAATGCTTAAATTCAGGCGCTCTCCAAAGCGATACTGCTGAATAATATAGTAATTTTCAATATTTGTCAGTTCATCCTCTAATGTAACCAAATTTTCCATATTAGAAATCGTATATCGGAAAAAGACTCCAAGTGCTTCCGCCATTTCAGCTACATTATCCAGGCCGGCCACAACGGCTTCGCCTCGGATACCTTCTAAGCTATTATACAAAAAATGAGGATTTATTTGATTTTGCAATGCCAGGTACTGTGACTGCTTTTTTGTCGCATTTATCAAATCACTTGTATCAAAAATCGTCTTGATTTTTTTAATAGCCTGATCCATTTCCGGGCTAAGCGGCCATCTAAGTTGATAAATGCCCTGTATGGTGTAACCCTTTGCAAAGAGTTTTAAGACTTTAGATGTTTCCTTATATGGAACGTATACCTGCTTGTATAATATATATAAAATAATAAAGAATACTGCATAGCTTACCATAAGCATCAGAATGTATTTGTTATTATCTGCTACTGATATTAAAGTAAGCATAAATAGCAGACAAGCTATAAAAGTCAGTAATATCAAAAACATATGGGAAACTCGAAAAGATATATAATGAGCATTTTTATTTTTCATAACCATCATATTCCTAAGCATATAATTTTCTATATTCATTCGGTCTAAGACCGGTATATTTTTTAAAACTTTTTCTAAAATATTTTAAATCAGTATACCCTACTACTTCACAAATATTGGCAATATTCATATCCGTTTCCTTCAAAAGCTCCTTTGCCTTATTTAACCGCACTTCAGAAAGATATTCTGTGAAATTTTTTCCGCTTTCTTTTTTAAATAAAAAACTAAAATAAGAATCATTAAACCCGACAAAATCACTAACATCTTTTAAGCTAATAGGTTTCATATAATTTTGCTGAATATACTGTTTTGCCATATAAATTGGTTTCATATCAGCCTGCATTTTGTCTTTTACAATGATGCTTAAAGATTTACAAATATTTTCTATTAATAGCTCAAATAGTTCCTCCGCAGAGCTGCAAAGGTCTGCATTTAATAAAAAGGTTTCAGAAAACAACTCCAACTCACTTATATTAAACTTATACTTTCTTAATAACATCAGACAATTACTGTAAATAGCCGTTACTAAATCAAATATCTCTTGCCCGGAAATGTTCGGTTGATTTAGTATCTTTTCTTTTAGTAACTTTATCTCGCGGATGATGCTCTCTGAATCTAAAACTTCCAAGGGTTTCTCTATGTTTTCGGTAAGTTCTGCTATTATACTGTTACAACTTTCATGGTGTCTTTTTAGTTCTGTATACTCCAATAAATTTCCCGTTCCTTCCAATAGGCGTTGCCTTATCGCCCATTGTGCCCCGACAAGAGAATCTTCTAATTGTCTAATATCTTCCACTGGCCTCCCAAGACCAACAGTAAATTCTATTTCATGGTATAAGTGCTGCTGCACAAGGATATCATCAAAACTTGACTTGAGCTTTTTACGCACCACATCCTGCTTTGCTTTATCGTAGTTTAAAATACCATAAATCCTGCTGTTTTTAAGGTAAGTTTCTATATCAAAACATTCTTTGCCTAGACTTTTAGTCAGTGTTTGTACGATTTTCTTGCCTACTACATTCATGTTTTCGCATAAATCTTTGTATTTGCAGTCCACTTTAACAATAAAAACCTGAAAGCAGGCAGGTTGAAAATTAAAGAAGTAGTTTTTGTTAATTTCATCAATCTCCATATCTGCCCGATTTGTATTTTTACTTAATAGCATCTCTACGAAAAATCCGGACCGTAATTTGCCTATGTTATCTTTTAATTGAAGTTGCATTTTTTCTTCTTTGGATAATTGTTGGGTTTTCTGTCTGTGTTTTTCACGTATTTTATTTAATGTGTTTAATAGTTCACTTTTATTAATTGGTTTTAGTAAATAATCACTGACTCCATATTTTATAGCACTTTGTGCATATTCAAAATGACTGTAACCACTTATGATTATAAAGTCAATATCTTCTTTGATTTGCTTACCCTTCCCAATCATTTCCAGCCCATCGCATCCAGGCATGCGTATATCTGTAATCATCAGATCAGGCTGAAGTTTTTCTATTAATTCCAATGCCTCAATGCCATTATGGGCTACCCCAACTATCTCCATATCTAATAATCCCCAATCGATAAGATTGCAAATCAATTGACATACCCTCACCTCATCATCAGCTATTACAACCTTTATCATGAAACTACCCCTCTATTCTTAAGATTTTTAGTCATGATAACCTCTTGACAAGATAAACTCAAAATAAAACCGCCTATCAAAAATTACTTTCTTAGAGTAGCATTACAATCGCATAATCATTATATATATTCTTTAAAGAAATCTATTTTCCTGCCTCATTACTATTCAGAGGTCTGTCATTTTGCTATATACCACTGCCATTCTGATATACACTTCTGTTGTTTTTCTATATACTTCTGTTGTTCTGCTATATAAGGCTGTCATTCTTCTATATACTTCTATTGTTCTTCTATATACTTATGTTATTTTACTATGCACTACTGTCATTCTGTTATATACTACTGTCATTGTTATGAATATATACCTAAACAAAGACGCACTTAACTAAGGGTGGTTGATTAATCACCCTTCGACCAGCTCAAAGAGCAATACCCAAAA
>JALHJR010000224.1:0-1035 GCA_022840405.1 Tepidanaerobacter acetatoxydans
AAACCGCGTGAAATTCCGAGAGTTCTCGAAGAATTCCTAAGAATTCCTAAGAATTCCGGGGTCTTCGGGCAACTTTAATATACCGAAACCATCGATATACTGAATGCTACGCGGTTCTGTAATGCGGCGCGGGGAGTCAAAACTTGCCAGTTGTCGGCTCCTCACGTCGAGTCTGTCCCGTCGTTGTTTCTCTATTGGCGCGCCACGCATATAAGCGCTTCTTTGCTGTCGGTTTCGCCGTATGACATCGTTTAACGTTGTTGCACTCGTGTGCGTTCGTCACCTTTCTTACCTGTTCAGACATGTTCAGCAAATGTACACATTTCGGAACGTTTAAGTAATACCGGCCGCCGCTTCCCGGCCGGAGGGCCGGATCAGGGGTGCGGCACGGGGTCACGATCCGGCCGATACGACCACCGTTTTTGTGCGCGTCCCTCCCCTGCCGTAATGGCAAAGAGTAAAGACTATGCCGATGTTGCCACATACGCCGCCGGCTCCGGCCGGCGCCTCACGCCTCCGCCGCCTCCAGGCATTCCGGTCCGCCGGCTGCGGGTCATTCTTCGCGCTCCAGTTTTGTGGTCACAGTCGGGCCGGTGCGCTTGAAGGCACGGACCACAAGATCGACAAACTCGTTATGCCGGTCAACGTCCATCATTTTAACCACGGAGGGCAACGCCTCCCGAAATGTGAGGTGTTCCGGGAGAGACCACGCGTTTACCAGGGCGAGAATGTCATTTGTAACCGTTTCCCGGTCGGCCTCCTGGGATAGGGGCATACCGCAAACGGGGCAATAGTCCGGGCACTCTCCACCGGCAGGGCTCCACCCACAGGCAGGGCAGGTGTTCATTCCACCCACTCCAGGCCGCTCCACTCCGGGGCGTTCGCCTCGTCGCCGGGTCCCGGGACTATCTCGATCCCCCGGGCATCCACCCGGGCGTTTCCTATCGAGGCACGGACCATAACGTGATTCACCTGCACGGGGATCCCCTGCTCCCGGGCATAGTCGATCGCCGCCTGCACCCGCTCCAGGATCCC
>JALHJR010000225.1:0-1034 GCA_022840405.1 Tepidanaerobacter acetatoxydans
ATACGTAGCTGCTACTGGCATTGAGAGAACTCGATTCCCGGATTTCAGTTCAATTCGAATTTTTGGTGGTGTCGCGAGAAGTTCAGTTGCGTTTCCATTAATAGTAACCGAGAAAAATCTTGTAGATATTTGTTTGCTACCAAGAATTATTTCCCAATGAAAAGCAGGTTCTTTATTGGATGATAAATAGTTTTTCCCTGGTCGAACCGATAGGATGGGAATAATTATTTCTTGGAGGGACATACCACCATGAAAATATTGAGTTGATCCACCTGCTGCCTTAAAGCACCCCATTCCTATTGGTGTAACAAGTTCTAAATCACCACCAATGCCAAATGCAGAAACTGGTTTGCGCAAGCACGTTGAGACATTAGCTCCTCCATGACCAATCCAAACACGGCGATGTAAGTCAACAGTTTCGCCGCCTGGGGGATCCATCGGAGTGCCCACCATAAGATTATCTCCAGCAATAAAGCCATGATCAGATGTGATAATGACCGTTTGATAATTGACATTCAGCAAATTGCGAACACACCGGCGTAATTGATTGAAAACATCATCATGTAATCGCCTGGCAATTTCTGGCTGGCTTTCCCACAATCCGTCGATTTCGTCTGTCGCAGTAATGACAGCCAGCTTTGCATTGGCAAGGGAGTTTACAATCTTCTTATCCTTTAGTGGCGCAATTTGGTTAAGCTCCAATACAATGCTCTGTGGGTAGTTTGTTTCTATATATTTCACGCGGTCTGGCCGGCCTTTGAGCATTGTTGTCAAAATCACAACACCCAATTTCCCTGCTCCGGCAGGCGCAAGTGATATTCCCTTTTCCGCATCTGGCATCAGTGCAGCCATTCCCACTTCTGTGACAGTGGGTACTGTGGCTAAGGCTGGTATTACCTGACAATCCCAATCAGATTGGATTTGTTCGAATAAATCTAAAGCCATCTCATATCGAAATGAGTCAACCAGAATATATGCGATTTTTTCACTTTCCAATGGCGGTTGAACAAAATCATGGAATATATTGGATTGCT
>JALHJR010000226.1:0-1032 GCA_022840405.1 Tepidanaerobacter acetatoxydans
GGACAATCCCTTTGGTAGTGCATCAGGGAATCATGTCTTAGATCCCATCTTTGAGATTGCCGACAAATTAAACTTCCAAATTATAGCCTTTGCTGCTCCGGAGATAATAAAAGCCGAAATAAGTGAGCGCTTTCCTGTGTTTTGGGCATTGGACATAGGCGATGAAGATTCTGGAAAGTCAGGAACAGTCACCGGCCGGGTAGTTCACGGTGGACGAGTAAATAAGATATAATAAAAAAGGGAATTACTGCTGTTGTAAAAATGACCAAGACAAGTGCCTGCTTGCATAATTTAAAAGATTGGCCGGCCTAAAATAAAGAATCGCCCCCTCATCTAAATAATGGTTATATTTCTATAAGATGAGGGGGTGGTTGATTTTACCGAAACCCGATAATTGGAATTCTGAGAACTTGGCCGGTATATATTGTGGCACTGGGGCCTTCTAAGTGGTTAGCCTTTACAACGGCGTCTACTGTACTGTCAAACCTTCGTGAAATAGCGGTTAGGGTATCTCCGCGCTGCACAACATAAAGGACTTCCTGTTTAATATAAGGTTTTAGCATTGATAGAGGATCCATAGCATCTTCTGCATCACATGCATACTGGTCTTTGGGGATGAAGAGAATTTGCCCCGGAACAATCATCATATCAGTTCCGACCCAATTGTTTTCTATAATTTTTTGGACGGTAACATTGAATCGATTTGCTATCATGTTAAGAGTGTCGCCGGATTGTACAATATATATTATCATACCACCATCCTCCTTTTTATACTTTAATAGTATATTATTCAATTGGCTCAAAAAGTTTACACTGATTAAATTGACTTTACATTATGCTACATTAGGAGTTATTGCTTTGCTGCTATTTTTGCTGTGTGGTTCATAGTTCATATGCTTTGGTTTTATTTTGTTTTTTGAGAAAATAAAGTACGATTCTAATGTAAAAACCCTGTTTTCTCAAATTGATGGTCAACATATAGCGTTTTTATTAAATCTAAAACAATATATTGACATTTCTGGGCTAAAATTC
>JALHJR010000024.1:0-33722 GCA_022840405.1 Tepidanaerobacter acetatoxydans
GTTTGAAGGTTTTTGTATTTTAGTTTTTGCCGATTGTTTTTAGAATTCTTTAGGTTTTAATTTACTAATATTACCAGGTTTCTGGGTACTAATCATATACTAACAAACGGTAAAATACACACACCGATGGATTTTCAAAGCGGGGTGCCTATGAGGTTCCTTTGATAAATGAAGTCGGCGGAGGTTATAAAACCAGGAGGTGAAAGAATGTCAATTATTTCAATGAAACAATTATTAGAAGCCGGGGTGCATTTTGGTCACCAGACAAGAAGATGGAATCCCAAGATGAAAGATTATATTTTTACTGAAAGAAACGGGATTTACATTATCGATCTTCAGAAAACTGTAAAAAAAATCGAAGAAGCATATGAATTTGTAAAAAATATTTCTGCAGAAGGCGGTAGCATTCTTTTTGTCGGGACAAAAAAGCAGGCTCAGGAATCTATTCAAGATGAAGCCCAAAGATGCGGTATGTTTTATGTTAACCAACGATGGCTCGGTGGGATGCTTACCAACTTTAAGACTATTCGAAAAAGAATAGACAGACTTCATGAATTAGAAAAAATGGAGGAAGATGGTCTTTTCGAAATACTGCCTAAAAAAGAAGTACTTAATTTACTGCATGAGAAAGAACGTTTAGAAAAAAATCTAGGCGGTATAAAAGACATGACAGAACTCCCGCAAGCAGTGTTTATTGTCGATCCAAGGAAGGAAAGGATAGCTATTCAAGAAGCTCGAAAGCTGCAAATTCCAATAATAGCAATTGTTGATACGAATTGTGATCCAGATGAAGTAGATTATATAATACCAGGGAATGATGATGCTATAAGGGCGGTTAAACTATTAACCGAAAAAATTGCTGATGCTGTAATTGAGGGTAGGCAAGGCGAGCAGATGGAAGCCGAATAAGCATATTTTAGGTAAGGGACTATATACTACCCTTACCTTTTATTTCAAAAACAGGGGAGGTTTTATTTATGATCACTCCAGAACAGGTTAAGGAGTTGCGTGAGCAAACGGGTGCAGGAATAATGGATTGCAAAAAAGCCTTAGTCGAAGCAGATGGCGACATTGAGAAGGCTGTTATAGTATTGCGTGAAAAAGGATTGGCTAAAGCAGCTAAGAAGCAAAACCGTTTGGCATCTGAGGGAATAATAGAATCCTACATACACGGAGATGGCAGGATAGGCGTATTGGTAGAGGTTAATTGCGAAACCGACTTTGTTGCTCGAAATGAGGAATTTCGAAGCTTTGCTAAGGATATTGCTATGCAAATAGCCGCTTCAAATCCTAGATATTTATCGCGAGAGGATGTTCCTCGTGAAGTGGTAGAAAAAGAAAGAGAAATTCTAAAAACACAGGCTATAAACGAAGGTAAACCTGAAAAGATTGTTGAAAAGATTGTTGACGGGCGAATTGAAAAATTTTATGAAGAAAATTGCCTTTTAGAGCAACCTTTTATAAAAGATCCTGATAAGAATATTTCTCAACTGATAATGGAGAAAATAGCTATTATCGGTGAAAATATAACTATTAGTCGTTTTGCGAGATTCGAGCGGGGCGAAGTTATAAAAGACAATAGTTCTAGCGTTTGAACAGTTAAAAAAGAGACACCATTTCCAGTGTCTCTTTTTTAAAAAGGAGGATTTTGTAATAAAATATAGAATTCATTTAGCAAAGAGAGGGTTCCGGATGCAAAAACCAGTTTATAAAAGAATCATTTTAAAAATCAGCGGTGAAGCATTAGCTGGCAGCAAAGGTTTTGGTATCGATCAACAAATACTGAATTCAATAGCGGATCAAATTAAAGAAGTCCATAATCTTGGCGTTGAGGTAGCGATAGTTGTAGGCGGTGGTAACATATGGAGAGGCAGAGATTCAGAGCAAATGGATAGAGCAACGGCAGATTATATGGGGATGTTAGCTACTGTAATTAATGCACTTGCCTTGCAAGATGTTTTAGAAAACAGAGGAGTTCAAACAAGAGTGCAAACTGCTATAGAAATGAGAGAGGTAGCAGAGCCATATATCAGAAGAAGAGCCATAAGACATCTTGAAAAAGGAAGAGTGGTTATTTTTGCTGCGGGAACCGGTAACCCGTTCTTTTCAACGGATACCACTGCTGCCCTAAGGGCTGCTGAGATAGAGGCGGAAGTAATACTGTTGGCGAAAAAAGTTGATGGAGTTTACGATTCTGATCCTCTACTAAATACTGCGGCACAAAAATATGATTCTCTCGATTATATTGATGTGCTAAATAAGGGTTTAGGTGTAATGGATTCAACGGCAACTTCTTTGTGCATGGATAACAATATCCCAATCATTGTTTTCGGCATAAATACGCCTGGTAACATAAAAAGAGTGATACTAGGCGAAAATATAGGCACATTAGTAAGGGGGAGTTGATTAAATTTGGACAAGAAGATTTATACTGAGATGGAAAATCAAATGAATGAGGTATTGGTAAATTTAAAGTCGGAGTTTACCACTATTAGAGCCGGTAGGGCATCTGCAGCACTTCTTGATAAAATATATGTAGATTATTATGGTTCGCCCACTCCTGTAAATCAAGTTGCTTCTGTCAGTGTCCCGGAACCTAAAATGATCCTAATACAGCCTTGGGACTTAAAAACGCTTGGGGTCATAGAGAAGGCTATTTTAAAGTCAGATCTTGGCCTTACGCCAAATAACGATGGTAAGGTTATAAGACTGATTCTACCGGAACTAACCGCTGAAAGGAGACAGGAACTTGTAAAATTATCTAAGAAAAAAGCCGAAGAGGCCAAGGTATCCATTAGAAATATTCGCAGAGAATATAATGATGTTTTAAAGAAGATGGAAAAAAACAGAGAAATTTCTGAGGATGATTTAAAGCGTTCACAGGAAGAAATTCAAAAAATAACCGATAAATACATAGATGAAGTTGAAAAGATATTAGCTAATAAGGAAAAAGACATAATGGAAGTATAAACTCAATTATATTTTATTTACCACATAGACCATTTTATTTTTTAAAATTACTGAGTGCAAAGATTTATCCAGTCGAGGCAGTTGACTAAAGGGTAAGAATCCCCTCGGTGGAGGGGATTCTTTTGCGTAAATTCTGTAGGAGGAATATGAGATAGAATGCCTATGAATGATTCTAAACCTATGTTAGAGAAATTAAAAATGCATAATATGCCAAAGCATATTGCTATAATAATGGATGGCAACGGACGATGGGCAGAAAGTAAGAATCTTCCTAGAATAGCCGGCCATTGGGCAGGAGCTGAAACGCTTAAGAATATTGTAAGCACTTGTTCAAAATTAAAAATTCAAATTCTAACCGTATTTGCATTTTCTTCTGAGAACTGGAAAAGGCCTGCTAAAGAAGTAAATTCATTGATGAATCTTTTATTGTATTATCTAAAAAAAGAGGTTGAAGAATTACACCGAAATAATATAAGAATTATTGTAACTGGTGATTGGGAAGAGTTACCTGATAAAGTTGCTAAACAAATTAAAAAAAGCATAATAATAACACAAAATAATTCCGGACTTATTTTGAATATTGCATTGAATTATGGTGCTCGTAAAGAAATATTATTGGCTTGCAAGAATATATGCAGTGATGTTTTAAAAGGCGATCTGATTATTGATAAAATCGATGAAGAGCTATTTAATAAGTATTTATATACTCATGATTTACCGGATCCGGATTTATTGATAAGACCCAGTGGTGAGCTGCGGATAAGCAATTTTTTACTCTGGCAAATTGCTTATACTGAATTATGGTTTACGGAAATATTTTGGCCCGAGTTTAAACCGGAGGATCTGTTAAAAGCTATATATGATTATCAAGCACGTGAACGAAGATTTGGAGGGCTAAAAAAACAAAGCAGGTGAATTGATGCTTATAAGAACTATAAGTGCTATTATCGGTATGCTGATATTGGGATATGGTATAAATACTGGTGGTTGGTTCTTTTATATAGGGATAACTGTTCTAAACTTATGTGCTATTTATGAACTTTATAATGCCTTACAAAAAGCAGATATACATATAAATTTCATTTTAAATTCAGTTTTTGCAGTTGTGCTATTATATTTTGTTAATTTTTCTTATAAATTCGATTTTATCTTAGTTTATTATTCTATAGTATTAATACTCATATTGACATTTTTATTTAGTTTAATAAATAATTTTCACAGCCGTTTAAGTGATGCTGTTTTTAGTGTATTTTCATTTGTATATACCGCACTCTTATTTATGAGCATTATACTAACCAGGAATCTTCCTAACGGAACAAACTTAACTTGGTGGATATTCGTTACAATTTGGGCTTGTGATACAGGAGCTTTTTTTGCTGGTATTTGGTGGGGCAGAACACCTCTAGCGCCAAATATTAGTCCGAAAAAAACTTTAGAAGGAAGCTTAGGCGGCATTTTATTAAGTGTAATAGTATGCACTATTTTCAAAATATATTTTCTGCCGGAAATAAGCAATCTATATGCTGTGATATTAGGTTTTTTAATCGCATTTGCTTCTCAAGCAGGTGATTTATCGGCTTCTTTAATTAAACGGTATTGCAAGATTAAGGATTTTTCAAATATCATTCCCGGTCATGGAGGAATTCTTGACAGATTAGACAGTGCTCTTTTCTCTTTTCCTGTGGCATATATTTATATTATATTATTACTTCAAAAAGGTGGTCTCCAATGAAAATAAAAACCACTTATACCCCGATCGTTTTTCTAATCCTTGCTATAATTTTCACTTCACTAATCATTGTTTTAGCCTTAAAACATTTACTGCCATTAGTTATAGGGATAATTTTAGCCATATTGATTGATCCCATAGTAAGTTTTATTGAAAGAAAAACAGGATTTACCAGAGGTGTAATTACTGCGATAGTCCTTACTGTAATATTCTGTGGATTAGGTTATGTTTTTTTTCTTATAATCGCACGCTTTACTTTTGAACTAGCAAGGCTTATAAATCTTATACCTTACCAGCGCGATTATTTTAACACTATTTTAGATAAGGCTTTTCTATTTATAAATAGCTTTTTTTCAAGGATTCCCGAAGAAATATTGACATATATAAAAGCTAACTTAAATCAAATATTGTCAACAATTACAGGTTCGATATCGGATTTTTATAGTCTTTTAGTTAATAAGATATGGATGGTTCCTAATTTATTTGTTAGTGCCTTTGCTATAATAGTATTTGTGTTTTTATTTACTTATTTTCTGACCAAGGACAAGGATAAAATCATAGAAGCTATAAGGAACTTATTTCCAGAGCAGTTCCAGGAGCAGGTAAAATTACTCCAGGTCGAAATTATATTCTCCTTTTTTAGATTGATAAAAGCACAAATAATTTTAGTTATTATTTCTGCAGTTATAACCGTTATCGGCTTTTATATTTTAAAAGTAGATTATGCGCTAATTTTAGGGATAATTTGCGGGCTATTGGATATAATGCCTTTGTTTGGGCCCAGCTTAATATTCATACCGTGGATTATTTATTCGGTTATTGTTCATAATATAAATTTTGCTGTGGGTTTGCTGCTATTATATGTTATAATTATTGGAAGCAGACAGATTTTGCAAGCCAAAGTAATCGGTCAGAATCTTGACGTAGATCCTTTGTTAACTTTAATCTCCATCTATCTGGGGATAGAAATGCTAGGTTGGAAAGGATTATTTATAGGACCTTTGGTAGTTGTCGTAGTCAGAGCTCTGATTCATTCAGGAATAATACCTCCATTGACTAAAACTACAAAGAAAGTATAAAATTACGGAAGGTGGAAATATTGCTAACCTTAGTTACTTCGATAATAGTTTTTGGTATGCTTGTTTTTTTTCATGAATTCGGTCACTTTATTTTTGCAAAATTATCTGATATAAAGGTTAATGAATTCAGTTTAGGTTTTGGACCACAAATATTAAAAATAAAGCTGAAAGAAACCGAGTATTTCATACGGGCACTTCCTTTTGGCGGTTACGTAAAAATGGAGGGAGAAGATTCTGAAACTACTGACCCCAGAGCTTTTAACAATAAACCAGCATTAGTAAGAATGGGTGTAGTATTAGCGGGACCTATAATGAATTTTCTTCTAGCTGTACTTTTACTTGCAATTATTAGTTTTTCTTCAGGGATCGCTACAACAAGCGTTACAGTTATCCCTGGGGAACCGGCTGAACAAGCTGGAATCCGTAATGGAGATCAAATATATGCTATAAATAATGAAAAGGTTAACTCCTGGGATGAAATAGTAGATATAATTAGCAATAAACCGTATGAAGAAATAAACATAACGGTGCTTAGAAATGGCGATTTTATTTCATATAAAGTAAATACAGCGGCAGAGCCACAGACACAGCGAGGAATTATAGGTATTAAAACTGTTGTAGTCAAACATTCTTTGAGTAAGAGCCTTGGGTTTGGAGTTGAAAAGACTTTTTGGATTTCAAAAATGATATTGGTAGGTCTATCTCAAATGATAACAGGCCAAGCAAAAGTCGATGTGGTAGGCCCTGTAGGAATGTTTCAAATAGTAGGTGAAGCAGCTAAGGTAAGCATTTTTCAACTTTTATATATCGCAGCTCTAATAAGTATAAATTTAGGATTATTTAATCTTTTTCCTATTCCTGCCTTAGATGGCGGTCGAGCCATTTTCTTGTTATTAGAGCTTTTAAGAGGCAAATCAATTGATCAAGAAAAAGAAGGCTTAATACATTTTATTGGATTTGCTTTATTGATGTTTTTAATGATAGTAGTTTTATTCAAAGATATAAAGGAACTGGATTTGATAAATTTGATGAAACAGTTTTGGTTAAAAATGCAATAATAAAAATTTACTGAACATATATTTTAAGCTCAGATTTATTTGGCGATTAACTGGAGGAGCTATGATGAATAATTACCGTATAAAGGATAGACGTAAGTCGAAAAAAATCATGGTTAGTAATGTTGGTATTGGAGGGGACAGCCCCATCAGCGTTCAGTCCATGACAAATACAAAGACATATGATGTAAAAAGTACCATACAACAGATACATGCTTTAGAAGAATATGGCTGTGATATTATCAGGGTAGCTGTTCCGGATCAAGAAAGTGCTGAAGCCATATCCAAAATAAAAAGGCAAATTCATATACCCTTAGTGGCAGATATCCAGTTTGATTATCGTTTGGCGATTGAATCCATTAGGCAGGGTGCCGATGCTATCAGAATAAATCCAGGAAACATCGGTGATGCCGAAAGGGTCAGGGAGATTGTTCAGCTAGCCAAATCTTATCAAATACCTATCAGAATAGGTGTCAATTCAGGGTCCATTGAAAAGGATTTACTTCACAAGTATGGCAAACCCACACCTGAAGCGATGGTCGAAAGTGCGTTAAGACATATTGAAATTTTAGAGAATATGAATTTTAGCGATATAATAGTTTCACTTAAGTCTTCTGACGTGCTTTCAAATATATTGGCATACAAAATGATGGCTCTGAAAGTAGATTACCCTTTGCACTTGGGCATAACAGAAGCCGGAACATTAATAAACGGTACAGTAAAGTCTTCAGTAGGTTTAGGGATTTTATTGTATGAAGGAATTGGTGACACAATTCGAGTATCTTTAACAGGGGAACCGTCAGATGAGGTAAAAGTGGGCATTGAAATATTAAAAAGCTTAAATTTAAGAGAATACGGAATAAATTTGATTTCATGTCCAACATGTGGTAGAACTGAAGTTGATTTAATCAATATAGCAAAAGAAATTGAGGAAAAGCTTGCTAATGTGAAAAAGCCACTGAAGGTAGCAGTTATGGGATGCATAGTAAACGGCCCGGGTGAAGCCAAAGAAGCAGATATCGGTATTGCAGGCGGCAAAAAAAAGGTTGCAATATTTAAAAAGGGTGAGATAATAAAGACTGTATCTGAAGAAGATGCTGTTTCAGAGCTTATTCGAGAAATAAATGAGATTGTGAACATCTAAAATATGTTATTATATTTTAAGGGAAAGTTGAAGGAGGTAATACTTGAACTATGGAAAATGACTTTGTAAAGGAGATAACACCAAAAACTGAAGATTTTTCACAGTGGTATGTTGATGTGATACTTAAAGCCGAACTGGCAGATTACTCACCTGTTAGAGGTTGTATGGTTATAAGGCCTTATGGATATGCCTTGTGGGAAAATATACAGCAGTTATTAGATGATCGGTTTAAAGCTACTGGCCATAAAAACGCGTATTTTCCTCTCTTCATTCCAGAATCTCTTCTTCAAAAAGAAGCCGAACATGTAGAAGGTTTTGCTCCGGAAGTGGCTTGGGTTACTTACGGAGGAAACGAAAAGCTAGCCGAGCGTTTGGCGGTAAGACCTACTTCCGAAACTATAATATGTAATATGTATTCCAAATGGATAAAATCCTGGCGAGACCTGCCAGTTCTAATAAATCAATGGTGTAATGTAGTTAGATGGGAAAAAAGCACGAAGCCATTTTTACGTACTGCTGAATTTTTGTGGCAAGAGGGGCATACAGCACACAGGACTAAAGAAGATGCCGAAGAAGAAGCTTTAAGGATGCTTGAAGTTTATAGAGATTTTGTAGAAACAGATTTGGCACTACCCGTAATAAAAGGTGAAAAGTCAGATAATGAAAAATTTGCCGGTGCTTCTAAGACATATACTATAGAAGCATTGATGAGTGACGGAAGAGCTCTTCAAGCGGGAACATCTCATAATTTAGGCCAGCATTTTGCTAAAGCTTATGATATTACTTTTTTAGATCAGGACGGCCAGCTTAAGTATGTTTGGCAGACATCATGGGGTATTACTACCCGATTAATTGGTGCCATTGTTATGGTCCATGGCGATGACCGTGGTTTGAAAATTCCTCCGACTATAGCACCTATACAAGCAGTTATTGTACCGATTTTTGGCAGACAAACTGAATTAGTGTTAAATAAAACCAATGAAATTTTTACTAAACTTAAAAGTGAAGTAAGAATTGAGCTTGATGATCGCGATGAATATACGCCAGGATGGAAATTTAATGAATGGGAAATGCGGGGAGTTCCGGTTCGTATTGAGATAGGTCCAAAAGATATTCAAAGACAGCAGGTGGTTCTTGTGAGAAGAGACACAGGAGAAAAATTTACTGTAAGTGAATCTGAGTTACTGCCACGTTTAAAAACCCTATTGGATGAAATACAGGAAAACATGTTTGATCAAGCTAAAAGATTCATGCAGGAAAACATCAGGAAAGTTGATAATTTTGATGAGCTTAAACAAGTAATAGATACGAAAAGAGGTTTTATAAAAACACATTGGTGTGGAAATCCAGAATGTGAAAAATATGTAAAGGAAGAAACCGGGGCCACTCTCAGGTGTATCCCATTTTCCGAACAATCAACTTTAGGGCGATGCATAGTATGTAATAAAGAATCGCATATTATTGCTTATTTTGCAAAATCCTATTAAAAAATAGCATTATAAAAAATTCCCTATTTAACTTTGTGAGTAAATAAAACTAGAAATATTTAATTATTTTGTTAAAGCTTTTTAAAATTTCAGTCAGTAAATTTGTGTTTGCCAGACAAATTAAATTGTAAAGGGTGATTTACACCTATGAAAATTGCTGTGATAGTACCTGCATACAATGAAGAAAAAACCATAGGCAATGTTTTAAAACCCTTGTCAACCCACAAACTAATAGATGAAATTATTGTTATAAGTGACGGCTCAAATGATAATACTGCAAAAGTAGCCAAATCTTATAAGGCTTGCGTAATTGAACTTGAGAAAAATCAAGGGAAAACAAATGCTGTCTTAATAGGCGTTAAAAATACGGATGCGGATATAATCCTAATGATGGATGCAGACTTAATAGGCTTGAAGGATGAACATATTATGAGCCTTTTGCAGCCTATTATTGATAAAAAAGCTGATATGACTATAGGGATATTTAAATCCGGGAGAGGAGCTACTGATTTAGCCCAAAAAATCGCACCATTTCTTTCGGGTCAGAGAGCTATATCAAGATCAGTTTTTTATAAACTTGAAAAACACAATGTAAAAGATTATGGTATCGAAATGGCACTTACTTTAATGGCCGAGAAAGAAAAAGTAAAGGTTCAGCGAGTTTATCTTCCTAATTTAACTCATGTAATGAAAGAAGAAAAAAGAGGTGCTTTTTTAGGCTTTATATCCAGAATAAAAATGTATGTGGATATAATATCTAGTGCTATAAAATTCAAATTTAATTAAGCTAATTTTTTCTTTTTTGATGTAGAGGGATTATAGTATGATCAACCTTAAAAATATATTTAAAGAAGAGGATTTAAAAATATTTGAAGCTGAAGAAAAGAGATTGTTAACAAATATTATATTAGAGAATATAGTTGTTTCAAGGGAAAAGAAAGACTTAGATGTTTTTTTACTTTCAGAACACGTTTTAACCGAACAAATATTAATTAAAACAAAAAATATATTATTGTCTTATTTACCGCATACTAATAATATTTTGTTTCATTGCGTCAAAGTAGATAATAAAAATAAAGCTCAAGCATTAGTTACAAAAGTATGGAAAGACCTTTTGGAACACATATTTACTAAAGCTCCGGCATCGCAAATGTGGATGCTTAACAGCTATTGGGAATTAAATGAAAAACATCTGAATATTTATATTGAACCCAGCGGAATAGAGTTTTTAAAAGAACGTAAAGTATGCACTATTATAGAAAATTTTTTCATAGGTTTAGGGTATCCTTTAAAAGTTGTTTTTAAAGAAAAGACTGAGGAAAATATAAAAGAAAACACATATGACATTTATGAAGAGGAAAAAGAAATAATAGAGTCTATCCTCAAAGAAAATGAATTTAAAGGTAATGGAATTGATGATGATAACTTATCTCCAAATATAATTGGAAGAATAATTTCTGGCAATTCAACTCCTATAGGTGATTTTATTAGCGAAACTAACGATATTATCTTTTCTGGAGAGGTCTTTAATATTGAAAAACGTGAATTAAAAAATAAGACAATAATGCTTACATTTGGTTTAACTGACTATACTGGTTCAATTTTAGTGAAAATATTTCTTTCAGGTGAACAAAAATCCTTAGAATTTAGATTTAAGGAAGGCCTTTGGTTAAAAGTTCGCGGGAAAATAGAAAGGAGTAAGTACAGTCAGGAGTATGAATTGATTCCGTTTGATGTTAATATTGACAAAAAGCCTGAAAGGATAGACACAAAACCTGAAAAAAGGGTTGAATTACACTTACATACACGATATAGTTCTATGGATGCCTTATGTTCACCGACAGAGGTTATTAAAATGGCTAAAAAGTGGGGACATAAGGCAGTTGCCTTTACTGATCACGGTGTATTGCAATCTTTCCCCGAAATATATGAGGCTTCAAAAAAAATTGGCATAAAGCCGATTTATGGGGTTGAAGCATATATATTCGATGATGAGAATCCTGTTATAATATCGCCTCCAGATAAACCAATCAAAGATGTGACATTTGTAGTTGTTGATATAGAAACAACCGGACTTTGTTTTGATAATGATGAGATTATAGAAATAGGTGCTGTAAAGATACTTAATAATGAGATTATTGATAGGTTTAGTTCCTTTATAAAACCCCAAAGACTCATCCCAACTAATATTATAAATCTCACAGGAATAACAAATGATATGCTAAAAACCGCAAGGCCTATTGAACAGGTTCTTCCATCCTTTATGGAATTCTTAGGTGATGGAGTATTTGTAGCTCATAACGCAGAATTTGATTCTGGATTCATAAGAAGGGAAGCATCTAAGCTCGGAATTCCCTTCAAAAATAATATACTGGATACTTTAGCTTTAGCCCGAATAATTTTTTCCAAGTTAAAAAACCACCGATTAGATACTTTGGCAAAAGAATTAAATATAAAAATGGGCTCTCACCATAGAGCTATTGATGATGCAAAGACTGCAGCGCTTATATTGCAGGAGCTCCTCATAAAGGTAAATGAAGCCGGTATAAATAATCTTTCTCAAATAAATGATATTTATAAATTTAAAAAGGGCACAACAAACCTAAGTTCTTATCATGCTACGATTCTTGTAAAAGACAATATTGGTTTAAAGAATTTATATAAACTTGTATCTGTGTCACATTTAGATTTTTTCTATAGGCATCCTCGTATACCAAAATCTTTACTTAGAACTTATAGAAAAGGTTTATTAATTGGAAGCGGATGCCAAGCAGGTGAGCTGTTTCAGAGCTTGCTCCATTTTTGTAGCTATGAAAAAGTCAAAGAAATATCAGGGTTTTATGATTTTTTGGAGATTCAACCACTACACAATAATGCCTTTTTAATCGATAGCGGGTATGCAAGCGGAATGCAAAGACTCGAGGAACTGAATCGTAAAATATATGATATAGGGAAAAATTCAGGAAAACCTGTAGTGATGACTGGTGATGTGCACTTTGTTAATCCTGAAGATGAAATACTCAGAAAAATTCTTCTAAATGCTCAGGGATTCCAAGATGCTGACAAAGAATCGAGATTATATTTTAAAACTACTGATGAAATGTTAAACGAATGCAAATATCTTGGAACAGAAATAGCAAATGAAGTAGTTATAAAAAATCCAAATATTATAGCAGATGAAGTAAATGAGGGGATTGTACCGTTTCCAGACGGACTATATCCGCCTAAAATTGCAGGCGCTGAACAAGAAATCATAGACATGACTTATCGGCAAGCTAAGAAACTTTACGGCGAAAAGTTACCTCCTATTGTTGAAAAAAGGATAAAACATGAATTAAATTCTATTGTTAATAATGGCTATGCTGTAATATATCTTATAGCACATAAGCTAGTAAAAAAATCTATGGAAGATGGGTATCTTGTTGGATCCAGAGGGTCAGTAGGTTCTTCCCTGGTTGCTACCATGTGCCAAATTACGGAAGTTAATCCATTGCCGGCTCATTATTTATGTCCGATATGCCAAACGTCTATATTTGAAGAGGATAAGCAAGAAATAGTGGGTCCGGATTTACCTGATAAAAATTGCCCTAAATGTGGAAGCCGTATGAAAAAAGAGGGTTTTAATATCCCTTTTGAGGTATTTATGGGTTTTGAGGGAGATAAAATCCCTGATATTGACTTAAACTTTTCAGGAGAATATCAGTCAAAAGCTCACAAGTATACTGAAGAATTATTTGGAGAGCATCATGTATTTAGAGCTGGGACTGTTTCAACCATAGCACAAAAAACAGCTTTTGGCTTTGTTAAGGCATACCTAGAAGAAAAACGTATGCAGCTACCCAATATCGAGTTAACCCGTCTTTCTGCTGGGATTACGGGCGTTAAACGGACGACAGGTCAACACCCCGGAGGCCTAATAATAGTTCCAAAGGATAAAGAAATCTTTGAATTTACACCAATACAACATCCCGCCGACGACAAGGGTTCGGGGGTTATCACAACTCATTTTGAATATCATTCTATCAGCGATCGACTGCTAAAACTAGATTTATTAGGTCATGATGATCCTACAGTCATTAAAATGTTAGAGGAAGAAACAGGTATAAACGTAAAAGAAATACCTTTAGATGATGCAGAAACTATGAAAATCTTTTCATCTCTTACACCATTAAACTTGGATCCAAAGGTTTTAGGGACATCAGTGGGAACGCTGGGAGTTCCCGAATTTGGGACTAGGTTTGTTAGGCAAATGCTCGAAGATACGCGTCCGACTTCATTCTCAGAACTGGTTAGGATAAGCGGTTTATCACATGGTACGGATGTATGGCTTAATAATGCACAAAACATTATAAAAAATAATATTGCAACATTAAAGGATGTAATTGCTACTAGGGATGATATAATGATATATTTAATAAACAAGGGAATTAATTCTAAAACAGCCTTTAACATTATGGAAGACGTAAGAAAAGGCAGATGCCTGAAACTGGAATACGAAAAACTATTAATGGAAAATAGTAATATAGATTCATGGTTTATTGAATCATGCAAGAAAATTAAATATCTTTTTCCAAAAGCTCATGCCGTAGCCTATGTAGTGATGGCTTTTAGAATTGCATATTTTAAAGTGCATTTTCCAGAAGCCTTTTATGCAACTTATTTTACTGTTAAGGCAGACGATTTTGATGCTGAACTAATTTTACAGGGCCCTAAAAAAATTATGGAAACAATGAATGAAATTGAAAAGAAAGAAAAAGAGGCCACCGCTAAAGAAAAAAATATTTTTACACTGTTAGAAGTAGCTCATGAGATGTATATGAGAGGTATTCAATTTGTTCCCATAGATTTATATAAGTCAGATGTGAAAAGATTTAAAATAACAAAAGACGGTATATTGCCACCTTTATCGGCATTGCAAGGCTTAGGGATTACAGCGGCTCAGAACATAAAAAAGGAAAGAAACAAAGGAAGATTTACGTCAATTGATGATTTACAACAAAGGACAAGGATAACTAAAACTGTTGTCCAGATTTTGAAGCAAAATGGCATATTAAACGGCCTTCAGGAAACTGATCAAATAAGTTTGTTTTGAGTTGCATTCGACAAGTTGCTGTGTTATAATTTATGGGGTAGTAAACGGACATTATTTATTGAGGTGAAACTTGGAGTGGGTAAATTCCCACTCTTTAATATTATAAGACTAATTCTTCATTTTATAAGAATGTTTTTCTAATACTAATGTCATTTTAATTTATGCCAAACTAAATAAAACTTTTGGTTTTACAGGAGTGATTATACTATGCTGAAAGATGAATCTATGAAGAAACTATGGAATTTGGGTTATAAAGCCGTTGAAGCAGCAGGGTTTGAATTAATCGATATGGAATTTGTAAAGGAATCTGGAAATTGGTATTTAAGATATTATATTGATAAGCCTGGTGGGATAACCATTGATGATTGTCAGACTGTGAGTGTAGAGGTTGGCAGACTTCTTGATATTGCCGATCTAATACCATGCAGTTATATTTTAGAGGTATCTTCTCCAGGGTTAGAAAGACCGATAAAAACGGACAAGGATTTTTTAAGATACATTGGTTCATTTGTAGAAATTAAAACCTTTGAAAAGATTGGTGATAAGAAGGTTTTCACGGGGATTTTAGAAGATTATTCAAACAATACTGTTACTGTTAAGAATGGAGAATGCTATTTAATTCCCAAAGAAAAGATATCATCAGCTAAGTTAAAATTCAAATGGAACGGGGATCGAAAATGAATATAGAATTTATCGAAGCATTGGCACAAATAGAAAAAGAAAAAGGCATATCAAAAGACATTCTACTAGATGCACTTGAAGCATCATTAATATCTGCTTACAAAAAGAATTACGGTTCTTCTCAAAATGTATCTGTCAGTATCGATAGAGATACGGGGGAAGTAAAAGTATTTTCTAAAAAGGTAGTTACGGACGAAGTAAAAGATACACTCCTTGAAATTGATATTAATGAAGCATATACATTTAACCCAACTGCAAAAATCGGTGATGTTATTTCCATAGAAGTAACTCCGAAAAAATTTGGCCGAATAGCTGCACAAACAGCAAAACAGGTTGTAATGCAAAGAATACGAGAAGCTGAAAGGGACTTAATATTTGAAGAATACTCTGGTAGAGAAACCGATATAGTTACAGGTATAGTTCAAAGATTTGACAAAAAAAATGTTATAATTGATTTAGGTAAAACTGAAGCGATTCTTCCTACTGGAGAGCAAATAAGCTCTGAGGAGTATGTTCAAGGTAATAGAATAAAAGTTTATATACTTGAAGTTAAGAAGACTACCAAAGGCCCTCAGATAACTGTTTCACGATCTCATCCCGGACTTGTAAAAAGGTTGTTTGAATTAGAAGTGCCCGAGATTTATGAAGGTATTGTAGAAATTAAGGGAATAGCTCGAGAAGCTGGTTCTAGAACAAAAATAGCCGTATACTCAAAAAATGAAAACATTGATCCGGTAGGTGCTTGTGTCGGTCCCAAAGGATCGAGAGTCCAGTCAATCGTGGATGAACTTAATGGGGAAAAAATAGATATAATTAAATGGGATAAAGATGTGGCTGAATTTATTTCAAATGCCTTAAGTCCCGCAAAAGTGTTGAATGTTGTTATAGAAGAGAATACTAAAACAGCCAGAGTCACTGTATCAGAAAGTCAGTTATCATTAGCTATTGGAAAAGAAGGCCAAAATGCAAGACTTGCTGCAAGGTTAACCGGTTGGAAAATAGATATAAAGAGCGAGGATGGCAATTTCAATGCCAGTGATGATTTGAGAGGTGACGAAAGTGAAACGTAAGAAGGTTCCGATGCGTATGTGCATTGGATGCAAGGAAATGAAACCAAAAAACGAATTAATAAGAATAGTTCGTACTACTGATGGTAAAATTGAAATAGATCCTACAGGTAAAAAATCTGGCCGTGGAGCCTATCTTTGCAAAAATGATAAATGCATTGAAGCATCGATGAGGGAGAACCAACTTTCTAAAGCCTTGGATTTTCGTGTAACAAAAGAAATGGTTTTAAACATCAAGGAGGAATTATTAAATTCATGAAATCCGATGAAGTCTTTTCTATATTAGGCATTACCCAAAAGGCAGGTAAGTTAATATCAGGCCTGGATTGTGTGGAAAGAAGCGTTAATGCCAATAAAGTTTTTTTGATAATTATATCCAAGGATATATCGGAAAACACCCAAAAAAAAATCAAGGAATTAAGCACCCGCAAAAATATAGCTATGATTTCGTGGGGAAATTCTGATGAATTAGGTAGAGCAATCGGCAAGAAAAAAAGAAAGGTGATTGGGATTACTGATAAAGGTATAGCAAAAGAAATATCTAGGCGTATTAATCTTTTAACGGGGGTGGGGGATATTGACTAAACTACGTGTATATGAATTAGCCAAGCAATTAGGAATTTCCAGTAAAAAACTCATTACGATTTTAGAAGATTTAGATGTAACTGTAAAAAATCATATGAGCACAATTGACGAAGATACAGCAAAACTAGTTATTGAACTAATTGAAGAAGAATCAGGAAAAGGTAAGAAGAAATCTGCTCAATCATATGATACTAAAAAAAGCGAGATTACCAGTAAGAAAACTGAGGATAATAATAAAAACGAACGAAAAGTAATAACTATTCCCAGAAAAATAAGTGTTAAGGACTTAGGCGTTCTTATGGGAATTGAACCAGTTAAAATAATAAAGAAACTCATGGATTACGGTTTGATGGTAAACATTAATGCAGAAATAGATTTTGAATCAGCAAAGAAGCTTGCCAGTGAGTTTGAATTTGACGTTACTGAAGAAAAGGAAGATGGTCAAGACCTATTAATAAAAGAGGAAAACGATGATCCCAAAGACTTAAAACCTCGTCCCCCAGTTGTAACGGTAATGGGTCATGTTGATCACGGCAAAACATCTCTACTTGATGCTATAAGGCAAACGAGTGTTACAAAGCAAGAAGCAGGCGGTATTACTCAACATATAGGTGCTTCAGAAGTTGAGGTTAATGGAAAAAAGATTGTATTTTTAGATACCCCAGGGCATGAAGCTTTTACAGCTATGCGAGCCAGAGGTGCAAAAGTAACTGATATAGCAATATTAGTAGTAGCAGCGGATGATGGTGTAATGCCGCAAACTGTTGAGGCTGTAAATCATGCTAAAGCAGCAGGTGTTCCCATTATTGTTGCAATAAATAAGATTGATAAACCTACAGCAAATCCGGACAGAATAAAACAACAGTTAGCGGATTATGGTTTAATTCCTGAAGAATGGGGTGGAGATACAATTTTTGTAAATGTTTCCGCAAAAGCAAAAACAGGGATAGACCAACTTTTAGAAATGGTTCTATTAGTGGCTGAAATGTCTGAATTAAAGGCTAACTACAACTGTAAAGCTCGTGGGGTTATAATAGAAGCTAAACTGGATAAAGGTCGTGGGCCCATTGCTACCGTTCTGGTTCAAAGAGGAACCTTAAGAGTTGGTGACGGAATAGTTGCAGGTACATCTTATGGGAAAGTAAGGGCATTGTTTAACTCTCGCGGTAAAAGAATAAAAGCAGCAGGGCCTTCAATGCCTGTGGAAGTGCTGGGATTGTCTGAAGTGCCAACTGCTGGCGATATTTTAATAGCTGTATCAAGCGAAAAAGAAGCTAAGTCAATTGCTGAAGAGCAAAAGAATCTTCAAAAAGAACCAGAATATAATACACCTAAAAAAATATCATTGAACCGACTATTTGAAAAGCTTCAAAAAGGCGAAGTAAAAGATTTGAATTTGATAATAAAAGCGGATGTACAAGGTTCGATTGAGGCGATTAAACAAGCTTTAGAAAAGTGCTCGAGTGATCAAGTTCAAGTTAAGATAATTCATGGTGGTGTGGGGACAATTACTGAAAGTGATGTAATGCTTGCATCAGCTTCGGATGCAATAATTATTGGTTTTAATGTGCGACCTGATTCTAATGCAAAAAAGATGGCAGAAAAAGAACAAATCGATATAAGAACTTATAGAATCATTTATGACGTTTTAGACGATATTCAGCTAGCCATGAAGGGAATGCTTGAACCGGAATACGAGGAAGTAGTAATGGGCAGAGCAGAAGTTAGAGCATTATTTAAAGTTCCTACAATTGGTGTGGTAGCTGGGTGTTTTGTTACAGAAGGAAAAATTACCAGAAATTCACAAATCCGTGTAATACGTCAAGGAATTGTAATTCACGAAGGTAAGATAGCTTCCTTAAAGCGATTTAAGGATGATGTAAGAGAAGTTATGAGCGGATATGAGTGTGGTATCGGTCTTGAAAAATTCAATGATATAAAAGAGCAGGATGTTCTTGAGGCTTTTGTAATCAAACCGGTTAAGAGCTAATATTAGTATGAGGTGAATACTAAAGTGGACTTTTCTAGGAACGAAAGAATTGCAGAAGAAATTAAAAAAGGTATTAGTGAAATAATAAACAGTGATTTAAAAGATCCGCGCATTGAAGGGTTGATATCTGTTACTAAAGTTAAAGTAACAAAGGATCTTGGGCACGCTACAGTGTTTATTAGTTTTTATGGCGATAAAGCAAAAAGAGATACTACTTTTGCTGTAATTCAGAATGCAAAAAATTTTATAAGGCATGAATTAGCAGGTAAAATCAGAATAAAGTATATGCCTGAGTTATCCTTTAGAATAGATGAATCTATTGAATACGGGATTCATATTAATAAATTACTGGAAGAAATTAAAAAACAGAAACAAGAAGAAAAAGAGGATAAATAACATGGATATTGTTGATGTTACTGCCTTTTATGAGGCTATTAAAAGCAATAACAGTTTTATAATCACCTCACATATTGATCCAGATGGAGATAGTATAGGTTCTGTACTTGCATTGACTCTTGCTTTATTGAAAAAAGATAAAAAGGCAGTGCCGGTAATCAATGATGATATCCCTAAAAAATATGAGTTTTTGCCGGGAAGTAATTTAATTACAAAGAGGATTTCAGGTAATTATGATGCACTAGTTGCCGTAGATAGTAGCGATGTTGAACGACTTGGTTTTAGAGAAGGCTTAGATAGATATGCAAATGTCATAATAAATATAGACCACCATAAAAGCAATACTAACTTTGGCAACTTAAACATAGTTGATAGCAACGCTTCTTCAGCTGGAGAAATTATATATGGGTTATTAAATAGCGAAGTTGAAATAGATTATGATATCGCTCTTAATATTTTCACATCTATTGTTACCGATACTGGTTCTATGAGATATTCTAATACTACATCTTTGTCATTAAGAATTTTAGCAGATTTAGTGGATAAAGGCGTAAAACCGAATTATGTGAGTCGCCAAGTTTTTGAAAAAAGAAGTATCAGTTCTATCAATTTACTGAAACTAGCATTAGATACTCTTGAATTATCGGCTGATAATAAAGTAGCAAGTATCTATATCACAAAAGAAATGCTTGAAATTACCGGAGCTTTAGAGGAAGATATAGATGGTATCATTAATTATGCTAGAGAAATTGCAGGTGTGGAAGTAGCTGTACTTTTTAGAGAAAAAGAGGAATCACTGACAAAAGTTGGATTTAGGTCAAACGAGTGGATGGATGTAAGTAAGATAGCGGAAAGATTTAACGGAGGTGGCCATTTAAGAGCCGCAGGTTGTATTATGAAAGCTCCTTTAGAAAAAGCCCGTAAAATTGTTTTAAACACAGTAAGGATGTATATATAATGGAGGGGTTTGGTGAAAGGTGTAATTAATGTATTAAAACCTGCAGGAATGACATCTCATGATGTTATAAATCATTTAAGAAGATTGTTAAAGATTAAAAAAATAGGTCATAGTGGAACTTTAGACCCCGCTGCCACCGGTGTGCTACCTGTTTTTATCGGTAAGGCAACAAAAGCTATAGAATTTTTTATGGAAGATGACAAAGAATATATAGCTGAAATGCGTTTGGGGGTTACTACGGATACTGGCGATTTTCAAGGAAATATTATAAAGATTTATAAGGGTCATTTTAACATTGAAAAAATTAAATTTGAAGAAGTTCTTAAAGAATTTACCGGAGAAATTATGCAAATACCACCTATGTATTCAGCCGTGCATTATAAAGGAAAAAGATTATATGAATTGGCACGACAAGGAATAACGGTAGAACGAAGACCTAGAAAAACGGATATATATTCCATAGATTTACTTGAATTTGACGGAGAATCTGCTATTATTAAGGTGGCTTGTTCAAAAGGCACATATATAAGAACTCTTTGTGAGGATATCGGAAATAAACTTGGCTGTGGAGCATGTCTTTCAGATTTGATTAGGACACGATCGGGGTCTTTTAAAATAGAGGATTCATTAACTCTTGAAGAGATTCAACAGAATCTTATAAATAATACATTTGAAAAGGTTTTAACTCCAATCGACCAGTGTTTGCAAAATATACCCATGGTCATCTTAAATCGAGAAGAGAACAATTTTTTTATAAAAGGCAAGGCATTATATGGCGATTTTGATTATCTAAGACCGTATCTAGATAGATTTATTCGTGTTTATAACTTTAAAGAATTTTTAGGTATTGCAGTTGTGAAAGAAATTAAAAACCAAATTGTTCTACAAGTATTTAAATCTTTAAAGCAGGATTGAGAGAAGCATATGAAAATATATCATGAATTGTCATCTTTACAAATATCGAATTGCACAGCTTGTGGCATTGGAAACTTTGACGGTATACATAAAGGCCATCAAAAATTAATTAAAGTATTATTACGATCTTCTCAATTAAGGAATATCGATTCCTTAATTTTTACTTTTGAACCACACCCATCAAAAGTCTTATCTCCGGATAACAATGTAAAATTTATAATGACACCAAATCAGAAACAGCAAATAATGAAATCCTATGGAATAGATCACTTCGTTTTGGCGCCTTTCACCTTGGAATTTTCCAAGATAAATTATAAGGATTTTATATATGATATATTAATTAATAAATGTAATGCAAGGGTCATAGTTGTCGGTTATAATTATAGATTTGGATACAAGGGTGAGGGTACGGCTCATGCCTTAAAAGAGATATGCCATAAAGAAGGCATTGGTACAATTATTATTCCACCTGTAAAATATAAAGGGCAAATTATTAGCAGTACTTTTATTCGAAACCTTATAGAAAAAGGCGATATGAAAGGTGCTACTGAATTTTTAGGGCGTCCGTTTACCGTTGAAGGTTTTGTACAACATGGAAACGGTATAGGTAAAAAGCTGGGTTTTCCTACTGCGAATATTTTACCAGAACAAGAACTCGTAATGCCTCCCAGAGGTGTATATGCAGTTCTTGTACGTTGGAAAGATAATATATATAAAGGAGTGGCAAATCTAGGTATAAAGCCAACCTTTAATGGTGATAGTATATGGCTTGAGACGCATTTATTTAATTTTAGCAAAAAATTATATGGTGAAAAACTTGAGGTTATGTTTATTGACAATTTACGTCGGGAAATTAAATTCAATACAGTTGAAGCTCTCGTGATGCAAATACAAAATGACTTTATAAGGGCTATGGAAATTTTAAAATTAATTTAAATTTACTTTTCTTGCATGTTATGATAAAATCTATTTGCGATATATGAACCCTTGCTCGGTTAATTGAGGTCTCCAGCGATTTACTGGGCAATCGGGGATTTTATAGAATAAGGAGGTGAATGCAATATGGCATTGGTCAAGGAAACTAAACAGGCAATAATAAATGAATATAAAATTCACGAAACCGACACTGGTTCTCCGGAAGTTCAAATTGCTATGTTAACACACAGAATAAACCAATTAACCGAACATTTAAAGCAGCACAAAAAAGATCATCATTCTCGCAGAGGCTTGCTTAAAATGGTCGGTAAGAGACGTGCTTTGCTTAATTATTTAAAAGAGAATGACTTGGAACGTTACAAAAATCTTATTGAAAAATTAGAGTTAAGGAAATAAAGCGGGGTTTCCCCGCTTAAATTTTATTTTTTTATTAAAACTCAATTATGAAGTTTAAATTGCCTTTTTATTTTAAAAGAAGGAAATACTAATTTTAGTGTCGAATAAAATCATTATTAAAAAGTTAAAAAAATCAAATAAAGGAGGATTATTTCTTGCCAGAATTTAAAACAGAAATAGGTGGGCGTAAATTAATCATAGAAACAGGCAAAGTGGCTCAGCAAGCCAATGGTTCAGTTATGATTAGATATGAAGATACTGTGTTATTAGTGACTGCTACAGCTTCTAAAAAGCCCCGAGAAGGTGTAGACTTTTTGCCGCTTACTATTGATTATGAAGAGAAATTATATGCCGTAGGTAAGATTCCCGGAGGTTTTATTAAAAGGGAGGGAAAACCCAGTGAAAAGGCCATCCTTTCGGCACGCTTAATTGATAGGCCATTGAGACCTTTATTTCCCAAAGATTTTAGAAATGATGTACAGGTAATTGCTACTGTTTTATCAGTAGACCAAGACAATACTCCTGATATTGTTGCTATTAATGGTGCATCATGTGCATTGTGTATCTCGGATATACCATTTGAAGGTCCCGTCGGAGCAGTATCAGTAGGCTTAATCGATGGCAAATATGTAATAAACCCTACAGTGTCTGAAGCTGAAAAAAGTCGTCTCAGACTGGTAGTAGCCGGAACTAAAGAAGCAGTACTTATGGTTGAAGCTGGTGCCGATGAAGTATCTGAAAATGAAATGTTAAGTGCCATCCTCTATGGCCATGAGGAAATTAAAAAGATTATAGCTTTTCAGGAAGAAATAATTAATGAAATCGGTAAAACTAAAATGGAAATAACTGCGGAAGAAATTGATGATGAGTTAGAAAAATCGGTTCGCGAATTTGCAACTGAAGATATATTAAAAGCCATTAGAATTTATGATAAGCAAGAGCGAGAAGCTTATATTGATAAGATAAACGAAGATACTTTGCTGCATTTTCAAGATATTTATCCGGATACGGAAAAACAAATAACTGATGTATTATATGATATCCTAAAAGAAGAAGTAAGAAAGATGATTTCATATGAAGGCATTAGACCCGACGGCAGAACACCCAATCAAATAAGGCCGATTTCTTGTGAAGTAGGGATTTTACCTAGGACTCATGGCTCAGGCTTATTTACGCGCGGACAAACACAGGTTCTTACAGTAGCAACTCTCGGAGCTTTAGGTGATGTTCAGATTTTGGATGGTCTAGGTATTGAAGAGTCAAAAAGATATATGCACCATTATAATTTTCCGCCATATAGCACAGGTGAAACAAAAGTTATTAGAGGACCGGGGCGAAGAGAAATAGGTCATGGCGCCTTAGCCGAAAGAGCTCTTGAGCCAATGATTCCCTCAGAGGAAGCTTTTCCATATACCATAAGATTAGTTTCAGAAGTTTTAAGCTCTAACGGTTCCAGTTCGATGGCAAGCGTATGCGGTTCAACACTTGCATTAATGGATGCCGGTGTACCTATAAAAGCACCTGTTTCAGGTGTAGCTATGGGCTTAATTAAGCAAGAGGATAAAGTTACAATTTTGACCGATATACAGGGTATGGAAGATTTTTTAGGCGACATGGATTTTAAAGTTGCAGGAACAAAAAATGGTATTACTGCAATTCAGATGGATATTAAAATAAAGGGAATTGATGAAGATATACTGAAAAGTGCCTTGCAGCAAGCAAAGGAAGGCCGTCTATTCATTATGGACAAGATGCTATCGGTAATCCCTGAACCTAGAAAAGAATTATCTGCCTATGCTCCAAGAATATTTACGATTACTGTAGATCCGGATAAAATCCGAGACATTATAGGTCCGGGAGGGAAAACTATCAACAAGATAATTGCAGAAACAAATACAAAAATTGATATCGAAGACGATGGGAAGGTCTATATAGCCGCACCTGAAGAGTCAGCGGGAATTAAAGCAATGAAAATAATTGATAAGATTACACAGGATGTTGAAGTGGGTCGAATATATATGGGTAAAATAATGCGTACGACTAATTTTGGAGCTTTTGCGGAGATATTGCCAGGGAAGGAAGGCTTAATTCACATTTCGAAATTATCCAAAGAGAGAGTAAAACAGGTAGAAGATGTAGTAAAAGTTGGTGATGAGATCCTAGTAAAAGTAACTGATATTGATAAACAAGGTAGGATTAACTTATCGCACAAAGATGCTCTTAATGAAACACAAACTAAAAAAAGCATCGAAGCATAAACCGAATAATATCGGTTTATGTTTTTTATGTCATAAAATATCTTTTTCAAAATACTATTTATGTAGAAACATAAAAGTAGAGAGGAAGGATATTTTATGAAGTTTTATATATTTAAGTTACCAAGAAAAACTTTTGGCATCATTTCTTTTTTTATTCTTACATTAGCATGGACTTTATTAAAAATACCATCTTCAGATATTCAAACCCTCGGCAAGTATGAGCCTATTTATGAAGGAAGAAATGATAAAAAAATAATAGCCTTTACATGCAATATTGCATGGGGTAATGAATATATACCACCATTACTAGAAGTTTTTAGTGACAATGATATAAAAGCCACATTTTTCATAGAAGGAAGGTGGGCTGAAAATTATCCCGATCTATTAAGACTGATCCATAATAAGGGACATGAAATTGGGAATCATGGATACAGTCATGCTCATCATAAACAGCTCTCCTACGAAGAAAATCTGAATGAAATAAAAAAAGCTGAATCAATTATTCAAGAAATAACAGGTAAAAAGACAACCCTTTTTGCACCTCCATATGGAGAGTTTTCAGATTTAACCGAGAAAGCAGCTAATGCAATGAACTACCACATGATAATGTGGACCATTGATACCATCGATTGGAAAAAGCCAGGAGTAGATTATATAATTAATAAAGTTCTGGATAATGCTGGTAATGGCAAAATTGTACTGATGCATCCTACCGAAGAAACTGTCAGAGCAATGCCAACAATTATTGAAAATCTACATCAACAGGGATTTAAAATTACTACGGTTGGTGAATTGTTGTCGGAAGAATAACTATAGTAAGATAAGAATAAAAGTTGAAATCTAGCTATATTTCATGTATACTTTACTTGATAAAACAATAGAAGGGTAATAATCATGGCAAATCCGACTTCTTGGCTATACGTAGATTTGAATACAATATCAGAGAATATTAAAACTATAAAAAATTATATTGGCGCAACTCGATTATTGGTAGTAGTTAAGGCTAATGCTTATGGGCACGGGATGTATCCTGTTGCCGCATGTGCCGTAGAGAGTGGAGCTGATTATTTGGGTGTATCTTCTTTAGAAGAAGGTATTTTTTTGCGAAAAAGCAAGATAAAGGAACCAGTTCTTGTTTTTAATACTATACTGCCCGAACAAGCTGAAGATGCATTGAATTATGACTTAACAGTTACTGTTTGTTCTTTTGATACTGTACAAGCCCTTAATGATGCAGCCGCAAAAATGAATAAAAAAGCTTTCGTACATGTGAAGATTGATACAGGGTTAGGAAGATTTGGCGTATTACCTGAACATGCTGTTGAAATGGTTCATATAATAACAGCTAATTTCAAGAACATTTACATTGAGGGAATTTATACACATTTTTCCTTGGCAACAAACGAAAGTATTACCCGTAAACAATTTAACATATTTTTATCAATTATAAAAGAATTAGAGCATCAAGGCTATAAAATACCCTTAAAGCATGTATGTAATAGCACTGCAATGTTAAATTATGCCGAGATGCATTTGGATATGGTCAGAGTGGGGAACTTAGTATATGGGTTATGCCCCTCAAAAAATCTAAAAATAAGTAATCCCTCAAAAATCTATTCCAAAATAATCTTTTTAAAAACCTTGCCTAAAGGGCATTATGTCGGATATGGCAATAGATTTAAAACTCGAAGGCATACTACAGTGGCTATAGTGCCTTTCGGCTATTATGACGGTCTTGAGCTTTTTATCTCTCAGCCTAATGGGATTTGGGATAGTCTTAAAAATCTTATCAAACAGATTTTAGCAAGTTTTGGGGTAATCGCTGCCAATAGAACCGTAAAGGTGAATGGTATTCAATGCAATATATTAGGCAAAATAAGTATGCAAAGTTGTATAGTCGATGTCACAGATATAAAAGATAAAGTGTTTATCGGTGATGTTGTAGAACTTAGTGCCAGACGAATAAACTTATCGCATAGTATTGCTAGGGTTTATCATAAAGCTGATAATATTTTTTTAGTAGACAAGGCTGTTTCGGACGAAGATGAAGTAAATTTATCACACGGAACCGAACAAAGGAGCGAAACATCAATTGTGTAGCAAAATAAAGATAATAGTATGTAAAGTTGAAGGGGCAGAAGATATTTCTTTGCCTCAGTATATGACTTCTGGAGCTGCAGGAATGGATTTGGCAGCTAATGTTTCCGAAATTACATATTTGGAGGCAGGAGAATTTAAAGTTATCCCTTGCGGAATAAAAATCGAAATTCCGACTGGATTTGAAGCTCAAATCCGTCCCAGGAGCGGTTTAGCCGTAAATCATGGCATTACAGTGCTCAACAGTCCGGGAACTATTGACTGTGACTATAGAGGAGAATTAAAAGTTATTTTGATTAACCACGGCAAACAAAAATTCGCAATAAAGAGAGGTGACAGGATAGCTCAGCTCGTAATTGCCAAAGTAGTAGAAGCTGAAATCTGCCAAGACCGCAATCTGTGTGAAACGGAAAGAGGGAACGGTGGATTTGGGCACACTGGTATGTAGTGAATTTGCATTTTTTTACTTCTCAGGTCATAAAATATGGTTGGGAGGTAAAAAAAATGAAACTAAGTGAATTGAGCGGAAAGGAAATAATCAATCTTTACAGTGGATCAAGACTTGGAATACTTGGGAATTCAGATTTGGTTTTAGACGAAGTTTCCGGTAAAATAATTTATTTACTGATACCTAAAAAGAATTCGTGGTTTTTTACTTTTACCTTGAGAGATCGGAGCTATACTGAAGTAGTATGGGATTCGATAAAAAAAATAGGGCCGGATATTGTTATTATTGATGTGGAAGACTGCAATCATAAAAAATATGATGATTTAAGAAAAAGCAAAAATTACACTTAAGTTGTTGGAGGTGTTTTGTTATTGTCAAAAAATGAACAAGACAAATTACTTATCATTCCCTTGGGTGGGATGGGTGAGATAGGTAAAAATATGACAGTTATTCAGTATGGTAAAGAGATTTTGCTAATCGATTCGGGTTTAATGTTTCCCGAAGAGGAAATGCTTGGAATAGACATAGTAATTCCGGATATAACATATCTTATTGAAAATAAAGAGTATATAAAGGGTATTCTAATAACACATGGACATGAAGACCATATTGGAGCACTCCCTTATGTACTTCAACAGATAAATGCCCCACTATATGGAACAAAATTGACTTTAGGTTTGGTTGAAGGCAAGTTAAAGGAAACAAGGCTTAATAAAAAAAATATATCGATGAATGTAGTAAAGCCGCCAACTACTATCAATATAGGCAGTTTTGCTGTGGATTTCATCAGGGTAAATCATAGTATCCCAGATGCAGTTGGATTTGCAATTCATACACCTGTTGGCATAATTTGTCATACGGGGGATTTTAAATTAGATCAAACTCCTGTAAATGGCGAAAAAGCAGATCTTCATAAATTTGCAGAATTAGGTTCAAAGGGTGTGCTTGCACTTTTGTCCGACAGCACTAATGCAGAGCGCGAAGGATATACTATGTCAGAAAAGGTAGTAGGTCATACCATTGAAGATATATTTAAAACAGTTACAGGTCGAATTATCGTAGCGACTTTTGCGTCAAATATACATCGAATTCAGCAGATTTTTGATGCCGCATATAAGAACGACAGGAAAGTGGCAGTAGTAGGCAGAAGTATGGTGAATGTGGTGAATATTGCGCTGGACTTAGGTTATCTTACCATACCCAAATCTTTATTGATGGATTTAGATGAAATAAACCGTTTGCCAAAAGAAAAAGTCGTAATAATTACCACAGGGAGTCAGGGTGAACCTATGTCTGCATTAACTCGAATGGCCATGTCTGAGCATAAAAAAGTTGAGATAATGCCTGAAGACACAGTGCTTATTTCTGCAAGTCCCATTCCGGGAAATGAAAAATTCATAGCTAGAACGATAGACCATTTATTTAAAAAGGGTGCAAATGTTATATACGAAGCAATATCCGGTGTTCATGTTTCAGGTCATGCAAGTCAAGAAGAATTAAAACTAATGCTGAACCTTGTAAAACCCAGATTTTTCATACCTGTTCATGGAGAATATAGGCATCTTGTCCATCATTCGCATTTGGCTATGGAAGTTGGCATTCCTTCAGAAAATATTTTCATCGTTGAAAACGGTAGAATTTTAGAATTTACTAAGGATTCATGCAAAATGGCAGGGAGGGTTACTGCCGGTAAGGTTCTTGTTGACGGTTTAGGTGTAGGGGATGTAGGAAATATAGTATTAAGGGACCGCAAACAACTTTCACAAGATGGTATTTTGATTGTTGTAGTAGCCATAGACAAGGAAACAGGTGAAGTTGTTTCAGGTCCGGATATAATCTCAAGAGGTTTTGTATATGTAAGAGAGTCTGAGGAACTTATGGAACAAGCTCGCGAAAAAGTTAAACAAGCTTTAAGAAAATGTCAGGAAGAAAATATTAGTGAATGGTCTACAATAAAGTCTCAAGTAAGGGAACATTTAGGCAAGCTCTTGTTTGAACAGACTCGCAGAAGGCCCATGATATTACCTATTATTATGGAAGTATGACAAATCCTTTGTCATACTTCTTTTGCATATTTATTGTAAAAGATTCAAAGAATAAAATAAACATTTAGGAAGGATGATTTAATGTTACAATATGATGTTTTTTCCTGTAATGAGATTTCTGCTAAAAATCAAAACATGCAGACATCTGAAGATACTGCAACTGAAACACTACAGCAATTGGGCCAGCTTGAAGTACCAAAGATGGAAAGCAACTTCTATTCAATTACTATAGTAGGACAAATTGAAGGCCATATAGTGCTACCGCCGCAGAATAAAACTACTAAATATGAGCATATTATTCCACAATTGATAGCTATAGAACAAAATCCGAAGATTAAAGGCTTGTTAGTTATACTAAACACTGTAGGTGGTGATGTTGAGGCAGGGCTTGCTATTGCAGAAATGATTGTAGGCATGACAAAACCCACAGTATCTCTAGTTTTAGGCGGAGGGCATAGCATTGGTGTACCTATAGCGGTTGCCAGTGATTACTCTTTCATAGCCGAAACTGCTACTATGACTATTCATCCTATACGGCTTACAGGGCTTGTGATAGGCGTCCCACAAACATATGAATATTTGGATAAAATGCAGGACCGTGTCATAAAATTTATTGTTGAACATTCTAAAATTGATGAAGAATCCTTTAGAGAGTTGATGTTTAGCACAGGTAAACTTGCTCGAGATATAGGAACTGTGTTAGTAGGTTCAGATGCCGTAAAATGTGGATTAATTGATGAGGTTGGAGGAATTGGTGCTGCCATAAAAAAATTAGAAGAAATGATTAAACTAGTTAACAATTAAATGTTTATGAGGTGATTTTATTGCTGTTATATACAACAATGCCTTTAGAAATCGTTCTTGATGGAATATATAAAGAGCATGAATATAAAGAGATTGATACTAATGGAGTAAAATTAATTGTAGAATGTATAGGGATAAATCAAGGTAAGATAGTAAGGCTTCTCAGTAGCAACCCTCAGGATTTTTTAAATCCAAACTTTTTTCCAGGGAAAATAATAACATTTTCTCTTCAATAGACCTTATGGTCTTTTTTTATATAACAAGAAAGGATTTTTTGAAGATATGGAGAATAATAAAATTACTGAGGTGTAACGAAATGGCAAAATCAACACAAAATATTAAAAATACAAAAAGTGATATTCAGTGGGAAATTAACGGGCTTCTTTTAATTTCATTTGGAGTGCTTGGGATTTTTTCAATATATACCAATGCCGTTGGTGCAGTAGGAAACTTTATAAGTAAAAACTTCAAGGGGTTTGCAGGTCAAGCTGCTGTATTAATTCCTATACTAGTAATGCTTGCAGGAGTGTACTGCTTATATTATAAGAAAAAACCAAATGTATCCTTCCGAACAATTGGACTTCTTATTATTTTTACAGTAACGGTCTTATTGATCCATTTAAAACCTCATGCAAACATGATCGAAAAGAATTTTATAAATCGATTGAGAACAAGTGCTGATATAGGCGTTGAAGGAGTTGGTGGTGGGATTTTAGGCGAAATAGGTTTGTCATTCCTAATAAGTATTTTTGGCACTACCGGATCTACGATACTGATGATTACTTTTGTAATTATAGGTATTATCTTGATTACCGGAAAGCCGCTAACGGGTTTAATACAAAAAATAAAGCCATCTAATAAAAATAAGAACATTCCAATAAACCTACCATCTCAAAATAAAAATATAAAAGTTATAACTAATATGATTGATGAATCTTCTGTTTGCGAAAACGATAGTAGGGGAATAGAAGAAGATGCCATTTTAAAAAACCGGGAAGAAAATCAAACTAAAAAGTTGGAAAAAGATAGAGAAGTTAAGGAAGAACCAATTATTATAAATGGCGACAATGAAGAGGAAAAAAAATACAAACTACCTCCTGTATCTTTGCTGCATAAAAATACTATCAAACAAGGTGGTTTCAGTGAAAAAGAATTATTAAACAGTGCACAAACACTCGAAAACACATTAGAAAGTTTTGGCTTACAGGCGAAGGTAATACAGGTTAATTGCGGCCCAACTATTACGAGATTTGAAGTGCAGCCGTCTCCAGGCACAAAAGTTAGCCGAATTGTTAATTTAGCAGATGACATAGCCTTAAGCTTGGCCGCCTCTGATGTTAGGATAGAAGCTCCTATTCCCGGAAAAGCAGCAATTGGTATAGAAGTTCCAAACAAAGCTAAATCTCCTGTATATTTACGAGACGTACTAGAATCGACAGAATTTCGTACATCCATATCCAAATTGACTATAGCGTTGGGTAAGGACATAGGTGGAAATCCTATGGTTACAGATTTGTCAGATATGCCTCATCTACTAATTGCAGGAGCAACCGGATCAGGCAAAAGTGTTTGTATAAATTCAATTATTTCCAGCATTTTATACAAAGCTTACCCTAATGAGGTAAAGTTTATGATGATAGATCCAAAGGTTGTCGAATTGGCAGTATATGATGGTATACCACATTTATTAACTCCTGTAGTCACAGATGCTAAAAAGGCTGCTGTGGCACTAAATTGGATGGTAACAGAAATGGAAAGAAGGTATCAAGCCTTTGCGAAAGAAGGTGTCCGAGAAATAGCAAGGTATAATGAAGTAAACAATGAAAAGCCAATGCCAAAAATATTGGTAATAATTGATGAATTAGCTGATTTAATGATGGTTTCTCCACGGGAAGTCGAAGATAGCATATGCCGACTTGCTCAGATGGCAAGAGCTGCCGGTATACATTTGGTGGTGGCTACTCAGCGACCCTCTGTAGACATAATAACAGGTCTGATTAAGGCTAATATTCCATCTAGAATTTCCTTTGCTGTTTCTTCACAAATAGATTCTAGAACCATACTTGATATATCCGGTGCCGAGAAACTACTTGGTAAAGGAGATATGCTTTTCTTTCCGGTGGGGGCGTCTAAGCCCACTAGAATTCAAGGGGCTTATATATCAGAAGAAGAAGTTGAAAATCTGGTAGATTTTAGCAAGAAACAAAGAGAACCTAAATACGAAAAAAATCTTTCCGACTTTAATGAAATAGAGATTGATAATAAAAGGCATGAAGAATCTGATGAGTTATTCCATGAGGCTGTATCATTGGTGTTGGATAGCGGCCAGGCTTCTATTTCTATGTTGCAACGGAGGTTAAGAATAGGATATGCTCGTGCGGCAAGACTTATCGATGAAATGGAGGAATGCGGATTTATAGGCGGATATGAAGGTACTAAACCCAGGGAAATCTTAATTACCAAAGAATATTTTGATGAATACATTAATAATCAATAAATTTTCCGAGAAGGGCCAAATATATTAAATCAAAGTGTCATTTTATCTTAAATTTAAATTTGAAAAAGATCAGAACAGGAGGGGGCGGAAAAACTGAGCTATGACATTAATAACATCAAAACTCCAACAGAACTTGGTACGTATTTAAAAAGCGCTAGAGAACAAGCAAATATATCTATGGAACAAATACAAAAAGAAACAAAAATAAGAACAAAATATTTAACGGCTATTGAAAATGGTGATTTTTCCGTGATACCAGGTGGCGATGTTTATGTTAAAGGCTTTCTAAAAAATTATGCTGATACCATAGGACTTGATTCCAGTGTAGTTATTGAACTTTATAAAAAGGTAACCGGTAAAGAAAATGAAAATGATGAAACAGACTCGACTGCTTCATTAGCACAAGATTCGGCAAAGGTAGACGATTTATCCGGTAAACCAAAGCATAAAATCGTTAGCATTGCTGTCCTATTAGTAATATTTTTGATATTAGCAGTGACATTTATAAAAGCATTTAAGCCAAAGCATTCTCAGCATGAAACAAAACCACCTATGTTTCAAAGCTTACCTGAAGATGAAACCAACAAACCAGATGTTGAAGATACTACACATAGTATAGAAGACTTAAATGATGTAGAGGATACAAAGGATGCAGAAGTAATAGTAGAGGTAACAGAAGACTCAAAGCAGCAAACAGTATATGTTGTTGATGCTGATTTTGTCGAAGTAACCATGAATGTTACAGAAGGCAGATGCTGGATTTCTGTTATGAAAGACGGTATTGCCGACTTTGAAGGAACTTTAAATATGGGAGAAACGAAAACATGGAGAGCAGAAAAAGATATTAGTATAAGAATAGGCAACCCTCCTGTGATTAATTTAGTGATTAACGGTAAAGACTTTGGAAGGCCTACGGGAGAAACCCGAAACTTTATTTTCAAGAGAAGAACTTAAAAAGTTCTTCTCTTGATTTTATGTGCGCCCGGCACGGGCGCAGTCTAATGGGTGAAAGTCCCTAGTGCGGGTCGATAGTGCCAAGCACATAGCCAAGGACAAGGGTGTCCATCGAGAGATGGAATCTGAAGGAAGTCTA
>JALHJR010000227.1:0-1008 GCA_022840405.1 Tepidanaerobacter acetatoxydans
TTGTATTTTTGTAATATCCTATATAATTGCTAAAAAATTTGTACAGGTTGAAAAAAGGATAGAATAAAGAAATGAAAAGGCAAATTGCTGCCCGCCAAGGAAAAAACTACTTCAAAAGGATAATTGAATATGTGGTTATCTTCATTGCTTTATCCCAGGTCCTAATCCCTCTTTTTTGGCTATTTACTACATCGTTAAAAAATCCAGTTGACATTTTTACTTATCCACCAGTATGGATTCCAAAGAATATAACATTGAACCATTATCGATCAATATTACAAGTTAATGGAGTTTTACCATATTTTATTAACAGCGTCATTATTGCCCTAAGCTCAACGTTAATGGCGACAGTGTTCGGTGGATTTGCTGCATACAGCTTGGCTCGAGTACGATTTCCATTTAAACTAGGCATTTTTTTGGTATATTGGATTCTCATGACTAGAATGTACCCGGCAGTCTGCACTGCCATTGCTTATTTTATGATTATACAAAGATTAGGTCTTTTAGATACCAGGTTAGCACTGTCCATCACCTATACTAGTTTTAATCTTCCTTTTGTAATCTGGATTCTTCTTGGATTTTTTGGAGATATTCCTCGCAGTATCGAAGAATCAGCCATCATGGATGGAGCCACTTTCTTTGAACGATTCGTGAGAGTTGTGATACCAATATCAATACCCGGTTTAGTCGTAGCAGCTGTTTTTTCATTCATCCTGGCATGGAATGAATTTTTATTCGCAGTAATTTTAACGACTTACCGGGCTCAAACTGTACCGGTCGTCATTTCTGGTTTTATTACCGATAGAGGATTGGAGTGGGGACAAATGACTGGTATGGGAGTTTTGGCCATAATTCCAGTTTTGATATTCGCCCTTATTATTCAAAAGAATTTTGTAAAAGGATTGGCATTTGGAGCAGTCAAAGAATAAAAAAAGAAAAAAGGAGGGTATATTTATGAACTTTGATAGAAAAAAAATAAAGGATCTATACCGGAAAGAGCTTTTTGAT
>JALHJR010000228.1:0-1008 GCA_022840405.1 Tepidanaerobacter acetatoxydans
AAAACATACCACAAGCTAATAGTTCATCATGGGTAGTGTGGTATAAGAACGGACAAAACCCGCAATCTACAAATGCCGATTGTGAATTAGCATATACAAGCCATAAAACAGCGGTCAGATATTTTAGATATGACTGGTCTGGATTTGGTGCAATAAACGCAGGCGAGGATAAAGTACACCCTACCCAAAAACCAGTTGCCCTTTACAAGTGGCTTTTAAAGAACTATGCCAAAGAAGGAGACCGGATACTTGACACGCATTTAGGCAGTGGTTCATCAGCGATAGCAGCCCATGACGGTGGCTTTGAGTTTGTCGGCTGCGAGATTGATGCCGACTATTATGCTGCGGCAGTTAAACGTTTTAATATTCATAAAATGCAACAAGTATTATTTTAATGAAGTACGATCTCATAATAGTAAGTGCATCAAAGGACACTTCGCTGAAAAAGATGACTCAGGATGCTATTGATTCATGTCTGGCTGACGGGGCCGATGTAAATGTGATATTGGTTGAAACGTTTCAGGGAACAAAGTACCGGGGGGTAAATAAATATATACTTTTCACCGGTGAGTTCAATTACAATCATTGCCTGAACTTAGGACTGAAACATCGCAAGGGCGACGTTCAGATTCTTGCAAACAATGACATAATCTTCATGCCGGGATGGTCGTCGATTGGTCAGACAATGCGAGAGTATGGTTATCTGTCTGCTTCAGCCCTGTCAAATCACCCACGTCAGAGACTATTTCAAAGAGGTGACTATGCTTATGAAGGTTATGATATTTGCCTTTATGTAACCGGCTGGTGCCTGTTTGTGAGTTCGAAGGTTTGGGATATTATCGGCCCGCTGGATGAAACCTATCGGTTTTGGTATTCGGACGATGCTTACGTGGCTCAACTGAAACGTAAGGGGATAAAACACTACCTGATATGCAATGTAGTGGTGAATCATTATATCTCACGGACGTTAATGAAAACAGATCGTGCAACACGAGTAAAACTAACAAA
>JALHJR010000025.1:0-48130 GCA_022840405.1 Tepidanaerobacter acetatoxydans
TTCGCATCTATTGAATAATCGCTTTCCATCCAAACTTCGTGTATCTGTCCATTCTCATCGGTATATTTTCCGTTAAGAAGTCCTGAAGTTTGATCAATGGTCAGAGTTAAGTTGTACTTTTCGGAAAGATCATCTGCAAATTCAAGATAAGTTGTACCGTTATTCTTTGCAATAACAGAGCTTCTCTTGCCATTTACCCAGTCGTATCCGTAGCAGCCAATACCGAGCACTATCTTTTCTGCAGGAATACGGGCTGTCGCATAATTTACAACTTCTTCTACCCAATCGATTCCTGATTGAGGGCCTGGCATGCTTGGGCTCTTATCATAGGCCATAAGCACCACAAAATCGGCGTATTTGCCGAGAGTTGTGTAGTCGTATCCCGGCCTCCAGTCAACACTTTCTGTTTTTACGGGGAGCGAAAGACTTAATGATTTTCCCTGAGCTTTCAATTTTGCATAAAGACTTTTTATAAACTCATTAAACTGGTCTTTTCCTGCAGCTATCACAGCTTCAAAATCAATATTTACACCATCAAAGCCCTCCTCTGTTGCCATCTTGCTTATTTGATCTACCAAGGCTGTTCTGGATTCAGGAGTTGATAGTGCTTTATTTAGTCTGGCAGCATTATTTTCAAAAACCAGCATCTGGATTTCTACGCCGTTTTCTTTGGCAGTTTTAATTACGCTGTCATAACCTTCCGGAACATTTATATACCGCAAGGTGTCTTTATTAATCAAGCTGCCGTTTTCATCTAAAGTATACCACTTAGCTGCCACAGCCGACATTTTGTCGACGTTATTTAGAAAATCCTCATACGACTGTGAATAATAGTAGCCCATTATGTATTTCGATGATTTTCCTTCAGACGAAGTGCTTATTTCAACTGTTCGAAGACCGTTGTCCCAATTAACCCCAGCTCCAAAAGCTTCGCTGAGAAACCTTAAAGGAATAAGGGTTCTGTTGTTTTTTATTATAGGTGCCGTATCTAATTTTGTCGGGGTTTGGTTTATATATGCAGTATCTTCTCCGACTTTCAAAAGTATCGTTTTATTATCTTTAAACGCCGCAACGGTTTTTGTTTCCTCATCCCATTCTACTTCAGCTCCAAGAGCTTCGCAGATTTTTCTAAAAGGTACCAGTGTCCTGCCGTTTTCAATAATGGGAGGCACATCAAAGCTGAGACTTACGCCGTCTAACAAAACTTTAATATCGCTCGCGGCATCGCACGGCTTAAATGGGACAAACATCAACATCGCAAACATTAACACAAGTAAACCGGCAATAATCCTGTTTGATATTGCACGCTTAAGCATATGTAGATCTTCCTTTCGAATAATTCAGATCCAACTTACAATAATTGTATGCGGCATCTTTGGTATTTACATCAGATGCCGCACTATATAACACAATTCTATTCTTGGGGCGCTTCCTCTGGAAGTTCTTCTAAATTTACTTCTTCGGCATTTTTGGCTTCATCGGGAATTTCTATCTCAATATCGGCATTGTAGTCATAGTAATTGTAATTCATAGACATTTCAAGTGCTTTTACAGCCAAAGGACTGTCCTTCTGAGCATCCTCATTAAATAAAGCCGTAGTACTTGCTTTTGCTTTGCTTGTTAATCCATCTTCAACGCTTACATAGTTTATGCCCCTTACTGCGATAAACTTCACTATATTTTGTGCTTCTTCTAAACCCGGAATTTCTTCTTCGCTAAATCCAGGAATTGCGCTGAAAATCTTACTCAAGTCTTCAAGTCTTGAGTAGGTTGCTACCTTATAATACTCCTTGCCGTCAATCGTCACTTTACCCAAAAGCTTATAGGAAGCTATATCTTCTATATCTTTGGCCCAGTCCTGCTGTTGGGTTAGAAAGTCTTCATCAAAAAGCATTGGCATAAAGTTTTTCATCTTTGTCCATTCCGCTTTACCTTCTCCTGTATCTGTTAAAGTGTAAATGTAGTCCTTGTCTATATACTGCTCCAAATCCATGCTTTCCTCAAGACCTTTTATTGTCTGAGTCATCTTTTGATGATAAGCATCTTTTGTATATTCCATGTTTAAAGTTGATGCTACTTCGAGTCCTTCCATAGAAGTATCTCCGGCTGACATATCCATTTTAATCTGTATATCGCCATCGACGCGGAATGATTCAATATCCTTGCTTTTTTCATTTGCCACATCAATTATTGATTTTGCATCTTCGTCGATGCCAAAAACATTAACCAATAATGATGCCGCATCACCGGCTTTAAGTTCCTCGGAAAGATTAATATTTTTTTGTGTAAAGTTTTGCTCTATTATCCAGGAATATAGCTCATAATCTACGCTTTCTTCATCGGAAGAGTTTCCCGACCCCTCAGATATTACATCTTCAGGAATTCCAAGCATTCTTGCTGTCAGCGCTAAAGCTTCCGTACCAGTTATAGGCCTTTCAGGATAAGCATTGCCAGCAAAACCATTTAGAATGCTCCGATCCCAAAGCGCCTTGACTGCGCCGGCATACCACGCGCTAGCATCTAAATCTGATGGAAGATTTTCGCTTTCATCAATTTCGGCTGTGGGAATGTCCGCCGCATAAACCAACATTGCAGCAAAAGCTCCGCGGCTAAGAGATTCATCTTCGGAAGTTTTTGCTATATCTAATAAATTTTCCACAGTAATTAAAGGCCTTGTCTCTAATTCTGCTTCCTGGACATTGTTATCCGCCGCCAAAGCAGGTACTGCAGATACAAATAACATAGTTACTGCTAAAAACAAAGTACAGATTTTCTTAAACATATTATTTATGTCCTCCTTGTTTTAATTGCAAGCTTTGATATATCTAGGCCTGTAAAACCATAGTTTGTGAAATATGGCGTAATTAATTATAACATATATCCGAATACAAATTGTAAAAGGAGGGCAAATGTAACAGAAATGTAACATAAAAACTATGAAAGCAGTACAAAACCTGTCCATGTCACCTTATCAGGTGAAAACTCCATATTAATTCCTATATTGCTGCATGTCTTTAAGACATCAACGCCCATAGCTTCCATTGAAGGTCTTGCCTTCTCTCGATGTATGCACATAGGTTTTGAGCTGTTTATTCCGGCACATTCTTTGCACAGCTTGCAGGAACCGCCTATAAGTGCAGCCGCAAAAGGAAATCCGAGCCCAAATGCCTTATTTTCCAATTGATATACAACATCATGCAGCTTTAGCGCCCACCTATCGCTTTCCGGTTCCCAATTAGCTTTACTGGTAACTTCTCCTTCAAGTTGCACCAGAAGCGCCATATAGTATCTTGACAATACTTTTTTAAACTCATCTACGGAAAGAGTGTAAGGCGGACACATTAGTTTGCGTCCGTATTCTCTGCATCCTGAATATGCGCACTGGTATCTTACTCTCTCGTCCACAATAATGTCTCTTGTATGTATCAATTTAGCTAATTTTATATTGTCGAAGGTTAAAGCTGCATCCACTAATTCCCTGGCTTTTTCCATCTCAATCAGCAATTCCATAACAAATCCTCCCTCTTTACATTATTTTCTGTCTTTTATTATATCTTTTTAAAGGTAAAAATAAAAGCCCTTAACTTTTATCGATGTTAAGAGCTTTTTTATACTTGTTATTTAAATGTATCATTAGGTCAAAATAGATGCACTAATAAAGGGGCATTACTTTTTTGAGTTATTTAATATAAATCTATTAACCAATTCCATATCGATAAATTCCTGCACTATTTTATCGACTTGTCTTACATTGGTAAATCTGGAGGCATTACTATACATAATATCTTTAATTCTCTTGATATTAACGATTTTCCTTTCCTTGAGATCAATGGTTTTCATTTTGTTTAACGCACAGATATCAATAATTCTTTTTATTGATTCTAAAGATAAGGTATCAAACTTTATAAATCGATCAAATCGATAAAATATTGGATCGCCCAAATGCTTTCTAATTTCCTCCTCATTTTGGTAATTAGATGTACATATGATTATTGAATTAAACAATTCGACATGATAATTTTTATCTTCAAAAACACCTTCATCAAACAGCTGATAAAAAGCACTATGAAACACAGGTGCTGGTTTATCAAACTCATCAAGTAAAATTACATTTGATTCCCTTTCTAACAAATCTTTAGCAAAACATGGTTGTGAATGGTTCCCTCCAAATAAATAACCGCTAAACTCTCCACTATGAAACATTGAAAATTGTTTTCTGAATAGTTTTTCGCCCAGTGTTTTACTAATGAATTTTGCCGTTTCTGTTTTGCCTACCCCCGAAGGGCCATAAAACATCAAAACCATAGGTTTTCTATTAGATTTGTTTAGCAAAGGGTATAATGAAACAAGAATACGTTCTTTAGCTTTCTCTTGTCCAACAATATATTCAGAAAAAGACTTGTTTATTTTTAAAAAAGCTGATTTAGTCAATGATTTATAATTATATTTTTTTACTTCAACTATTTTGGGGAAAGTCTGTTCAAATTGTTGTCGTATTTGAATAGGAGGATTTTGAAGAAATAGATTATCAATATCATATCCGCTTAATATGCTGATAAAGCTTTGAACCGCCCCCTCGGTAATTCCAGCATATGATTCTGAATAAGCAACTAAATTATCAATATGAGTTTTAACTTTCTCCGCTTCATATTCTTGTCCTTGGTTCTGTTGCTTAATGATAATCTCTTTCCTTTTTGCATCATCATTGGTTATAAATTCTGATAATGAAGTGTTGTCATTTGGTATTAGTTTTTCATACCCTTTTTTAGGCCCATAAAAAACAGTGATTTTCTTCATATATCTACTCCAGCAAGAATTACGTCAAATACATCCAACGCATTGCCGTTACTTTGATCTTCCATAATATCAAAAGCAGAACTTATTGATTTCTGCTCAAAATTAAACTCCTTACTAATATCCAACATCTCTTCCTCAGATTTTCCGACCTTAACTGCATAATAATTTAAATCCATTTTAGATAAATCAGCTATACTATAATTATTTCTGAAAGATGCAATGTTGAAACGAAATATGTACTTTTTCAGCATTCCTCCTATGGTATTCTCGGCAATTAATTCATAATATCCTTTGCCGCTAGCAAAAGCCTCATCTAACTTAGAAATATCAAAAACGAAACCCTCATCAGTAGTAAAGTCGGATTTCGTAATTTTAAGAAATGGTGTAAACATTTTAAAAAACGCGATAGAGTTTTTATAAGCTCTTACTTTATAATCATTAAACACGCATATTCTTTCATCATTTTGAGCACTATTTAAAAAATCTGTTAAAACAGTATTCGATAGCGTAGTTTTTACTAAAGACGATCCACTTAATGAAAAGTCTGCGTTTGCACTTGTTTCAGCACTTCCACCTAAAAAGGGGATCCAGCTTAGTTTGGCAAACAAATTTGCAGAAGTCTTACTTGCTAACTCTTTGTTTTTTTCTTCAATCTTATTTTTTGTTTGTATTTTTTCTCCACCATCATATATGTTTAGATAATCTGTTGCTGACAAGTCATCAAAATATACAACTTTAATCATGTCTTACCTCCATCTTTTCCAAACGTTCTTTGGAGTTCCTACAATCTTTTATAAGAACTTCCACCCAGTACTTAAGAAAGTACTTAAGAAATTGTTCTTTCTCTAGGCTCTTGAAGTCTATGTCATTTAAGGGTAAACTTATATTGAACATGCATTTCACTCCTGTATTTTTTTATGTGTTAACATTATTATACAGGATTTGCATGTTCTAGGCTACTCTGCTTTGCAGGGTGACCTTTTTCTCTTTGCATACTATAATTTTACTCTAACGTTGATTTCATTATTTTTCTGCATAAAAATAGCAGAGTCCATGTAACCTTTCGTCCTGAAACGATTCAGTACCAGACTCTGCTTGGTGAGTTCCGCTATTTTCTGATTGATGCTTCCGATTTTTGCATCGCTCTTGGTGATTTTAGACTTGAGATCCATCAGCTCTGTTAAGGCGGAGGAGAAAATATATCGGCTGTTCTGTTTTAATTTGTTAACCATTCGGATAAAGGCCTGTATAGTGGCATCTTCCCGGATTTGGCAGATTTCGCAAAGCTTCTTGCTGTGGAAGTGCCTGTGGCAGACCCAATAGGTCTTGCCGTTGGTCACCCGGCGTAAGAAGCTCGGACCACATTTTCCGCCCTTGATTTTTTGGGAGAATGCGTACTGCCTGCCATGCCCTTTGCTTGGGCAGAGGGAGTTACGGGCTTTCATCAGCTGCTGCGCCTGCTCAAACTCCGACCGGCTGATAATCGGCTGATGGGAGTCGGTGATGTAATAGCGGTCACGTTCGCCCTTATTGCACTTGGTTTGGAATGGTATAATATCGGTAGTGTAGGATTTCTGTAGCAGAGCATCTCCGATGTAGCGCTCGCTTTTAAGGATATAGCTGACGGCGGTATACAGCCAGTTGACTTCTCCGTTTTTGCAGGGTATGCCATCGGCGTTCAATTCATCCGCAATCTGCTCCATACTTTTTCCGGAGAGGTAACTCCCTAATATCCGGCGAACCACCGATACTTCCTTGGGATTGGGAATCAGCGTATTTGTCCACACGGACAAAGCCGTCCATTGGTACACTCTTATATGTTATTTCATGTTCTACATGCTCTAGCGGTTCGTGCTGGTTGGCGTAGTTATCCTCTGATGGACATAGGCTTTTTTTAACAAGTTACCTATGTAAAAATCAGTTATGTGGATAGCCTAATGTCGCTGCAGTAGATGCGCAGCGGTGTAGTCTGTATCGACCAACACAATCGGGTAGGAGGTAAATAATTATTTTATTTACCGACCTCCCACACCACCGTACGTACGGTTCTCGTATACGGCGGTTTCATAGTTTACGCTCTAATTCCAAGGTAATATTTATAAAGACTTAAATATCCTTGTTTTTCAAACCTGGCATTGGTCAGGGTTGTAGTAAGAATCCAGCTATTGGCTGTATGCCAGTAGCTTTTCATTGTATTTGCCCATTGCCATGCTTTTCCTTTAGCTACTCCAAGTTTCTGAAGGTTTTCGAATTTTGTTCTAACCTTCTTCCATCTTTTCCACGTTATCATTCGAATTCTTTTTCTTAGCCATTCGTCAATTGTTTGCATGATGTTTTTCATATCTGCCAATTTGAAATATTGTACCAACCTCGTTAAGTTTTATCTTTCGCCCCTCTATGCTCATTGCATTATTTCTATCTTATCAACTCCATCTGCTCCTTTGTTTCTTCTAACCTTTAGATAGGCATTGTTCATGTTATCTTCGGATAGGATTTGTTCTAATATTTTCTCTGTTGGTTTGATGGTGTTGATGTCGTCCTTTTCAATTATCCTTGAAACACTCTGCCCATTTCTGTGCTCTTTGTGTTCCACACTATCTCCACGGTTGATGATGGTGTCATTATTCTGTTTTCTGCATTCAAAAGTGTTCTCAGTAATTTTCATTGACTTTATCTCCTATGATTCAGTCCTTCCCATGAAACCCAGGTTTCATGGTACTATAACTTCTGCTGACTTCTCATGACAAATCTTTTAGAGCCAAGGTTCATACTCTGTTTCCCCTTGTCCATGAGACCTCCCCGGGTAAGGATGACAACCTTTGTCCCATGTAACTGCCATATTTACTGTTTAAAGTTTGGGTAGTATTGGACTTTCACCACTAAGTTGTTACCCATGCCAGGCACACTAAGAAATCCCCCCAAACTTTACGGATTTGGAGGGGTAAGAATTGTAAGCATGATGAGTGTCCCGCCAAATTACCGTTTTTTTATTCGGCGGGTACCAACTTTTATTATAAAAGGATAAATACCGTATCTTCGCGTATCCTGTTGCGGGTTTTGTTGCCACAAACAGGGCATAATAACCATTTTTTCTTTTCCACAGCATCACCCCTATGATAATGGCATTGTTCGTAGCACAAGTTTAATTCACATCAGTTAATAGCTGAATTTTAAAAATATTTGTGATTCCTGTGCGGTCGGTGAGTAGCGTGATTGAAACCAAATCACCTTCTGACAAATCAGAAAGAGGGATAACAGTTTCCTGCCTGGAAATGTTCAATCCTTCCCATAAATCATATCGAAACTCCCCTCGATAATCCTCGTCATTGAGGGAAATACCTTCAACCAATATAGAGTGCTCGTCAACTTTTTTTACTTCTGCATAAAATGTCTGTATATCAGAAGCTGAAATTACCCATACATCTTCATCGTAATGTTTATAGGCAGTAGCATATCCCGCATAATAGCTAATCAATATTCCAATGAGTAAGACTATAATGGTCATAACAATAGCTGCCTTATATGGAGGAACCATTGAGGTACGCTTGCTCTCGGTAGCCTCTAAAGCTTTATTGATATGCCGCTTGCAAACTTGAAAATAGACAACAACGGCAGCGACTAATATAATTAGAATTGCAAACAATGCGAGAAAATAAATAGGAATACCCATGTAATTGCCTCCTCTAAATTCCGAAATATTCTTTGAAAATGTAGTAATAGCTTCTTGTTACATCAACACTTTTCCCATTAGCCATTGTGAGAATAAACTTTGACGAAAGAGTAGGTGAAATTCGTTTAACCTTATTTCTTGCAATAACAACAGAGTTACTTATACGCAAAAATTTTGCCGGGTCAAGCAAACTGACAATACGGTATAAGCGGTCGGTAGCTTGATATAGTGCTTCTTGCGTTTGAACTTCAACCTCATGACCGAATGATTCGATACAAACAATGTCCTCTACCGATGAAATAATCCGCGTATTGGTTCCTTGTATATCAACATTAGCTTTTTTCTTTTCGCTGCCCGTGCGGGCTTGACTGCGCCTTTCGGTATCAGCCACATAAATATCCCGGTATTTGCCTGTCTAATGAATATCAGATTTTCTATTCAGTCCATGTAAAATTATCAATGATAAGCCACCGCAGGCTAACAGGCTGAACAGGCTGATAGCAAACTGCACCGGCGTTGTTTCATAATAACCTGCCACACAAAAGGCTGCCGTAATCGGATAAATAGAGCGCATTGTGCTTTGCATTCCTAAAAAAAGGCCGAGGAATGAATAAATTTCAGCAAATATCAGAGCAAGCCAGTATCCCTTTTTCAACCTATACACAATAGCTATGATAGGAGATACAGCGAGGAATAAGCCAACCCCCTCTAAGAGATACATTTTAGCGAATCCTAATACCACACCCAAGTCCAGCAAAGAGATATGAATTACCATTTCTACCGTCAATGTAACCGCAAACAGAAAAGCATATAGAACAACAGAAAGAATCGCCGTTATAATCATCTTTGCCCTTATTAAATTAGAAACGCTGACAGGAACAAGGGCCAGGGATTTCATGGTATCATCCTGATCCTCCCTGCAAATCATGTAGCTGCCCATCAGGGCAATTATGGCAGGAAACACATACAAGCTCCCCAAGGATTGTGTTGCGGTCATGTACCATGTAGCTCCATCCACATAACGCTGGCCGTAATATTGAAATTGTCCCTGCATAAATACGATAAATGCTACCATGATAGCGGAAAAGACAGCAATCCATATAATCTTCGAGCGTTTCAGCTTTAACCGTTCCGCCCATAATAATGTTCTCATTTCAATCCACCTACTTTCCTTTACTCAGGGTAACCCTCGCCCAAACCGCCCCGGCCGTTCCCCATACACCGATACATAGAAAGGCTTTTCCTATGTGAACCGGCTCATTCATAACAACCCCCTCAATATTCCGCAGAAGAATTGCTGTTGCGCTGGAAAGAGGATGGACGTACATGTTCACCATGAGCAGAATAAAGCCAAGAAACGTATAAACGATGGTCACGCATACCGGCAGGATATAGCCCTTCTGCGAAGCGGCCACGGCAAGTACGGGTATCATGGCAAAAGGTGTTAAAATCCCGATTTCCAAGCACTTGATAAATAAAAAAGAAACACTGTCGCTTGTAAATGCAATCATCCCCGGTACAATACCCGCCAGAATAGAGCTAATTGCTGTAATCACCATAAAGCAGATGGAGTAGAACATAACCACTGCAAATTTACTAAAAAAGTATCCCATCCTGTTAACTGGCACGATCCATAGCTGCTTTAACATATCATTTTGGTTTTCGTCATACATCAGCACGGTACACAGCATTCCAAGCACAAGGGGCAGGATAATCCACGGTGTGTAAGAAAATGCCGTCCACTTGTAAAACTGCATAGGACTTATCTCTGATCTGCTTGATGTACCAAAGTAAAATATACCAACCAAAGGCATGAGGAATGCGGTAAGAAGCATGACTCCAATAAATTTTCTTCTACGGAGCTTTAAAAACTCCGTTTGAATCAGACTAAGCAATGCCTTCGCCTCCTGTGACCTTTTTAAAATAATCCTCCAAAGTGTCATTGCAAAGCTGTGAACTTATGACTGAAATATTCTCCATCATCAGCGTCTTGTTGATTTCGGCCATATCAACGCTGATATCATAGAGCTGCAGCGTGTAGTCATCTTTTACCGAATATTCTTTGAGATGAAACCTACGTTCCAGTATTAAAGCCGCCTTTGCCGTATCGGAAACTTGCAGTAGGATATACTTTCCGTTTTTCTTCTGTAGCTCTGCCAAACTGTTTTCTTCCAGCAAAATTCCGTTATGAATAATCCCAATGTCATCGGCCAGCAAGGATATTTCGGAAAGAATATGACTGGAGATTAAAATTGTTTTTCCACGTTCCACACATAAATCCCGGATAAATTTTCTAACTTCAGCAATACCGATAGGGTCAAGTCCGTTTGTCGGTTCATCCAGTATGAGAAGTTCAGGGTCATGCAGGATGGCATTAGCGATTCCAAGACGCTGCTTCATGCCAAGGGAATACTTGCTAAACACCTTTTTGTCCCTATAAGGCAACCCGACAACATCAAGCGCTTCTTTCACGGCGTCCGGCTTTGCGGTTCCCCGCAGTTTCGCAAAGATTTCAAGATTTTCCGTTCCCGTTAGATTGGGGTAGAAGCCGGGCGTTTCGATAATCGCCCCAATGCGGGGATAAATGCGTTTTTCGTTACCCTTGATGTTTTGACCGAAAACGAAGGCTTCGCCGGAGGTAAGGTCAGTAAGCCCTAAAATCATTTTCATAATCGTGGTTTTGCCCGCTCCGTTGCGTCCAAGCAATCCATAAATACGGCCTTTCTTCACATGGAGATTTACTTTATTTACGGCAGTTTGCTCCCCATATACTTTTGTCAACTGCCGGGTTTCAATCATCATATTATCCATTTTGATTTCCTTTCCTAACTGTTTTTCCAGACAACGTAATTGTATAAATTCCCGCTGCTGTCGTAATTAATAAACACCTTAAAATCTTCTTTTTCACAAGGAATTACAAACTCTACCCGTATTTGCTCCGTATGCTCCGGGCGATAGCAGGACACTTCCGGTTCGCTGTCCTCCGGCAATCCTCCGGCCTTTGTTACGGCCTCGTCCCAAGAATCCTGAATGGTCTGTGCGGATTTCGTCTGCTTTTTCACACCGCCCGGCAAGGCATTATAAATGGTTTCAAAATCGCCGGAACGCATTTGTTTAAAGTATTCCGTTGCATTTTGAATAATCACATCTTCATCGGGAGCGTCCGATGGTGTGGCCGCTTTTTGACAAGCGGATAAAGAAAATATCAATAGTACAGACAGCAATAATAAAATATACTTCTTCATAATTTCCCTCCATTCAAAGGTTTTGCTTTTTGAGTGCTATGACTGAAAGCACGCTGGATATTATACCGACGATTACCAGACTGATTAGGCATACTCCATATTCGGGAATAGATGAAGTTCCCTCCACAACCTGCGATAAGCTGTACACCATATCTGCCGCCATCGGAGAGGAAAAGCTGTAAACGCATAATGCGCTTGCCAAAGGATGAATCCCCATGAGAGGGGCGGGCAGGATAATGACGGGAAGCAGATACAGCAGAGTTGCGCCAATCGGCAGGAGATAACTTTTCCCCAGCACAGCTAAAAAAACGATGGGCAGCATAGCAAGGGGAACGAGGAGGCCTCCCTCCATAAATAAAATAAATGCCTGCAAAATCATCTGCATATTTAGGTCAGGAAAACCGCCTGCTATAAAACCACCTGCAACAGTAAGCACATAGGTGTACAAACACAATCCCAAGGAAAATAAGAAGACCGTTGTAACTTTAGAAAAGTAGAGCTGTCCTTTAGAAATAGGGATAATCAGCAATTCTTTGAGCGTATCGTTTTTATGCTCATCAAAGAATAATGAAGTAGCAAACATTCCAAGTGCAATAGGGAGAAAAACTGTTCCAAGATTTTTGAACGCCATTGTATATAAATCCCCAAAGCTGTCCATGTAGCTGCTGCTTCTTGAAATACTACAGGCTCGCTCAATGGCCAAAACAGCCAGCAGTGTTGTTAAAATAAAAATGGCTGACACCATTTTTTTACGTTTCAATTTCGATATCTCCGTTTGTACAATTGTCCACATACGTGTTCTCCTTTCTGTTTTTTAGTATAGCAAATGAACCTTGCCAAAACCTTGCCGATATCTTGTTTATTTCTTGTTTTAAAAAGAAAAACCCTGTATTTTTACAGGGCTTTTGGAAGCATTATTGAAAATATTGTACCGCTTTGCGGCAAGTTTTCTGCATAAATTGTACCACCATGTACTGCAACAAGTTCCCGGACGATGGATAATCCAAGACCATTTCCGCTGACTTTACGGGATTCATCCCCTTGGTACAGCCGCTCAAAAATATGAGGCAGGTCCTTTTCAGATATTCCTTTTCCATTGTCTGTCACAATGATATTCACTTCGGTTGCCTTTTCTAAAATCTGAAAACCGATTTTATTGCCTCTGCTGTGCAAAAGTGCATTTTGGAACAGGTTGTTAAGTATGCGCATATAAGCATTACAGTCTAACTTCATTTTGCATTCTGTATCAGGAATATCAATTTCATAACTAAATTGATTATCTTCAAGCATAGGTATCCAATCTGATATTATATTACGAGTAACTTCATTCAAATCACAGATTTCAAATTGGAAAACCTGCTCTTTGGCATCAAGTTTCACCCACTCAAATAGAGATTCCACAAAGTCTTTCAGGTGGTGGGCTTTCTCTAAAGCCACGCGAATATATTCCTCTTTTTCTTCTCCTGTTACAATCTTTTCCTGTATGGCTTCCAAATATCCGACTAAGGAGGTCAGAGGTGTTTTCACATCATGGGAAAGACTTGTCATAAGACGTTTATAGGCTTGCTCCGATTGTTTCAGCCGTATAAGCTGTGCCTGATCGTTTATTGCTATTTCATTAATATTGTAACAAATTGTTTTTGTCATATCACTTTTTCGTGTAAGGATACGGCGATTTAAGTTTCCTTTTTTAATATCTTCCAGTGCGTCTTTGATAATCGAGAGTTGTTCCTTGACACGCCAGAGCTTTGTTGCAAGATATCCAATCACACAGATGCATAAAAGGGTAGTGAAAAAGAAAATCAGTGTCCAACTCATGTGCTATGCCTCCTTATTAAAGCGATAGCCAACGCCATGTACAGTCAGTATATAAAAAGGGTGTTCCATATCTGGCTCAATCTTTTTCCGAAGCTTGCTGATAAAGGACATGATATTGTTATCGTCAAATGCGTATTCGTCCTCCCAAACCTGCGTATAGATTTGTTTTTTTGTAAAAACACGACCTTTGTTGGAAGCCAGAAATACCAGTAAATCAAACTCTTTGCCTGTAAGGTCAACCAATTTCCCATTTATGCAGACAGTTCGATTTTCCTTATCAATCACCATGTTTTCAAAAGTAAGTACATCCGTAGGTGTAGCTTGATTAAAAGTCGTATAACGACGGATTAAGGATTCTATTCTTGCCATCAGTTCATTAATACTAAAAGGCTTTGTTAAATAATCATCCGCACCAAGGCGCAGACCGGTCACTTTATCTATTTCATCACCCTTAGCTGTCAGCATAAGTACAGGAACCGTACTGTTCTTTCGTATTTCAGATAAAACTTCAAAACCGTTCATACCGGGTAGCATAACATCTAAAATTACAAGGCAATACACATCTTTACATTCCGCTAATTTTGACAATCCAGACTTGCCTGTATAAGCCACATCAGACTCTAATCCCTCTTGCTCGGCACATTTTTGCATCAACGCACAAAGCGCTGTATCGTCATCTATAATCAGAACTCTATTCGCCATGATTCCCTCCTGTATCAAATTTCTTTTTTCTTGCATCGGCAGGCTTTGGTGCCTCCTTGGGAATCGCCCATGCACGTCCGAATCGAACAGCTCCGTTAATTCTGTTTTCTTCGCAAAGTTTCTGTATTCTTCTCTTGCTGATTCCCCATTTTAAGCCTGTTGCACGGATATATAATCAAGCATTTGTATTCCTCCGTAATATATCTTTATTACAGTATATACGCAAATACGAATGATATCAACAATGTCATTGTAATAGAACCCCCGCACTTTCATAATGAAAAAAGTGAGGGGGTTGAGCGGATAATTTTTAACCTTCTATCAATCTGCGAAGTTTAAGCAGGATTCTTTTCTTCCTGTCATTAATAGTTTTCTGTGGCACAGAAATCATTGCAGAAAGTTCCCGCTCACTTTTCTCATTGAAAAACAGTTCGTCAATGAGAGAGCGTTCATCCTCTGGCAAGAATTGAAGAGCAATCCACAGTGCTTCCAGCTGCTCCTGATGAATGAGCTTGTCCACGATGTCCGGCTGAACATGGACAATGAGGTAATCGATATTGACACCATCCTCTTGGAAGCGCTCCAGAGACAGCTCATTCTGGCGGATCAGCTTATTCTGATAGCATTCTGCTTCCCGCTCTTTATGGTAGGCACGGTAGATGGCCTCGCTGACCTCTATACGCTGATGTTTCACTACGATTGTATATTTTTTGTTCCCTGACATATGCTTGTCCTCCAAATTTTCAAGATGTGATTGAAAACGAAGGACAAAAATTGCCCTGCAGGGTATTGGCTTTATTAAATTGTTCGCCGGACTGATTCCGACCTAAAACGAGAAACACCCCGCTTTCCTGTTAAAAAGCAGGGTGCATCTATGAAAAACGAGGGCCTTGAATTTTTCAATCAAAACCCTCGCAAGACCGCATAAACACTGGCTTTTCAGCCCTGTATCCATTTTGACCTAATCTTCTGGTGCGCCTGGAGGGACTTGAACCCCCGCAAAGCCCGGCTCCGGAGGCCGGTGCTCTATCCGCTGAGCTACAGGCGCAAGCCTTTATACTACATATAAAATGATACCTCAATTCTCATTGCAAGTCAATGATTTAACTATCACTTTCTACATTGCCTTTATTAGAGCTTTTATACATATAATATGCAATACCCATGACAAGTGGTGTAAACCACTGTGTCAGCGTTACCACTCCCAAGCCCCAGCGTGGATTTACATATTTTATTAAATACACCGGGTTTTCCCTCACTGTTTCTTCTATAACAGCTCTAAGCAGTTGGTGATACCAAATAAATGAACAGAACTGATATCCCGGAGGAACCTCCTTTTTTTGGAGATAAATATATCGTATCAGCAGTATCAAGCCGATGGAGGAACCTATAAGCTGAGCCGGCCAACGGCCAAATGAAAATTGAGTCATCCTGCCTAAAACTTCTTGATTAAAAATATTGGCTATTCTTACAAGGAAATACCCGAAAGATAAACCAACCACTGTCCAATCAGCTAGAACATAAGGGTTTACTCCGTTTTTCTTACAGTAAGACCAGCCAGCTAAAAGACCGCCAAGAAGTCCGCCATGCCATGCCAAGCCGCCTTCCCATATTTTTATCACATTCAAAGGTGCCGAAATAAACCATTGCGGGTAATTGCACAGTACAAACATCAGTCTTGCCCCTATTATCCCTGAAATGATTACCATCATCGCAAGGTTTAGTAAAAAATCTTCATCAAAACCCTTCTTTTTGCCCATTTTTAATAAATGATACGAACCCACCAAAAACGAAATTGCCATGAATATTCCGTACCAATGCACAGCAATAGGGCCTATCTTAAAAGCGTAGGGACTTAAATCAAGCAGCATAAATAAACCTCCTTGTAAAATAAAAATATCCGGGTAATGGATAGCCCAACCGTTCGGCTCTCTTATATTTAAAATTTTATCAATAAAATAGTGCGTAAATACACAAGTCAGCCTACAATTTCCCTTGGTTGTTTTACAATATATGTTCCAATGCTTTTAGCTATAAGTTTATCGTTATAATATATTTCGCTTTCGGCAAATATCAACGTGCGACCCTCTTTAATAACTCTGCCCACAGCGATAAATTTGCCGTCAGTGCCGCCTGGAGATAGGTAATTTACTTTCATCTCCACGGTTAAGGGATTAACACCCAGTGTCATTGCCGAAGCACCCATGGCTGTGTCACATAAACTGGCCGTTAACCCACCATGAATTATACCGTTGCTGTTCAAAAATTCTTGCTTTATATTTAGCTCTATAACTGCCTTGCCCCTTTCCACCTCAACCACTCTTAATCCTAATTTCTTGTCAAAAGGGGAATTTATATTTTTCAAAAAATCAATTGTTACTCCGTTGTTTGTAGTCATAGACAACCTCCGTTTTAAAAAGCAATTGTTTTTCTGTATTTTTATATAGTATCTTGACATGCTTGAGTAAATATGTTTCTACTTTAAAAGTAATCTTGTTTTATAATATTAGCAGAATACCGCTATAAAAACAAGAGCAGCACAAAAATGAGAACACTGATTCTACAGATATAAAAAAATCAAAGCATAAACTTTGATTTTTTACTAATAAATTTTAATTTCAGCTCAGAAAGCAGCTCACATAAAGCCAATTTTTGCTAAGGAGAATAAAGGAAAAATTATAAACCGGCTTTTGCCGGTTTATACTGCAACACAGCTTACTTTATTTTTATTTAATATCCTGTCAATACGTTCTTTTTCGCTAATGATGCGTTTTTCCTGCGGATCGTATGCATATAAAGCCCCATCAACTAACTGCGTTACTAAATCTCCCCTAGCAGCAAGATTTCCTCTAAGATGTGGTGCATCAAGTATTCCGATTTCCACAGCTTTAGTAAGAGTGGCCGGATCTGTCAATGGGTCCTTTACATCAGGACTTAATGCTCTTATAGCTTGTAAGGTAATACTCGCTTCTTCGATCAGCTCATTCTTTCGTTCCTGTATCTTGGAGTCTTTGGTAATATCCACAGCCCCTAACATCGTGTTTCTGATAATGCCCCGCACTATTTTGCAGCTTTCGATGACATCGTCGGCAGTTGCCGCGTGGTGAGCTTCACAGTAACCTACAACATGATAAATATGCGGCTTTATGGCCATGGCAAGATAAGCCGATGCTGCGAGCTGTCCTTTAGCCTGAGAAAGATCCGCAGGCAAGCTTGCAATACCTGCCCGAGCTTGACGATATACGGTAAAGTTTTCATCTTGCAATCCTTCTATCATTTCAATTTTTGCCAGCATTTTTGCAAGATCCATTGCCGGTGAGATGGAAGGGGGAACGTTGAACATATACTGTGCAACATAATCCTTAACTCCCATTTTCTTGGCATTATATGCCGCCAAATATGCAGCAACCACACCTATCGTATCATGAGCATCTCGCAGGCTCCAATGATGTGACTCATTGACTTCAACCGGTATTGACCGCTGGCCGTGCCATTTCATAACCTGCTGATTTTCTCTAATGGCTTCTTCAACCGTGCGGGGACCTCTACGGTCTAAAACACTGTACCAGTAAAGCGGAACCGCACACCATGCATTTTTTATGGTTTCATTTAGCATCTCTGCAAATGGAATAAGGTCTTTAGTTCCACTGTAGCAACGAAGGATTGGGTAATTTCCTCGGCGGGATGCCTCATAGATTGCTTCAAAATCCTCTCTGGAACGCAGTGGCACACCGCCCGCACCGTCCAATCTATGATCCATCTTCTCTTGTTCAAAAAAGTGCTCTTGTGCATTTTGGTCCGGTGCTATTGATATAACATCTAAAACTTTGGATTCAGCTATTTTCTTAATGGCATCAATGGTTTCCTCAAGTGAAGGTAAACCAATATGATGGCGCAATATCGGGTACGGATATTTTGACAAAATCCTTGAAACAAGGTCTTGTGGATAGTCATCGCTCTTTGTAAATGTAACACCTTTTAAGAATCCAATCACTTCATCGGGGTCTTCTGTTCCATTAAAGATAAAGTTAAATATCCCACTTTCTTCAGCAACTTTAGCCGTAGGTTCGGTCCCACCGAAAATCCACTTTATATCCTCTAAGTGTTCAAGAGATATTTTTTTCTTTAGTTCTGCTAAGATTTTTTCCAGCGGTTCAGGTGTAAGTCTATAACTTACTCCGACATAATCAGGTTTTTCCTCTTTCACAGCTTCGATAAGTTCATCAATGGAAATCGCAGCTCCCAAAAAGCAGGTACTATACCCTTCCCTTTCTGCCAAGGATAAAAAATTCATTATCCCTGCAACATGGACACAATTGCCTATTGAGGCAGCAATTACTTTTTTCATCATGCTACCACCTCCTCATCTTCACTTGAAGTAGTAACAACTTCTCCTGTGTGAACAAGCTCAAGAATTTGTGATGCAGTCATACCCTTTAGGCCAAGTTTTTCGACCGTCCTACCCTCGTCTAGGAAGTTTTTTCCCGTCATAATATTGGCCAATCTAATAATGGTGTCTATGGCAGGAGTTTCAACGCCAAGTTCTTTAGCAATAGATGCCATAGGAACCAAACTGCATGGCACATCTTCATATATATATCGCGTATCTAGACCTTTAGGTGCTGTAAGCCCCTTATAAGCCGGGTTGTTCTGAATTGCTTCATAGATGGTGTTACCTTTTGCTCCATAGGATTCCTCTAACCACTGTCTGGCTGAAACAGCTTTTACGCCCAGCAGCATAGCCACTTTCATTCTTTCGGAATCAAGCTTTTCAAGCATTTGACCTATTGAGGGAGTTATACCTTCAATATAATACTCAAAAGTCTGTCCTCGTTCAATATGTCCACTGTTTAGCAATGTAGGTGCAGGATGAAATATTGCACCAAAATTGTTGAAACTGGTTTCCATTACATTATCAGCAGGAGTAAACTGAGGATAAGCCCCGGATAAAAGTCTTATGACTTGCTCTGTGTGTATAGCTGGAATTGTCGCTAGGGCTACCTCGTTTTTTACGCTGAATATCTTGGCACTTTGAGGTCCTGTTGCTCTGCAGGCATAGATAAATGTTTGAGCTTCCGCAACCACAACTTCTTTTTGGCATCCAGAACTTCTCAAGGTTTCGTAAACCTCTAGTGCCCCGCCGGTGCGGCCCGGATTTAATACTATAATCTGCCCATCTTCCAAGTAGGGTGCCATTAGCCGAGCTAAGCCATAATGACCTGTAGCTGGTGTTGTCACCATTATGATATCCTTTCCTTTTATAGCCTCTCTTAGATCGCTTGTGACTAAATTGAGTACTCCTGTACCTTCTACGGAACCGCTTAAGTCAATACGAGGATTATCGATTAAGTTTTGAATTTTAGACTGAGTTCTGTTGTAAAGGCTAACTGAAAAACCTTTATAAGCCAAGTAACCTGCCATGGCTAATCCGCCGTTACCTGCACCTATAACTGCATAGCTTACATCCATAGGGCTCATCATCACAATACCCCTCCTTTTCAATATATTTTTGGACAAAATTAAAGCTATGGAGATCCATAGCTTCTGAGTTGCTTTTAATAACACTCAATACTATCAACCTCCTCTTACCACGCTTGCGAGGTTAGCTGTCGGGTTCGGATTGAAGAGTCTAACCCTACCCCTTTGATTAAGAATGGATTATTATTCTTTAATCGAAGGGGATTCACCCCAAAAGATTGGTTCCCCCGCTTCTTTCAAACTGAAAGAATTAAGCGCTCAGATTGAGAGCTTAGATTTTATTGATTTCAATTAATTATAACAAATATTTTAACCGCTGTCAACTACTATCCACCTGATTTTGGCGGTTTTTATATATGACGGCAATCGACCTTTTAAGCCGTGCATAGTTGGCTTGAAAGGGTAATTATTGTCAAATTATGCACCTTTTTTTAAGTCATCTATCTGCTCTTCGATTTCCATAATACGAACTAAAAGGTTTATCCTGCTGCCTTCGTTTTTTGTCCATTGGTTTAAAAGGTTCTCTCTTTCTAGCTTAAGCATGGATATCTTATCTTTTGCCATAGAACATCCTCCTCCTGTGTCACTGATAATGCAATTCAATATCGATTGTATAATAATATATTATGTCAAAATTATCAAAAAGTCAATAGGTAATAAGACATTTTGTAGTTATTCTATGATAATGCCATGTAAAATTTGTTTTGATAAAATGTTGCTTATGAGAGAGGATACATTTTTAGTTTGTTATAAGACTTTTTTTATATTATAATGAATACTATATTAATGATTACAGATTATAAATACGAAGTTATTATAGATAGCCTTCCGTTTTTACGTTAAATTGAAAGGGGTATTATCAGTGCAAAAAACAAAGGTCGGCATTATATTCGGAGGCCAATCCGGGGAGCACGAGGTATCGCTAATGTCTTGTGTTTCGGTTATTCAAGTAATGGATAAAACAAAATACGACATTATACCTATAGGAATAACGAAAAAGGGAAATTGGAAGCTTTTTTTAGGCGACATATCGAAAATTGAAAACGGCAGTTGGGAAGATGAAGCTATTCCAGCCTTACTGTCACCTGATCCAAGTTGTAAATGTGTTATTACGTTAAAGGACGGAACGGAAAGCCGCTACTATCTTGATGTGGTTTTCCCTGTTCTGCACGGCCCTCGCGGCGAAGATGGCACAGTGCAAAGTCTTTTCGAGTTGATGAACATTCCTTATGTAAGCTGTGGTGTCACCTCTTCCGCCATTTGTATGGATAAGGTTTTTTCCAAAAAAATCCTTGAGCAAAGCGGCCTGCCTATTGTAGACTATAGGGTGTTTTATAAGAGAGAATTACTTGCCCGAATGCCTGAAATCATTTCAGAAGTAGAAGAGTTTTTAGGTTATCCTTGCTTTGTTAAGCCCGCCAATTTAGGCTCAAGCGTTGGTATCAGTAAAGCTGGCAGCCCTAGCGAATTAGAGTCGGCTATGAGGTTGGCGGCACAATATGATACGAAAATACTTGTAGAAAGGTTTATTGATGCCCGCGAGATTGAGTGTGCGGTTCTGGGCAACGATGAACCCAGTGCTTCATTGCCTGGAGAAATAATACCCAGCCGTGATTTTTACGATTATACCGCAAAGTATCTGGACGGTGATAAATCCAAGCTGCTGCTTCCAGCTCCTGTTTCACAAAAAGATATCACCCGAATCCAAGAGTTAGCCATTAAAGCCTTCAAGGCTTTAGATTGCAGCGGTATGGCCAGAGTCGATTTTCTCATGAGTAAGGTTTCGGGTAATATATATATAAATGAGCTAAATACTATTCCAGGATTTACCAGAATAAGCATGTATCCTAAAATGTGGGAGATTTCCGGTCTTTTATATAAAGACCTTGTAGATAAACTAATTAATCTTGCTTTTGAACGCCACAGTCAGAAGAACGAATTGACTTTAGCGTAAATATGGAGCTTGTTTCACATTTGTCCGCAAAATAGCTTATATTGTTTCGAATTTTGTTCAAAGACCAGACTGCCGATTTTCGGCATTTTTTTTATTTATGTATTGACATGTAATAGTAATTATTATTATAATATGGTTGGAGTTACAAAAGTATCAATAATATAAATGTTTTTATTGTTAAGTTTGATTGCACTGTAAAAACCAGTTCTACCTTAGATATAAACGCACATTGTTCACGATTATAACAATATGTAATATATTCTGCTATAAGTTTAGAAAAGAAGGTTTTTACAGTAGAATCAAGTTCTAATTATATCAGTTTAGTGGTAATTTTTAAAATTATCAACTAATAAGGAGGTCGTTTTAATGTCTAAATGGCAATGTGGTGTCTGTGGTTACATATTCGACGGAGATGAAGCTCCTGAAAAATGTCCTAAATGCGGTGCACCTAAAGAAAAATTCCAAAGATTAGATGATGATACTGCCGCTAAAGTGGAAAGAGCCAGGTATACCAATAACCTGCATATGGAACTGCTAACTTTGCTGGAAAAGGCAAAAGAAGTTAGCGTGAAAGGCATTGAAGATGAATTGGATCCGCCTTGTGTTCAAATATTTGAAGCAACGAAGGCTTTTGCTACTGATATTCAGCAGAGGATAAAAGCCGAAATCAAGGGACATATTAGTAAAAACAAATGGGGTTAATACCATAATATTATTAAACAAGAAACAGGGAGGATGAATCTCGTGAAAAAATGGGTTTGCACTATCTGCGGATATGTTTATGATCCCGAAGTCGGAGATGCGGACGGCGGAATTGCTCCCGGCACTGCCTTTGAAGACATCCCCGATGATTGGGTATGCCCCGAATGTGGTGTTGGAAAAGATATGTTTGAGGAAGCTTAAACTTTTTAAGGCCCGATAGAGCGGGCCTTATTGTGTCTAAATAAACTATTTAGGGAGGATGAATATGAATCCCGTTATTATTATCGGTAATGGTATAGCTGCCGTTTCTGCTGCCGAAGCATTTCGCGAGCATGACAAGAATACACCTGTTATTATAATTAGCGGTGAACCGTATTATGCCTATTACCGTTTGCGATTATCAGATTTGCTGGGCGGTACACCTGATTTAGATAAATTATATATTCATAAACCAGAATGGTACCGCAACCTTAATATAGATGTATGGCTCGGTCATAAGGCAAGCAAAATTGATACCCAAAAACAGTCAGTAACCCTTGATAACGGAAAAACCGTTAATTTCTCAAAACTTCTTCTTGCAAACGGCAGCAGTGCATTTATTCCGCCTGTTCCTGGTACAGATATTCCCGGGGTATTTTCAATACGATCATTGGATGATGTGAATAATTTCAATGAATTTATAAAGGATAAAACACAGGGTGTTGTTATCGGCGGCGGACTCCTTGGCTTAGAAGTAGCCTGGTCCTTAGCAAATAAAGGTAAAAATGTATATGTCGTGGAGGGGTCTTCATATATTCTTTCTAAGCAGGTAGATCAAACTGCCTCAGAACTCTTAATGACCTTGGGCAAAAAGGCCGGAATTAATTTCGTCACACAAGGTCGGCTTTCACAGATTATGGGAGATAGGGCAGTTACCTCTGTTCAATTAAATGATAATCAGACAATCTCAACAGAGTTTGTAGTACTGTCTACCGGTGTCCGCTCTAACATCGACATTGTAAAAAACACTTCAATACAAAGCACAAGAGGTGTACAAGTTAACGAGTATATGCAGACCTCGGTTGAAAACATATTTGCAGCCGGCGATATTGCCGAATATAAGGGACAGGTTTACGGAATATGGCCAGTAGCAAGGGAGCAAGGTAAAACTGCCGGATTTAACTTAGCCGGAAAACAAATTCCATACAATGAAGTAATTCCTTCCAATTATTTAAAAGTATTTGGAGTAGAAATATATTCAGTAGGTGATTTGTGTAAAGATGATAGTTCTTGTAGCACTATAAAAAAATTTGATAAGGAAGATAATATTTATAGTGTTGTATTTTTAAGAAACAACATCCCTGTCGGCGCAGTTCTTTTCGGTGATACAAAACCAGCTATGAAGATTTCTAAAGCTATCAAATCAGGTATACAAATTCCTGATGAAATAATACAAAAGAACAGTTTTGAAGAATTTCTGAAGGTCCTGTCCTAATCCTACGAAAATTATTAGAGGTGGTTGCCAATTATTCAAAGCTACCAGCAACCACCTCTAATTTTATTTTACTACGTTTTTTAATCGGCCTATGCCCTCCAGCTCGGCTTCGATTACATCACCGGGTAATAGATTTCCTTTTCCCAAAGGTGTGCCGGTGCTGATAACATCTCCCGGATTTAATGTCATTATATCGGAAACAAAGGATATGATTTGTGCAACATTAAATACCATATCCGAAGTATTGCTGTTTTGGGTAATCTTTCCGTTGTGATACATCTTAATATTCAGATTGTCGCCATCAAGCCCTTCTGCTATGCAAGGACCTATGGGCATAAAAGTATCATAGGATTTTGCCTTAGTCCATGGTTTACCCTTTATCATGAAGTCCTTGGCGGTAATATCATTGCCACAGGTATAGCCTAGGACATGATTCTTGGCACCTTCTACACTCACGTTTTTAATCCTATTTTTTATTACTACAACAAGTTCAGCCTCATAGTTTAGTTCTTTTACGCCTTTCGGTGAAATTATCGCCTCATTCGGACCTATAACCGATGTGCTTGGTTTTAGGAAAATCACCGGCTCTTCAGGCATCGCATCACCTTTTTTATTTACTACTTCTTTATAGTTTATCCCTATGCCTACAACTTTACTGGGTTCGCAGGGAGCCAGCAGTTTTACGTCTTTCAAATCATATATTCTGTCAGTTTTTTCCCACTTCTCAAAGATAGAACCTTCCAGTGCAATTATTTTTTCACCTTCAAGCAGTCCATATTCGATACTTTTACCATTATCAAATCTCACATACTTATTCAATTTTACCGCCTCCAAAATATAATTAAATTACATTTTACATGTGGGCAACTAAATCTTATGCGTTTTTTGTGCATGAAAACTAATGACCTTATAAGGAATCCCTATATATCTTCCTTGCATCATCTAAAGTTATCTCGCGGGGACTAGCTTTGAAATTGCCAATCGAATTTTCATAAGCATTTTGTGCTAATTTGTCAATGTCCTCCTCTTTAACGCCAAAAACAGATATTTTTGTAGGCAGGTTTAAGCTTTCCATGAAGACTTCTAATGCTCTAATAGCTTTTTCTGCGGCTTCATCTTTTGAAAGTCCCTTAGTTTCTACCCCAAAAATTTCTGCTATCGTTGCTAATTTATCAGAAGCCTCCGGAATGGAAAACCGCAGAAACGCAAGAGAAACTGCCGCAAGGGTTTCACCGTGGGCAATGTCATAATATGCACTTAAAGGGTGTCCTAAACCGTGTATTCCGCAATTACCCGCAAGGTTTATGGCTATTCCTGCAATAGTATTGGCCCACGCCATACGTTCACGATATTCAATATTATCCCCATGTTCATATGCACCTTTTAGATTTTCCACTACTAAACGCATTGCCTCAAGAGATAATGGCATACTTATAGGCTGACACCTTTTGCTAAGATATGATTCCATTGAATGGAAAAAAACATCTATTCCGGTAGATGCCGTAACCTTTTTAGGAACTGTAAGCATAAGTTCAGGATCAATAATTGAAATCTTTGCAAATGTATCAGGAGACGATAGAGATTTTTTAACATGTGTTTCAGGGTTGGTCATTACAGCATAATTATTAGCTTCACTTCCCGTTCCGGCAGTGGTAGTAATAAGTACAATCGGCAGCACTTCTCCGGCCGGTTGAGCACCGAAGTAGTTAGCAATAGAATCCTCTTTTTTTACTCCAAAAGCAATGCACTTAGCTGAATCCATAGCACTACCGCCGCCTAATCCAATAATAACCTCTGCTTTGCTTTTTCGAGCTAAACTTATTCCCCTATCTATGGTTGTGGTAAGAGGGTTTGGTTCAACTTCATCAAATAAGACCCAGTCTATTCCCTCCTTTTCCAAGCTTTTTGTCACCAGATCCAGATGCCCGGCTTTTTTAGCACTAGATTTACCGGTAACTATTAAGGCTCTATTGGCTAAGGATTTAACGTATGAGCCTATACGTTTAGCTTTTCCCTGGCCAAAGACAAGTTGTGCCGGCATAAAAAATTCAAAATCCATTAAGAAAGCACCTCCTTATATTTTAAAGCAAAGACTTATGCAAATAGTTCATTCGTTAAAGCCTTTGCTAAGATACCAAGTATATTAATCCGCCTTCCACCCCATTCTCTGGGATATTTTTCGTGCACACTCCATTACATCTTCACTGATTTTCTCTACCTGTTTTTTGGTAACGGTAACAGTCGGACCCGATACGCTTATAGCTCCTATTACTTTTCCAGTGTAATCAAATATCGGAGCTGCAACACATCTTATACCTTTCTCATTCTCTTCATCATCAATTGCAAAACCTCTTTCTTTTATTATTTCTAAATGCCGCATCAATTCTCTCGGCTCTGTTATAGTATTTGCAGTATATCTTTCAAGTCCCTGCTCAATTACTTCATTTACAAATCGCGGGCTCGAAAATGCTAAAATAGCCTTACCCACAGCCGAAGCATGCAAAGGTGCTATACGGCCTATCTGTGAACACATGCGAATTGTCTTATTGCTGTCTAGTTTATCAATATAAATGGCTTTAAAACCATCAGGTATAACCAAATGCACAGCTTCATTTACTTTTCCCGAAAGCTCTTCAAGTAAGTCATGGGCTTCATGGCGAATATCCATCCTCTCCAGAATGCTTCCGCCCAAAAATAAAATTTTCATTCCCAAACGATACTTTTCCGACAAGGCATTTTGTTCAACATATCCCAGATTTAAGAGTGTCGTAAGCATGCGATGTACAGTGCTTTTATGCAAATTGACCCGCTGGGAAAGTTCCGTAACACCTAATCCTTCTTTTTCTGCAGCCAGCTCCTCAAGAATTTTAATCGCTCTTTCCACTGATTGTACCGTATTATCCTGAGCCATAATTTCACCTCTACATGGAATTTACCTGAATCTCAAATATTGTACCACTTTACGGAATGTTGTTTCATTAATTGTATATATAGTATATTCTACATAATACTGCAAAATCCTTTTTTAAAATTTTACGTTTCCTATACTTTATATCATCTGGGATATTTAAGTGATTTTTATTACAATACACTTGTATTATATTATGGGCGTATCCAAGTATAATGTAATATAAAGGCAGCCATTGTCAATCAAGGAATTTGCTTTGAGCTTATTATCAGCAGCAGTCTGTGTATGCACTAACAAACGCTTCAGTATATCCATGACCTTGGCAATTTTATAATCTTACTTCTACAAAATCCCTTGCCTTTATAGAGTTTTTTGTTACATCACAGTCAAGAGCAATAATATTTACACTATGCCTTTTTGCGTCTATGAGTGCATCACCAAAGGCTTTATGTGTGTTTATGTTTGGTGTAAAATAAGTTACATCTTTCATCTGAATTATAAAGGCAATCCACGCATCATAACCATCGCTTATACTGTCAATAAGCTCATTTATATGCTTCACTCCCCGCTCTGTAGGTGCATCGGGAAACAACGCAACGCCGTTTTTCTCTAAAGTAACGCCTTTAACCTCCACAAATGTTTTAGCATTAGCTGTTTCTACATAAAAGTCAAAGCGAGAGTTTTTATACCTTGTTTCAGGCTTTATAAATGATATATCTTTAAACAAATCAGTATCCATTATCAACTGATTAAATACCTTGTTAGGTGCTTGGCTGTCTATATTAATCAGTCTGTTACCTTTATACACCGATATTAAATCATACTTTGTTTTGCGTGTGTTACTGTCATGTTCTTGGACAAATATGGTTGCATTCGGTATTAATAACTCCTTACATCGACCTGTATTTTTAACATGACAGACTTCATTTCTACCTTCAATTTCAATATTTGCAATAAATCTGTTTGGTCGATTTATAAATTTTGCTTGTTTGATATTTTTATAGAACATTTATGCTATTTCCCCTTCAAAAACTTTGATATGCATATATTATACTTCATTAAATATTTGTTTCCATCGTAAAAAGTAAATTTTGACTTAAGATGCTCCTTATTATAATAAGACACACTGCATGCCGAACACTAGATTATATCAGTCAAAGATATACAGAAAACATTGTTTTGTGCAATGCAGCCAATTATTCACATCACAGCGAAAGCTACTTGAGCCTATTTTTTGCTAAAAGTTAAGCCGTGTTCACATACAATCTAATCTTTTTTTACCTTGACATGCTGTCTTTTGAAAAAGTAGATAATATAGAGGATATTTGCGGTTTTTGTAGAATAAAATATTATAAATGCTCCGGTCAGGAGGAATATGATGCGAACTTTTAAATGGCATATTTTTTTAATAGTCATTATTTTTTTCTTGAATATAATATTTGTAGATGTCGCACCGGGAGCACAAATATCTGAGACAGAGCGGCAGCTGATAGAGGAGATTTTAACTTTAGATGCCAGGGTTCTTTCACTTCAAAAGGAGGTTGAAAAGCTTTCTGTTCAGAATCAGGAGCTTAAGAATGAACTTGAGATAAAGCAAAAAGAACTCTCTTCATTAAACAGCAGCTTTAATAAGCGGCAGAAGGAGTTATCCCGCTGGATAGTATTTTCTTTCAAGGGTGGTGTGGGCAACCTGTTTGCAGTTTTAATCGGAGCTGATGATTTAGGAGATTTTTTTCGGCGTTTTGACAACGTTATGTTCTTCATGGAATACTATAATAATATAATTCTCGAAACCAAAGCTCTCATCACTCAATGCCGGCAGGAGGAAAATGATATTATGGAAAAACAGCGGGAAATTCAGTCTTTAGAAAAACAAGCCGAGTTGGCTCTTAAAAAAATAACCCAGACGATATCGGAAAAGCAAAAAGAACTGCAGCGTGCAAGGCTTATCCTAAAAGACACTGAATTTTTAGAAGAAATAAGCAAAGATTGGCAGAAGTCTCTGCCTTCATTGGACTATTTATTAAAGAATTTGTCTTCACTTCCCTGGTCCAGTTTAAGCCCTGACAATTTAAAAATTAACTACTTCGCTATGACAGCTCGTGCTGAATTTTTTGATACCAGTGTCACAAGAATTCTGTTGTCTAAGGATGAAAACTTAAAGGATGTATATTTCACCTTTCATTCAGAAGGAATTACGGTTGCCGAAAAAAAGCCCGACAGCGATGCCCCTACCTATTCTATTACATGTGGTATACAGCTTACTGAAAAACAGAAAATCAAATTTATTCCTAAGAGGTTGGAATTCAGTGGTGTAATACTGCCTGCCAAGGTCATAGAAGAACTGATGGCAGATTATGATATGACTTTTACACCACCGCCTCTGCCTTATGATTTAAAAATAACATCCGTAAACACTGGGAACGGAAAGCTTATAATAAATTTCAAAAAGTAAAGGCACTCACTTACGCCGGGTCGCTTAAAAAGTAAGACCCGGCGGCTTATTTTCCCCATATTTTTCCTTGGTGAATTTTACTTGATGAAATCTACAGCAGACTTATAGTATAATCATTCAAAAGAAAGGGGTTGGTATTTGGTGTATTTTGTCAGAAAACTGAATATAGCAATTTTCATATTTGCCTTTCTGATATTGCTCTCCGGAAAGGCTGAAGCCCAAGTTATTACCGTACAAGCAGGGGATACTCTATATTCCTTGAGCAAAATTACAGGAGTCCCAATAGACAAGATAAAACAGTGCAATAATTTGTACTCAGATTCCGTAACAGCTGGACAGGCTTTGCTCATTCCGGAAAAATACACGGTGAAATCCGGTGATACCCTTTATCTCATCAGTCAGAGCTTTGGTATAGATGTATCTGAGCTTAAAGCTTTAAATAACCTAAATTCCGAAGTTATTTGGCCGGGACAAGCCTTATATATTCCTCAGAAAAGTCTATATCAGCAGATAACTGTAAAAAATGGAGATACTCTTTATCTAATCTCTAAAAATTATGGTGTTTCAATAGATGATTTAAAAGTCATCAACGGGCTTTGGGGAAATGAGATTTATGTTGGGATGAAACTTTTAATTCCATCAAAAGCATCATCTTCTACACAAAAAACTTCGGACTTGCCTTCCAGAGGAGGTATTAGTCGAGGGCAATACATAAAATATGGTACAGGCGTATATCATACTCTAGAAGAAAGAGCTCTTCTGGCAAGACTTATTGAGGCAGAAGCCGAAGGTGAACCGTATATTGGAAAGGTAGCCGTTGGAGCAGTTGTGGTTAATCGTGTCTTAAGCGATAAATTCCCAAATACTATTAAAGATGTAATATACCATGTAGATGAAACGGGTGCATATCAATTTGAGCCGGTGCTTGACGGAAGACTTTTTACCGTAGTTGTCAGTAGCGATTCATATAAAGCAGCCGATGAAGCACTGGGCGGATTAGATCCTACAGGAGGTGCTCTGTTCTTTTTTAATCCATACAAGATATCGAATAAGTGGCTGCTTTCGAAACCCATAATTTACAGAATCGGTAATCATGTATTTGCAGAGTAGTTATTTATTCATTGCAGTTACAGGTGTCATGTAAATAGCGGGGAAGTCTCTGAAAATCCCGGGTTTATGTCATTCTAAATAAAACGAAGTGGAATGAAGAATCCTAAAAGCCGCTCTAACAATAGATCCTTCGCTATCGCTCAGGATGACATTGTTGGAGCGGCTCAGGATGACGGCTTTTGTTATTTGCAATTATGTTTCACCTTTTCAGAGGCTTCCCTGACACTGAAAATATTCCGGCCGGTTATTGCTAAGATTGGCAGCTATTTATATTACCGGCTAATTTAAATCCGTTGTTGGGCTTTAGCCCTGATATTTTAATTTCATCTCTCGAGCAGCCTTTACTTCATCAACTCGTCTGACCGGTGTAGCATGTGGTGCTGCCTTTAATATATCCGGTGTTTGTTTGGCTTCTTCATATATTTTTCGCAGTGCATCGGCAAAAGAGTCCAAGGTATCTTTACTCTCGGTTTCCGTTGGTTCAATCATCAAAGCCTCATCAACTATCAGCGGAAAATAAATTGTGGGCGGATGAAAGCCGTAATCAAGTAAACGTTTAGCTACATCCAAAGCTCTTACACCGTATTCTTGCTTCCAGTTTCTACAGCTTACTACAAATTCATGCTTGCACAGAGCATCTTCAGGAGCATCAAACATATCCTCAATCTTTTTCAATAGGTAATTGGCATTTAATGTAGCAATTTCACTGGCTTCTTTTAAGCCTTTTGCTCCTAAGTTTCTTATATATGTATAGGCCTTAAGAACCACTCCGATGTTTCCGTAAAATCCATGGATTTTACCGATGCTATAAGGTATATCATAGTCCAGAAAATACATTTCATCATTTTTAGCAGCTAAAGGTTTGGGTAAAAAGTCTCGGAGAAATGCCTTCACACCTACCGCCCCAGAACCGGGACCGCCACCGCCATGAGGTGTAGAAAAGGTCTTGTGAAGATTGAGATGAACTACATCAAAGCCCATATCTCCCGGCCGTGCGATGCCCATGACCGCATTTAAATTTGCCCCGTCATAATACAATAAAGCACCTTTATCATGTAGAATTTTAGATATTTCCAGTATATTCTTTTCAAAAAGTCCTAAGGTATTTGGATTCGTAAGCATAAGTGCCGCCACATCTTCATCAACCACTGTTTTTAATGCTTCGATGTCTATCAGGCCTTCACTGTCGGATTTTACATTGATAATATCAAAACCGGCCTGATTTGCAGAAGCCGGATTAGTGCCATGGGCCGAATCAGGCACGATAATCTTAGTACGTTTTTCGCCCTTGTTCTCAAGGTATTTTTTAATAATCAATATCCCTGTAAGTTCGCCATGAGCACCAGCGGCAGGCTGTAGGGTAAAATAATCCATACCGGTAATTTCGGCAAGCAGGTTTTGCGTGTCATACATAATCTCAAGCGCACCCTGGGAAAGCTCTTCCGGTGCATAGGGATGCAGTTCGGCAAAACCGGACATAGCCGCAATTTCTTCATTTATTTTAGGATTATACTTCATGGTGCAAGAGCCTAGAGGGTAAAATCCATTATCAACTCCAAAATTCATTCTGGAAAGTTCAGTATAATGCCTTACCACATCAACTTCTGATACCTCTGGTAAATCCAATTCGTCCCTTAATAGGTCTTCACCCAAGGTTTTAGATACCTCAATCTCCGGCACTTTGAGTGGACTTAATTTAAAACCCTCTTTCCCTTTCCTTGACTTTTCGAAAATAAGTGGAACATTTTCCATCTAACTCACCCCCAGCACTTTTAAAAGCTCTTGGATTTCCTGCTTGGTGCGTTTTTCGGTAAAAGCTATCAAAAGTCTATTTTTTTGTTCGGGATAGAATTTATTAAGTTTCAGGCCTGGTAGCATTTTATGTTCTATGGCCGTCTGATATTTCTTGTCGAGGTCGCTTACTTCTACCACCACTTCATTAAAAACTTTAGGGTTGATGATTTTTATATGGTCGGATTTTTTTGCCTCATTAATGAAATATTGAGTATTTGCATGAGAGTGATACGCCACATCTCTAAAGCCGTTTTTGCCAAGATATGCAAGGTATATAGTTGCAGCTAAGGCGTTTAAAGCTTGATTTGAACAAATATTGGAAGTGGCCTTTTCCCGTCGAATATGCTGCTCTCTAGCTTGAAGTGTAAGCACAAATGCTCTCTTGCCGTCAGCATCGACTGTTTCCCCTACAATCCTGCCTGGCATCCGTCTCATATACTTAGCTTTTGTTCCCATAAATCCAAGATATGGACCGCCAAAGTTTAATGAATTGCCTAAAGGCTGCCCTTCTCCCACCACAATATCAGCCCCGTAATCTGAGGGGGGTTTTAAGAGCCCTAAGGTGATGGGATTTGTCGATACAATAAGCATAACATCCTTTGCTTGAGCTATTTTTTCGGCCTGTTTAACATCTTCAATTACCCCAAAAAAATTAGGCATACTTATTACAATAGCTGCAGTGTTGTCGTCAACCAGCTTTTCGAGCTGTTTCCAGTCGGTTTCACAGGATGAAGTATATACGGAAGATACAATATCTATTCCACTGCCAAAACCATAAGTTTTAGCAGTAGTCAAGTATTCCGGATGTATAGCACCGGAAAACACTACCTTATTCTTTTTCTTGATATTACAGGCCATTAAAACAGCCTCGCCTAAGCTCGATGCCCCATCATAAATTGATGCATTTACTACATCCATTCCGGTTAGCCTTGCCATCATCGTCTGATATTCAAAAATAGCCGCTAAAGTCCCCTGGCTGCGCTCGGCTTGATACGGCGTATATGAGGTATAAAACTCCGAACGGCTTACTAAAGCCTTCACCACCGCAGGCACATAATGGTCATAAGCGCCGGCTCCAATGAAATTTACATAATCAGCAGCCTTATTTTTTTTGCTGATATTAAGTAATTCACGTTTAAGCTCTATTTCATCAAGCGGACGGGGAAGATTCATTTCTCGATTAAGTTTCACATTGTCGGGGATATCATTAAAGAGACTTTCTATACTGGAAATGCCTAAAGTTTCAAGCATTTCATCGATTTGAGAAGGTGCATGACCAATATATCTCATTACTACTCACCTTCCACTAATTTTTTGTACTCCGCAGGTATCAGCAAATCATCAAGTTCGCTTTTGTCTTCCACATCCACCACTATCATCCAGCCGTCATCATAAGGTTTCTCATTTACCAATTCCGGCCTGTCAATAAGGGCTTCATTTATTTCTACTACCGTTCCGGAAACCGGAGCAAACAAATCTGAAGCAGCTTTTACTGATTCTACCGAGCCAAAAGGCTCACCTTTGACAATTTTATCGCCGACTTCCGGCAATTCTACATACACCACGTCACCCAACTCTTCCTGAGCATGGTCGGTAATGCCAATCTTTCCAAGACTATCCTCAACAAAAATCCACTCATGTTCTTCCGTATACTTTAAATCCGTTGGAATATTACTCATAATAATCCGTCCTCCTTTTATCCTTTTAAAAAGTTCGTAGATACCTTTTCGGCTCGATGTTTTTTTCCGCGAATTTCAATCTCAAACAACTTATCATTAGCATCATCCAAAGGTATTTTTACCAGAGCCATAGCCAAGTATTCCTTAACGTATGGTGCAAAACCGCCGGATGTCACCTTTCCAACCTGTTTGCCGTCATAATACACGGGATAATCAGGTCTTGGCACTCCACGGTCAAGAAGTTTAAGCCCGATAAGACGTCTTCTATCTCTTTGCTCGCTTTGAGTGCGCAGCACATCATGCCCTTTGAAAGGCTTACTTAAATCTATAAATCTGCTAAGTCCCGCTTCAACAGGCGTAATATCCGGACCTAGCTCATGGCCGTATAGCGGCAGACCTGCCTCAAAACGCAACGTGTCCCTTGCCCCAAGCCCACAGGGAGTTACACCAAAGTTAACGGCTTTACAAAAAAGCTTCCTCGTCATCTCCAAAGAGCCGTACACTTCAAAGCCCTCACCCCCGGTATAGCCGGTACGGGATAAAATCAGTGAATCACTATCAAATTCAATGGTTCGAAAATTAAATGGTTTAAGTTGTATCTCTCCAAAGAGTTCTTTTACAAATCCGGCACTTTCTGGGCCTTGAATGGCAATTAGACCATAATCATCACTCACATCTTCCAATACAACATCCGCAGGAGCCAAACCTTTGATGTGTTCAAAATCTTTGTCCTTGTTTGCCGCATTTACTACCAGCAAGTAGCAATTTAAGCTCAACTTATAAACCATGAGATCGTCCACGGTTCCACCATTATCATATGTCATGATGGTGTATTGGACCTGGCCTTCTTTGATTTTATAAATGTTATTTGTGAGGATACCATTTAGAAAATCTCCGGCATTTTCCCCTTTGACCAAGATTTCTCCCATGTGGGACACATCGAAGATGCCCAATTTTGTCCTTACAGCCATGTGTTCATCAATTATCGACGAATACTGGATAGGCATTTCGAAACCTGCAAAATCCACCATTTTTGCCCCCAATTTTAAATGCTCTTCATAGAGCGGAGTTCTTTTAAGCATTTCATCCCTCCTTTTTAATATTTCAGTAATGCGTAAATTTTTAGTTATTTTGGTGACAAAAAAATGTTCTAAGTATAAAACAATAAAAACAGCTTATACCTAGAACCTCTGTCCCTTTGCCTGAAAGATTTCCCTCGTCGGCGCCACAGCTCTCCAGAGGTTGGTCCAAAGATGATCCTTTTGCCTGAGAGTTTCACCTCAATACGGTTTACCCCTTCGGCGCCTTGTAGAAAGGTCTCTCTCATCCTCTTCATACCAGCATATACCATATGAACTTTTTCTTTATCATAATCATAACAGTTTCCTTAATATTTTACAATACTCCCAATGGGCAAAGAAGTTTCCAACTATCACGCCATATATAGGGTAGAATATATCCCACAGAACTATTTTACCGCACGATTATGATTTGAAATCTCAAAGGGAAAAAGACAAATCTTCCCTTTGAGCCAAAATATATAGGAACTTATGAAAAATCCATATACATTTCGTACATTCGAACTGCTCTATACTTTAAGTCTTTTCCATCTTCCTGAATTATATCTTAAGTAGATAAAAATCGAACGAAACACCTGATCACACGCCTGTGCCGCCCACGCACCCGTAAGACCGAAACCCATCTTGATAAATACTTTCGCCAGCATAACCCGAATACCCCATATTCCTATAACAGTTGCAAAAAGTGGTCCACGCGTATCACCTGCACCGCGCAATGCACCGGCCAGAATAAATTGGGTCGACTGCATAGGCTGCATAATAGCAATTATTTTCAAACAACTTATTGCCAGCAAAATAACTTGAGGATCATTAGTATATATACTTGCAATTTGTCTGCCGAAAAAGAAAAATGTAGATGCTATAGCAACAGCAGCATACATTCCCATACGCCGCGTTTCCAATCCGTATTTTTCAGCCATATCAGGCCTACCGGCTCCGAGACTCTGTCCTACCAATGTGGTGGCTGCCATACCGAAGGCCTGACTAGGTGAAAAGGACAGACCAAACACGTTTAATGCTACCTGATGAGCCGCAAATACTGTTGTACCAAGACCTGCCACAGTTCTTGCAAACTCTACCTGCCCTAAACGCAGCACAAACTGTTCTATACCCGAAGGTATCCCAATTTTTAATATGCGTTCTATTATATCATAGTCAAGAAAGATACCCTTCCTTTTTGAAAGGCTCAGCAAAGAATCCGGATGATATATCGCTAAGACAGCCATAACCATTGCCACAAAACGTGAAACTGTTGTTGCTATGGCAGCACCGGCCACACCCATTGCCGGAAATCCCAATTTACCATATATTAAAATATAGTTTAAGCCTACGTTTATAAGGTTCGAGATTAAATTATATCTCATGGGGGTAACAGTATCTCCTGCACCTCTTAATGCAGCGGCTATTCCCATACTGGTGGAAATAAATATGCCCCCAAGTGCAATAATTTTTAGATATTGAACAGCAAGTGGAAACACATCAGGCTCTGCACCCATAAAATTTATTACATTATCTGCAAAAATATAACCCAATATGCTTACTATTGTACCTATGATTACCGTCAAAATAAGAGTTTGCTTTACAACACTGCTTGCCGATTCATCATCGTCAGTTCCCATAAAGCGAGCTACAAGAGCCGTACTGCCCACATTTAGAGCTTGAAACACTGCCAAAGCCAACATAGTTGGCTGGTTGGTAATACCTATCGCTGCTAAAGATTCTTTATTTACTCTCCCTACCATAACCATGTCTACCATGCCGAATAGAGTTCCCAGCAAAAGCTCGACAAGTGAGGGCATAGCAAGTTGTATTACCCGCTTGCGCAAGTCTTTTTCTTCATCCTCATCGAGTATTATTTTGGTTTCCATATTAGCATTTGCTATGCTTTTATTATCATCATCGCATTTCATCAGTCTATTTACACCCCATCTAACTTTGTTTCATTATAGCCGATATTCATGGCTCACCCCCTTAATATTTCCGGCCAGATATTTTTATTATATAATAGTTTCATATACTAATTATAACATTCATATGCAAGTTTAAAATTAATTTACTTAAATATGTTCTAATAGCTAAGATTACTTATAATCTCGCTTGTTCGCAAATCTATTTTTCATTAAAAAAAGTGTTGACGATTTCAACACTTTTTTTAAGAAATTGCTCATATCAATCGATGTAATAGTTGTTCTTTTTCTCCGCATAAAAAATCTATAATTGGAATTTCTAGTGTAGTATAACATCCGGGCTTTTGCCTGAGGCTTGCCCTGGCGGCAGCTGCCATTACCTGACCTGCGGCCGCCGGATTGCATATCGACATTATAAACTCCATTCGCTGATTATGAGTGGTACCGGATGCACCCTTCCTTTCCATATGCACACCATGACCTTTATCTATGAGGCTTCGTACGTCATCTACTTTATAAACATGGGTTTCATCATGGATAAAATAAGGATCATTTTTTACCGCCTCGGAAATTTTTTCAAAATCATATCCTTCCTTTATCTTTACATACACTAAACGCCTGTGAAGGCCGGTACCTTCCGGTATTGTCATAGACAAGGCATCTTCTACACCCTCAATACCTTTAACTGCTACGGTATGGCCAAGACTCATACCCGGACCGAAATTAGTATATGTCAGTCCTTTTGGAGCAACTACTTCAAATAAACCTCTTACAATGGAATCCGAACCCGGATCCCAGCCTGAAGAAATTACGGATACGACTCCATTGGCTTTTGCAATCTGATCGAGGCTTTTCCTCAGACTCATGATGGAATCGCCGTGAATATCAAAGCTGTCAACAGTATTAATTCCCATTCTTAGATACTGCGGAGCAATTTCAGGAACAGAACGACTAGGTATACTTAGAATTGCAACATCAATTTTCCCAAGTTCCTGTACATCTGTTACTACCGGAATATCACCAACTGCTTTTTTGATGGAATCAATTTTCTTTGGATTCCTTAGGACAATTCCCGCAACTTCCATATCAGGACTTTCCTTAACAGCAGGTACTACTTCTCTTCCTACATTACCATAACCTACTACGGCAATTCTTGATTTTGACACATCTATTCCTCCCTCTATGTGTTTGGACTAAGAGGTTTTTTGCAGCAAAAAACAACCGGGGTCATTTGCCGGTTGTTTTATTCCTTGGCAAATACCTCTCTCTTGAAGTAGCTCTCCACCAAATTACTTCGGTGACAGTCCTATACCTATTCGATATAGACCCAGCATGGTCTTTGGGATAAACCACACTTCGGCGATAATCCCTTTAGGCTTGTTTCATCGGCCTCCCCGCCTCCATAAGCTTACTCTTGATATATCGCACCTCTACCTCAACTCTTTGCGAGATGAGGTATGTATTCAATTTTACAAAATTATATCACAAAATCTTTCTCTTGTCAATTAACTTCTTGCAAATCATTTGCTTGCGGGCTTACATAAAATCTCTGAAATCCACGTATCAAAAATATTTGACGCATGAGCCGGTCGCAAGATTAGTGCTGTGTCAGCTCCTCTGCTGCTACCACCCACAGCTATTATATCTTCTCCGTATGGAATAAGGCCGGCATCCAGTGCCATTACAGCTATCTCAACACATACCTTTGTGCCTTGACCTGACATTCTTAAGGTATGTGCTATAATTTCCACAGGATATGCCCCGCCGAAATTGCGACTGATACCCCTTTCAACACCTGAAAGCACATGAGTAGTTGTGAGAACTTTAACCCCGGAATCTACAAGTTCCTTCCTGATGTCTTCAGGCATTTCCATTTCACCCGGTGCCTCAAAACCGGCTGCATGTGTTACACAAACAAGATTTACTCCGAGATTTGCTTCTTGAAAAAGTTTTGCGGTATGACCCTTGCATGACGCTACAACCACATGTTTTATGTTGCGCTCACTTACAGCTTTTTTAACAATTTCAAGGGTTTTTTCTGTATTTTGTTTGCCAGGTTTCTCAAAGTACATATATGTCAACCTCCATAATTTCAATTTCATTTACTGTTTATAGTCTTGTATTATAGTTATCCCTGAACTAGTTCCTATTCGCGTTGCCCCTGCTTCAATCATTGCCAGTGCGGTTTTTGCATCCCTTATGCCGCCCGAGGCTTTTACACCCATAGCATCGCCCACTATTTTTCTCATCATCCTCACATCTTCAACAGCAGCACCACCAGGTCCAAAACCGGTCGAAGTTTTTACAAAGTCAGCTTCAGCAGCTTTAGCCAGCTGACATGCCGATACTTTTTCATTTTCGTCAAGATATCCGGTTTCTAGGATTACCTTGACTTTTGCATTAGAGTTAATTGCTTTTACAGCTTTTACAACCTCTGCAATGTCTTCTTGAACTCCATAGAAATCTCCACTTTTTAGCAAACCTAAGTTCATAACCATGTCTACTTCCATTGCCCCTGCTTTAATAACTTCTGTCGCTTCAAATACTTTTGAGGCGGTTGCCATAGCTCCTAAGGGAAATCCAACCGTTACACTAACCTTGACATCCGAACCGTCTAAAATATTTACGGCATGTTTTACATAGCATGAATTAACACATACTGCATAAAATCCATATTCCTTTGCTTCTAAGCACAATATTTCAATTTCTTCAAATGTGGCAGTGGGTTTTAATAAGGTGTGGTCTATGTATTTAGCCAGTTCGTTTTTTATAAGCATAAAATCACCTAACCTTACATTTATTTTTAAAATATGAAAAACAGTGAGATTTATAAAAAATCACTCATCTTATTTAGATTCATTTTACCTTAAATTGGATATTCAATCAACATATTAAAACAGAAAATATAATAATTTTTTCAAACAAGACAAATACTATACTAAAATAACTGTTGAGGAGTGTACTTATGGCAAATAATACAAAAATTCCCAATCCTGAAGTCAGGTGTATTGTAAATGCTTGCACTCACTGGATTCCTGGAAATATTTGCAGTGCGGGTAACATCAATATTTTGAACGAAACAGAGAATACAACATCAAAATCCAAAGAGGAAACAATATGCAGCACTTTTGAAAAGCGACAAGGCTTAGATGGTTTGATTGATTCTGCCGACAATATAAATTGGATTGAATTCGCCGAAGAATTGATAGGCATCGGACGCCAATTGAATCCGACCGTAACATGCATAGTTGATACATGTAAATATCATAATAAAGACGACCTTTGCCAAATCGACAGCATTGAAATTACCTATAAAAAGAATAGTGAATACAGCAAATCTACCAATTGCACAACTTTTGAATATGATGGAAAGTCTAGGAAAGATAAAATTTTTAACTAAGTAATTTATCAAAATAGTGCTAATTACTTATATCTATCCACCTTCCTCCAGTCAATTCAGCTAATTTTTGAACAGAGAGTTTCACAGCCGCATTAGCCTCTCCTGCAGCAGGATATACTATATCATAAGCTTTTAATGATATGTCCAGATAAACATTTATTGGGTTTTTCAAGCCAAAAGGACATACACCTCCTACCGGATGACCGGTTATTTCCATAACTTCATCCGGGTTAGGCATCTTAGCCTTGCAGCAAAAGGTGTCCTTAAATTTTCGGTTATCTATTTTCTTATCTCCGGCCATTAGCACCATTATATAATCTTCTTTTACTTTAAAGACAAGAGATTTAGCTATTTCACCCGGTGTGACGCCAAGTGATTGGCTAGCTTTGTCCACTGTGCTAGTATCTTCAAAAAATTTAATGCTTACATCCATGTTTTTTGTTTTAAAATATTCTCTTACAGCTTCCACAGACAACTAAAGTCACCTCTTGGTTTTATTTTAAGAATCTTTAGGAGTTGTACTTTATACCAATTATATTCGGAAATTTCAAAGGATGCAACTGCAAATGCCACCAATGCCTATTAGGGCGGTCTTCGACCGCCCGCTATTAAAAAATTGCGATAAGGGCAGAAGGATGTACCCTTATCGCAATTTTTTAACTTTATTATGCTTTTCTTAGCAGAGTCCTTGTAGAATTTAATATAGCAAGAAGGGCTACACCTACATCCGCAAAGACTGCTTCCCACATGCTGGCTGCTCCTGCTGCTCCAAGAGTCAGAAAAATCCCCTTTACTCCCAATGCAATTACTATATTTTGTACAATGATGTTTTTGGTATATCTTGCTATCCTTATCGCTTCAGCAATTTTCGACGGCATATCTTCCATAATAACCACATCAGCAGCTTCAATAGCAGCATCAGAACCTAAGCCTCCCATAGCAATACCTACATCGGCACATGCTATAACCGGAGCATCGTTTATACCATCTCCCACGAAAGCTACCTTATACCTGGTCCTATCATCACCTTTAAGTTCTTCCAACTTTTCAACTTTTTCCTGTGGCAATAGTTCTGCATAATATTCGTCAAGGTTGATTACCTCAGATACATATTTAGCCGTTTCTTTTGTATCACCTGTGAGCATTACGACTCGTTTTACCCCTAAATTTCTGAGTTCTTTGATGGCTTTGGCCGAATCTAAACGAATCTCGTCTGAGATAGTTATTCTTCCTGCATAGATGCCATTAACTGCTATGTGGACTACGGTGCCAACTAAACCATCCTTATTAATCTTTATGTCTATACCTCTGCTTTTTAGTAGCTTTTCATTGCCTGCCAATACCTGTTTTCCTTCGACTTTTGCCATTATGCCGTGTCCTGCTATCTCTTTATAATCAGTTACCAGTGATTTTTCGATAGTATCTCCATAAGCTTCTACAATTGATTTTGCTATAGGGTGATTTGAGTAACTCTCGGCATATGCAGCCATACGTAAAACCTCTTGCACCGCAAAATTGTTTGCAGGTCTTACATCATTAACTTTAAAAATGCCTTTTGTAAGAGTGCCTGTTTTGTCAAATACAACAATATCTAAATTTGCAAGGGTTTCTATAAAATTAGCGCCTTTAATAAGGATTCCTCTACGAGATGCTCCGCCAATTCCGCCGAAGTACCCTAATGGGATCGATACTACCAGAGCACATGGACATGATATGACCAATATAGTCAAAGCCCGATACAACCAATTGCTAAAACTTTGCCCGGGAAATACCAGCGGAGGCAGTAATGCTATAATTACTGCTGCCATTACTACCGCAGGCGTATAATATCTGGCGAATTTTGTAATAAACTGTTCTGTCTTTGCCTTACGTGAAGATGCGTTTTGAATCAGGTTTAGTGTCTTTGAAACAGAGGATTCACTAAAGGTCTTTTCAACTTTTACTTTTAACAATCCCTGAATATTAACCATACCCGCCATTACTTTTTCTCCCGGATTTATCCGATGTGGAATCGATTCACCGGTTAATGCTGATGCATCCAAATAAGATGTACCTTCCAATACTTTTCCGTCCAAAGGTATCTTTTCCCCAGGTTGCACTACTATAGTTTCACCAATATTTACTGTTTCCGGGGCAACTTGACTTATTTCATCATTTACCAAAAGATTTGCATAATCCGGTCGAATGTCCATTAGGTCTGCGATTGAACGACGTGATCTTTGCACCGCCAGCGACTGAAAATATTCACCTATAGAATAAAACAGCATAACACCTACAGCTTCAGGCAGCTGGTGCAGAATAAAAGCCCCTAATGTAGCTACAGTCATGAGGAAGTTCTCATCAAAGACTTGTCCTCGAACAATATTGCGAAATGCAGTTTGAACTACATCCCTACCCGCCAACATATATGCTGCTAAAAATGGCACATATTCTAATATCTCATATTGCCCGTGAAGTTTAGGAGCAAGAAATATCCCCAATCCTAAAAAAATTGCTGATAAAATTATATTCAAGAGTTTTGTTTTTAACAGAAATTTACTATCTCCATGAGTACTATCGTTTTTATCCGCAACTGAATTTTCAGGAACAAGCCTTACATCAGGTTCTATTTTTTCAAGCACCTTTACTACTTCGCCCTCAAGTTCCTGTTCTATGTCAATAGTTCGAGTAGAAAAGTTCACCGTAACATCCGCTAAACCTTCAACCTTCTTTAATTCCCTTTCGATTTTAGCTGCACAATTAGGACAATCAAGACCTTCCAGTTCATATATCATTGTTTGGAAGCCTCCTTCCATCGTTTTTACATTTGAGCAACTGTTCAAGTGTTCTTGTATAATTATTTTATCATGTAGTCTGTAAAAAAACAATATACTTTTTTAAAAATCGTTAAAAAAAATATGAGACGGTTTTTAACTAATTACCGCCTCATATAATTCAGTCGTTCAGGCCTTTAGTATTTCGCCGATTTGTTTCCCAAATTCTTCACATTTTTGCTTGCTGTCTTCATCGGGGTTCCAAAGTATTTTAATGCCTTGATCGATTATTTCAAAGCCGGCCCTTTCAAGTTCTTCTGTAATTATTTTTACTGATTCGCCGCTCCAACCGTAGGTTCCAAAGGCCGCTGCCTTTTTATTTTTAAAGCCAAGCCCTCGCAGTGCCCCTAGTAAACCTGCTATTGAATGAAGTACGACACGGTTTACAGTGGGGGAACCTACCAGGATGGCTTTGGATTTAAAAGCTTCGGTAATAATATCATTCGTATCTGAGCGAGCACTATTAAATAATTTTATTGTTATATCTTCATTAGCTTCTTTTATTCCGCAAGCTATGGCTTCGGCCATTCTTCTAGTACCGTTCCACATAGTATCGTATATAATCGTTATTTGATTTTCTTGATAGTCATCAGCCCATTCTTGATATTTTTCAACAATTTGTATCGGGTCTTCTCGCCAAATAACGCCATGACTTGGACATATTATATCAATCGGCAGATTCAGGCTCAAAACCTCGCTTATTTTTTTGCCCACCAGTTTACTAAATGGTGCCAATATATTTGCATAGTATTTAATTGCTTCTTGATACAGTTCAGCCTGGTTTACAAGGTCATTATACATGCGCTCTGACGCATAATGCTGACCAAAAGCATCATTGCTAAACAGGATATTGTCCCCGGTAAGATATGAGAACATGGTGTCAGGCCAGTGAAGCATCGGAGCTTCTATAAAAATTATTTCTTTTTTGCCGAGATTCAACTTATCTCCGGTTCTTACAGGCACAAAATTCCAATCTTGATGGTACTGGCCTTTTAATGATTTAATTCCGTTTTGAGTGCAATATATCGGCGTACCAGGAATTTCCTTCATAAGTGCCGGCAATGCACCACTGTGATCGATTTCTCCGTGATTTGCGATGATATAGTCTATTTTGCTTAAATCAATCTCTTTTTTCAGGTTATTTATAAACTCATCGGCAAAAGGCTCCCAAACCGTATCGATAAGTGCTACCTTTTCATCTTGAACAAGGTAAGAGTTATAGCTTGAACCGCGGTGTGTTGACAAATCCTCACCGTGAAAGGTCCTAAGTTCCCAATCTATCTTGCCTACCCAGGTTACATTGCTATTAATTTTAAAACCCATTTTACCCTCCATTCCGCCGCATGGCATGTTGTTGCGGCACAAAAAATTATTTTGTATACATCCACCTATATTTAACAATTTTTTATGACTCTTGTCAATCGAAGCTGTTTATGCTTTATATCAAAAGTTATGTTTTCCTTATCTGATATTATTTGATATAATGGCATTAGATATATCCAATAAAAAGGGATTAGAGGTGGCAAAATAAATGAAAAAAATTCTAATAGCATTTGTCGTTCTAAGTCTTTTATTAGCAGTATCCGCCTGTTCAATCAACAATAAGACATTGGCAATTACCTTGTATTATACAAATGAAGATAACAGCCAGATTCTAACTGAAACAAGAGAAATCAAAGCTGCTCAAAACCAATCAATACCAATGTTGGCATTGGAAGAGTTGTTGAAAGGACCTCAAACCAAAGGTTTAAAATCAACAATACCGGAAGGAACAAAGCTTTTAAATGTAGAAGTTAAGGATAAGATTGCAACAGTAAATTTATCTAACGACTTTACAAATTTTCCGGGAATGATGGCAGAAAGTTTGGCTGTAATTTCTGTGGTAAACACAGTTACAGGCCTTGAAGGAATAGAAAAAGCCCATATACTAATAGATGGTGAAGAACTCATCGCACCTAGCGGCAGTCCTTATGGACCCTTAGAAAGTTACGATATTAAGCAAATTAACCAGGATATCAGTAATAAAAAGGAAACCATTACACTCTACTTCCCGGATGAGCAGGGTATGTATGTAGTACCTGAACAAAGAGAAGTCGTTAAAAGCGAACCTCTTGAAGTAATTGTGATAAGGGAACTGATGCGGGGACCTGAAACGCCCGGGTTGGCATCACCGGCTATACCAGAAGAAGCCAAGCTTTTATCAGTGCAAGTAAAGGATGAAATCGCCTATGTGAATTTCTCCAAAGAGCTTATTGAAAAGCACATTGGTGGTTCTACAGGTGAAATGATGACTATAATTCCTATAGTAAATTCCCTTACGGAACTTCCCGGAATTAAAAAAGTCCAGTTTCTGGTAGAAGGTAATAAGGAGCAGACCTTAGCAGGTCATGTTATCTTCGATGAACCTTTTGAAAGATATGAAGAATGGATAAAGAGATAGAAAACTAAATGCGACAGCGGAGGCGGCACCGCTGTCGCATTTAGTTTCAAGCCTACTTTTGTTACATATTATTACCTTGTGTGATTTATATTTGTCCGTAGTTATTTCAGCCACATTCCCAAAATGAAATAACTTGCTATCAAAGTAGTAGTAAGACACAGAAAAAATTTATAATAATCCTTGTATAAATCTTGTATTGACACCTTCATATACTCGCAGGTAAAAAGCTGGCAAAGGTGTAGCGGAGAAAAGAAATAACCTACAAACCCCCAAGCAAAGGTCATATGGCAGTATAGCAGAAGGCGGTTTTCCGATATAGGTAAACTCATCAGAATAGGAAGTACTACCCCCAAGGACGTTGCTTGAAAACCGGTTGTAAGGCCTAAAAAAAACGCCGTTCCAATAATCCCCGGCAAAATCGTCTTGGGGTTGTTGAAAATAGAAGTAAAAAACAACGTCAGCGACTCCATTTGGCCTATAATTCCCTGAATTAGATATACGCCCATAAGTGAATATATCACATTGATATTAACTGCCCGAGCCGCATCGGAAAGAAAACTTTTTACAGGATTAATCCAATATACAATAACAAGATTTGCAATCATTCCGATATAAAACGGTATGCCGAATATGAGATTTAACAGGACACTGGTATATACCGGCGCAGTATATTTTAGCAGGTTTAAAAGATTTGACAATACATCGGTCATGGCAGACCTTGCTTCGGTTTTTACTTGACGCACATACAAAAAGTATCCGGATAAAACATAGAAAACAATAAATATAGAATTTAATCCTATCAGTTTATAAACAGAAATTCGGGGAGCAAGGGAAGCTACCAGTAGAAAGCCTGTGGTATACGGCATGATATGCATGGCAATATGGCGGAAAATCAGATTTATGATTGCTCGGTAGGTTTTTGATAAACCGGATTCTTCCCCCAGCTGATCTATAAAAGGTGCTGAAATAATGGCGCCTCCCGGCACCGATAAAAATCCCACCAGTGCAGGAATAAACATAAGTGTCACACGATTGCTCCGCACAAGTTTTGTTAAATACTCAATAATCTTATCAATTATGTTATACTGTCTGAGCAGAGCTCCCAGAACATTTATTTCTATAATTACAATAAATTGTTGCAGTTTGCTAAAGTTTGCAAAGGTGTTAATGATGACAGTGAATAATCCCGGTATTCCCAAGCCGCCCAAAAAAGCCATAAGCACCGCAGATACGCAGATGGCAATACCGATAGACACTCTTTTCTTGCTTAGTATAGGAATAATAAGAAAGGCAGTGATTACCGCCGCAAATTCTCCCATGATTTCAACCTCTTTCATATAGGACACTGAGGAGGTCTCTGTACATAAGGCTTTGGCTAGTAAATGTTCTATATCAATATAATATTTATCTATTACTTAAAGTATAATGTTCAACAAAATATTTGTTTTTCCTGCTTAAATTGTATTTGTAATGTAAACTTTTCCCATACATGAAAAACTATATGTCTATGCCAATCCTGCTTTGTTTATTAACTTCCTGGCATATTCACTTTTAGGATTATTAAATACTTTCCAGGTCGGACCTGTTTCCACTATTTCACCCTTATGCATTATATACAGTTTGTCGGCGATTTTTCTTGCAACATCCAGGTCGTGGGTAATATAAATCATGGCAAATCCTAATGCGTTCTGAAGACCCTTTAAAAGCCGCAAAATATTGGCTTGTGTGGAAGGATCCAGCATAGAGCTAATCTCATCGGCAATGAGAAGTCGCGGCTTTAAAACAAGGCTGCGGGCGATAGCAACCCGCTGCTGTTGCCCACCGCTTAACGTAAAGCATCTCCTGTTTAAAAAAGTATTATCATTGGCCAGCTCTACATCTGCAAGGGCTTGTTTTACCATTGCTGTTCGTTCGTCTGTATTATAGAGCTTTAATATGTCTAGAGGTTCCTTTACAGCTTGCAGTACTGTAAATTGCTCGTTTATGGATGAAAACGGGTCTTGAAACACCATTTGGATGCCTTTTAACCGGCTGGTAAATTCATGCTGTTTTATTGTTTGACCTAAGAATTCAATATTCCCGCTTTCAGGTTTTAAATAACCCGAGAGAATACTTGCCAGAGTAGTTTTACCTGATCCAGATTGTCCTATCAATGCTATAATCTCGCCTGCGCGAATACTCATATGACAGTCTTTGCATGCGCAAATCTCGTTGCCTTTAAAAGAGTAGGTTTTATTTATTTCCCGGGCTTTTAAAAGTGTTATAATCCCACCTTGATTGCAGGCAACTTTGCGCTCAAGGGATGCATATTTCAGTTTAGGTTTTTGACTTTTGCATATCTGTGACCTTTGACAACAGCGAGGAAAGAAAGAACAGCCCTCCTCGGTTGTCGCCTCACTTGCCCGAGGAATTCCCCACAGGTCCTGATATGGATTTAAAGAAGGCGATGAATTTATGAGCCCGCGAGTATAAGGATGCAATGGGTTTTCAAGTATATCTCTTGTCAGTCCTTCTTCTAAGATATGCCCCCGGTACATCACGCACATTTTATCGGTAAGTCGCGTAATTACAGAAAAATCATGGGATATTACAATCATAGCAAACCGCTTTTGGTGTTGAAGGTAAGCTAAAAGCTCGATAATTTCTTCTTTGGATACGGCGTCTAAAGAAGATGTCGGCTCATCAACTATAAGCACTTTAGGATC
>JALHJR010000229.1:0-1003 GCA_022840405.1 Tepidanaerobacter acetatoxydans
TAGGTCTCAGGTTTATATTCTGAGGGGAAAAAGTCTGGTGGTAAATCGTTAAAAAGTTTGTCTTGATACCAGAAATAGCCATTAAATAAATCGGTTTTCATTTAGAACTCCAGAGAAGCTTTAAATCGGATAAAGAAATACTTAATAATTCGTGCAAGGAGAACTCCTCTTTTTTTATAAAGACGATTAAGTAAAACAGTCCATAGATAAAATAAGAAATGCAGGATGCGATGGCAGCACCAGTAATTCCTTTGAGGGGAATTAACCATAAATTTAAAGCAATGTTAATTAATAAAGAGCAGGAAGTAGTGAGAAGATGTATCTGCGGTTTTCCTGTACTGAAAAAATATTGCATTGAGACTTGAGCACAGCTAAAAAAAATAGTGCCTATTAAAAGAATCTGAGTGCTTACAATTGCTCCAGCAAAAGCCTTACCATAAAAGAAGGGGATAAGTAAACTTAAGGGGATACCAACCACTGCTAATAAGCAACAAATCCAGAAGGTTAGCTTATATGTCTGAGCCATAACCTGTCTGAATTTTTGTTCTTCATCAGTATTATAAAGCTTTCCTAAAAGTGCGGTATTGATACTTGCGGGAAGTAAAAACATAAGTTCTGCCAGAGTTACTGCAATAGAATATACCCCCAGAAAACTGGTTCCCAGCATCTGTTTTATCATCAATTGGTCAACTCTAAGATGTAGATAATCACAACAAGCGGCTAAAAATATTATTCCACCATAAGAATATTCTGCTTTGAGCAAAGCTAAGTCTATCTCAGGTCTAAAACCTTCTCCTGTATGAGTTCCCAAAAATATGGCATTGATTAACATTCCCAGGACAGAAGCATAAAAATAGGTCAGAGGATTTAAGGTTCTGGTCAACCAGAGTAGGATGATAATAGCACTTTTGATAAAAAAAGCAGTGATAATGAAGCGATTGCTTTCCCTAATTAGTTCATCAGCTACGAACCACGAACGGTAGTGAGTAAAAAGCAAATTTGA
>JALHJR010000071.1:0-4853 GCA_022840405.1 Tepidanaerobacter acetatoxydans
ACCAAGGAATAGCAATTAATATTCGTTTATTGTGGCGTGGAAACACGTGGGAATTCTGAGCACAGCGAAGAATCTTATTTAATCCTTACAAAGATCCTTCACTGCGTTCAGGATGACAAGTTGTTTTCAACCTCTGAATAGTTACTATAATATTATATAATAATAACGAAAATACTTCACTATTATACGAACTATAAATTAATAACCAAACATATTGTTCGTTTTTATATTGACAAGAGGGGCTTACTTTGTTAAGATATTTTACGTACGAGCAAGGTATTATAGTTCTTTTAAAAACAAATCGTATCAATTAATTGAAGGCACAATTTATGAGGAGGCTTTTATAATGAAGGAGGATATCTCTATTCCAAATGGGACAAATAGTTGGCTTGAAAGGAGATTCGAGCTAACAAAAAAGGGGACAAATCCAAAAACGGAAATCCTAGCAGGTCTGACTACTTTTGTAACAATGGCGTATATACTCTTTGTAAATCCCATTACATTAGAAGCTGCAGGGATGGACAAAGGTGCAGTATTTATGGCCACTGCTCTTGCATCGGCTCTTACTACACTATTAATGGGTTTATATGCTAACTATCCTTTTGCCCTGGCTCCAGGCATGGGCCTGAATGCTTATTTTGCCTATGTTATGGTCGGCCGTGTGGGCCTTTCTTGGCAGGCAGCTCTGGGAGCCGTATTTATTTCCGGCATTATTGGAATCATAGTAACACTTACAGGACTTAGGGAACTTCTGATTAATGCCATACCAATGCATTTAAAACACGCTATGGGTGCAGGAATCGGAATGTTCATAGCATTTATAGGGCTTAAAAATGCAGGTATTATAGTTGCAAGTGAGGCTACGTATTTAGATTTGGGCAATCTTGCGGAACCCGGGCCTTTGCTGGCTGTCATAGGCCTTGTCATAATGGCAATTTTAACAGCTAGGAGAGTAAAAGGCGGTATTTTACTAGGCATTATAATAACGACCATCATTGGTATTCCAATGGGTATAACAAAATTCCCTTCAAGCATAATATCACTTCCGCCAAGTCTTGCGCCGACTTTATTCAAACTGAACATTAGAGAGGTTATGCAGATATCTTTATTCCCTGTGGTATTTTCGCTGTTTTTTACAGACATGTTTGACTCTATCGGCACATTTGTCGGTGCTGCGAGCCGTACCGGAATGATTGATAAAGAGGGTAAACTAGAGCGTGGAAATAAAGCGCTGTTTGTAGACTTTATCGGAACAGTTTTAGGTTCCTTGATGGGCACAAGTACAATAACAACTTATGTAGAGTCAACTGCTGGAGTAAGCGAAGGCGGAAGGACCGGACTTACGGCGGTAGTTGTGGCAATAATGTTTGCGGCAAGCATTATTTTTTCGCCTGTTGCCTTGGCCGTTCCCGGTGAAGCGGTAGCTCCTGCATTAATCTTAGTTGGTGTGTTTATGTCCAGCAGCTTAAATAAGATAAATTTCAACGATTTCTATGAAGCATTTCCAGCCTTTCTGACTATTATAATGATGCCATTTTCATTTAGCATCTCATTTGGTCTTGCTATAGGATTCGTGGCATATGTGGCGGTAATGCTCTTGGGCAAAAGAGGCAAAGAAGTGCACTGGATAATGTATGCTCTTGCTGTTATATTCATACTCTACTTTGCAGTTATAAGATAATATATAAGAATTGCTTTTGACACAAAAATCAGAGTTACTTAAAAAAGATTCCTGCATCAAAAAAAGATGCAGGAATCTTTTTTTGTGTACCGGCATGGACACACAAAAAATCCGAGCTCATTCGTGGGACGTTTGCCGTGGACCGGGTCGGTATGGTAAATTTGAGTCAGCTTTAAAATATGTCAATGGGGCAAAGTGTTAAACCTTTTGGCGTGGCGGTCATAAGATTTGGCATTTCTTATAGTAATATGCAATTAAATGCAGGTAGCAATTGAAAGATTTCTCAAGCATTTATTGTTTTTAGAAAGTTTTTTGGTGTGATTTATCAATTGATAAGAAAACCGGTGAGATATACGATAAACCGGGTAAAAAAATGATGTTCAATGATGAAAAAGCTGCTGAAGATGCTAAATATGACGGGTATTATTGCATCATAACAAGTGAACTTGAAATGCCCTCTGAGCGTGTGATTGAGATTTACAGGGGTCTATCTGATATTGAGGATAATTTTAAGGTTGCTAAAAGTAATTTGGATATAAGGCCGGTTCATGTTTCCCGTGAAGATAGAATAAATGCACATGTTCTCATTTGTTTCATCTGCCTTGTAATTGTAAGGCTTATTCAAAAGAAAACCGCTTATAGGTTTACCCCGGAACAGGTTGCAACATGTCTAAACAATATCAGCTGTAGTCTTGAGCATGAAAACATTTACTTGTTCGATTACTGCACCCATGTTTCCGATGTAATCGGTGAGGCATTTGGTATTGATTTTACAAAAAAGAGGCTTCGTCTTAGTGAAATAAAAAATATTTTGGCATCATCCAAAAAGAGGGAATTACGCTAGGTTTTCCTGACAAATAAATAAACCCGCAAACTGCTAACCTACAAGCAGTCTGTGGGTTCTTTTTGCTATTTTGCTGTCAAACTGAGGATAAAGTAAAAGCAAAAAGATTTAAGAAACTTAGCAGATTTAGTGCACTGGCTTATGCCGTACTCATGGCGGTTTTTCTATTCTTTATGGTTCCAAGCACTGCAAGTGCCGCAGCTCTTCCTAATCCCGCATCGGGCTTAGGATTTATTGCAGCTGCCCTTGCTACGGGGCTTGCTACCATAGGTGCAGGTTATGCAGTAGGTGCAGTAGGTTCTTCGGCTTTAGGAGCGGTTTCCGAAGATCCGAATATACTGGGTAAAACTCTGATATTTGTAGGCCTGGCCGAAGGTATTGCAATTTATGGCTTGATTGTATCTATAATGATTCTCGGAAGATTGTAGAGGAGATATCACATGAAATGTTTTTTGATAAGTGATAACAGCACGACTCTAGCGGGTATGAGATTGGCCGGTATATAGGGTGTTGTTGTACATGAAAGGGAAGAAGTGCTAAATGAGCTAAAGAAATTAAAAAAAAGCCGGGATATTGGCATAGTAATTATCACGGAGATTTTGGCAGAAAAAGTACAGCATGAATTAGATTTCATGAAACGCTCAAACAGTCTTCCAATTATAATTGAAATTCCCGACAGACATGGCTTTAGACGGCCCACCGACTTTTTGACAAAGCATATAAGGGAATCCATAGGAGTTAAGATTTGAGGTGACAGTATGCCCACTACAATTGAAGATAAGATATCCCTTTTTACAAAGGTATTGATAGAAAGAGTAGAGTCAGACTACACAGAAAAACAAAAAAAACTTATGAGTTATTATGAATCTCGGAAATTAGGGATTATCAAAGATTATGAAGAAAAAACAAAGGCGGCTATAGATGATGCAACTAAAAATGCCGAGATTAAAAAACAACAGATGATTTCAAAAGCCAAGTCTGATATGCACCTTGCAGTGTTAAAGCAGAGACGTGAATTTACTGAAAGAATTATGGATGAGGTAAGAAAAGAAGCCGAGGCCTTCGGCAAAACACCTGAATATGTTGAGTTTTTGCGGCAGGCTATTAAGAAAGTCAGCTCACAATTTACTGATAATGACTTTGTAAGTTACAGTTTCAGTAGAAATGATATTGAAAAACACAGAGATATTATTTTAAACACAATAACATTATTTCGAGATGAGGGCAACTTCAAAATCGAAGAAGCAAACAACATAATCGGCGGCGTCTTTGCCAGAGATGGCGATGGCAGTATGGAAGTGGATTTAACAGTGAATTCTATAATAGAAGAAAGCCGCAAATTGATAGGAGAAATCCTGTCTTCGAAGTTTAATGAGAGGTGGTAGAATGTCAGGCCGAGGCAATATAATATATATCAACGGTCCGGTGGCAAAAGCCGATCATATGGAAGATTTTATGGTGCGGGAAATGGTAATGGTCGGCGATAAAAAACTCATAGGTGAGGTTATTTCGCTAGAAGAAGATATTGGCACAGTTCAGGTATATGAAGAAACATCCGGCCTTAAGATGAATGAAAAAATAATCGGTACAGGTAAGCCGCTATCGCTGAAGCTGGGTCCGGGAATCATAGGCAATATTTTTGACGGAATTGAACGGCCTCTTTCTGAAATATACAATTCGGGTTTTAAATTTATTCCTGAGGGAATCGGCCTTATATCTATAGATGAAAAGAAGCTTTGGCATGCTGATATTTTAGTCAAAAAAGGCGATATATTAAAACAGGATGATGTATTTGCCAAGTTTCAAGAAACATCTATCGTAACTCATAAAATCATGGTCCCGCCCGGCATAGAAGGCAAAGTAATAAGTGTTGTAGAGAGCGGAGATTATAATATCTGCGATACTTTAGCTGTGCTAGAGGATTCGACCGGTCGACGACATGAACTAAAAATGTATCAAGAATGGCCGATAAGAACCCCCAGGCCTGTTACCAGGCGTATGCCAATCGAAAAACTACTTGTAACAGGTCAAAGAGTAATTGATGTATTTTTTTCAATAGCAAAAGGCGGCACTGCGGCTATTCCCGGTGGGTTTGGAACAGGGAAAACCATAACACAGCATCAGCTTGCAAAATGGAGCGATGCTGACATCATAGTATATGTAGGCTGTGGAGAGCGTGGCAATGAAATGACCGAAGTTCTGGAAGACTTTCCTAAACTGCACGACCCCAGAACCGGCAATCCTTTGATGGATAGGACAGTTCTCATAGCAAACACATCGAACATGCCTGTGGCAGCTCGAGAAGCATCGATTTATACGGGAATTACT
>JALHJR010000072.1:0-5936 GCA_022840405.1 Tepidanaerobacter acetatoxydans
TAAAGGCCATGAGCCATTTTGGGGCCAGGTATATATACCTATCGGATTAGCAGACCTGGTAAATCTCCGGTAAAAAACTGGGTAAACTGGCAAGGTGCGACAGAGGCGCGCATACTACCGGAAAAGAGAGGAGAGTTTATAAGCCAGATCGTTGATTTGATGGGCTCTTGTACAACACAGCACAAATATGAAATGATTTAAATACACGTACGGAGAAGAACCTAAAAATATGCAAGAAAGCATGATGAAAGTATTGCGTTGTTTGATTGTGACTGGAATTTTGATGAGTCTGGGGCCGTGGGCAGTTATGGCATCGGAAGGTGAAATTGCCTTAAAAACAGATAGCAACTTAGAAGTTGGTGTTAGGTCGGCTGAAGTATCCGCAAATTCTGTAACAATCTCCAACGAATATCTCACAATGATGGTTTACCCAAATGGGAATTTTAAAGGTGAAAATGCTGCCGGAGAGTATATATTTTATCCAGGAGCTACATCTGCTTTGTCGATAAAAGTGGGTTCTAAGGAATATGATGTTTATTCCTTGAGCAATTATAGAACAAAGGACACCTTTATAAGCCCAGCTAATGACAAAGAGACGATCACAGAGTGGGATTTACCAGAAGGGATACATATAGAACAGCATATATGGCTTGAAGGCGACCATGCCGTTTTTGCTGTAAATATGAAGAATAACAGAGATTATGCTCAAACAGTTTCTATAAGATACCTTTGGGATACACAGTTAAGCAACAATGATGGTTCTCCATTAAAAGCGAAAGGAACATTATATACAAAAGAGATTTGCTTTAAGCCTGTTGATTTTGACCATTGGAGCGCATATAGCAGACCAGATGAATCAACAGCTGAGGTTGTGACTTATGGGTGGTGGGCTAACAGGCCAGATATGCTTATATTTGCGCATTGGCCACATGCAATCAGCACCACTTATTCCTATGATTGGGATCCAAATAGACAATTTTACACACCGGGATATGTATCATCTCCAAATAGCGATAGCTGCGTTTTGATGTATTGGGAGGATATAGCTCTTCCAGCAAATGGCGAGAAATCTGTAACCTCGTTCTATGGAACTTCTCACAGGGTAGAATTAACACTTTCAATGAGATTAGATAAGGCCGAATACAATCCAAATGAGACGATGAGTATATATGTGAAAGCTATCGATGCGGATGGACATAGCAACTATCCACTTACAAGGGATAATACAGAGGTTAGAATTGATGGAAATGATGTAAACATCGAGGATATAATCCCACAACCAAATGGTGAATATTTAGTAAAAGTAAAAGCACCTTCTGAGGCAGGGGAGCACGATTTTTGGGCGCAGGTTGTAACAGACCAGGGTTATGCAAGTGATTCTAAGAGTTTCAGTGTAACTGGAGAGATACTTATGGGAACAGTTACCGTTAGTTTGAATGGAAACGTTGATGACGCGACTCAAAATTGGGATTATCCGACAAAATACGACGCTCCTGTTTTCAGAAGAGGAACCGATAATCCCACATTCATTGTGAACCTAAATAGGCAGCTGCCATCAGATTATACAGTACTGTTTGAGATTGGTTACTACAAAGGCGATGAATCGTTCACTCCAATTGCAAGACATCTTCCAACCAATTTCCCAGCTCTGGATAAAGTGGCTTGCCTTTGGCAGTGGGATGATGACATTAGTGGGGTTTGCTTAGAACCGAATAGTCTTCCCATAGGCAAATACATAGTACGGGCGTATCTAGTGAACAAGGAACATCCGCTTGAGTTATGTCATTTCATGGGCTCCGAGGATTTCTACGTAATATTCGATTTCGATGAAGATATTCAATCATTTGTGACCTGGGATAAGGAAAATGGTTATGGAATAAGTCGAACGGAGACTGGTGAAGAGGTATTCCCTCGTCCAGCTTATGAACTGCAGTTCTATAAGGAGCCAAAGATATGGGAAACAGCAATTCAATGGGCAAGCGGAGCAGTGACCACTAGAGAGGCAACGGATAAAATAAGTGAATTAGCAAGAAGAATAGATGGAGAGATGGTTTTCCATCATGCTGACTGCAACGAAAGACACGTTCCCGGCATCATAACAAGTGCTTTTCGCATCGATGAATATGATAATGACTTTGATGGGGATGTTGACGAACCTGACGAGGCGTGGGACCATAATTACAACCCCTCAAACAATGGCATTGAAGTTAATAAAACAGATTCAATATATACATATATTATCCCACCTAGACTCGGTAAGGCATATTATCAGAAACTAACATGGCAGTGGGATTTGCCTCCGTGGGATCACGAGGTAGTGTGGGTAGATGGCGTAGGGCGTGAATATGATAGCCCAGATCATGCAGATAAAATAGCATGGTATTTTGACATAATCAACATGCTTGAGGAGGATTTCGATCCAGAAAATAGGATACCCGAGCCGTATCAACATTCCCTTGGGGTATGTGAAGACTATGCAATGCTTACAGTTGGATATCTAAGAGTAATAGGCGTGCCAGCAAGGGTAGTGACCGGTTATCCCAGTGAGGGTCAACCGCACGCATGGGTTCAATGGGTTGATGTTACTGGTAATGGACAATGGAATCATTTGGACACGGATTACAGCGCAATAAATTCGGATTGGGAGGATAATAAATTTAACCCAAAATGGCTTGGAGAAACGTGGAATCATGTTTTGGTAAGGAATAATCAAAATATTAGTGACTGGTCAGATATTGCAGATCAATACAACGATCGTGAGACTTTATCTCGTTCCGCAATTGCGTCGGAATCATTACAAGATGACCCAATATGTAATTACGAAATTATCGCTATGCCGATATTCAAACCTGGTGAGACTTCAAGGATAGAACTCAATATAACAAATCCAGCAAGCCAAGACAAAACAGTAACTGTGGTTGTAGAACTGATGCCAGCTCAAATGGGCGGTTCACTGTTGGCACTTACAGGTGATTATAAAGAAATGACAGTCCCGGCAAATTCAGAAATAACAGATTATTTTGATTTAGCAGTTCCAGGATACGCATTTCCTTCAGACAATTATAACCTCGATGTCTATGAAGTCGTGAATGATACTGCAGTTTTAGCGCTTACAAATGCTACAAGGATATTAGCAAAACATACGCTCACAACTGGAATGCCTGATGAAATACTTTATAATGAGCCATTCACATTTAGCGTAACAGTCGAAAACACTGATACTGTGCCTATTCATGATGTATTTGTGGAGCTAGACACTCATCATTACTTTAACACGACGGACCCATTGAGAAAAGAGAGTGTGGCATTAAATGCTGGAGAAAGTCATACATTCGCATGGAGTCTTACACCCATTTGGTACGGTGAGTTAAGAATTGACGTTAGTGTATCTACGTCAGATGCAGGTAGTCAGACCGTGTTGGTCAGCATTCCTGTCCTTCAAATGGCACAACTCTGGCTTACTCCGCAAGTTCCAGAAAAAGTGACACGAGGCGAGGATTTCTCTCTCGATGTTGCCGTATTTAACTCAGGAGACATCCCCTCAGGTAGTATTACCTTGAGCATCGCAATGCCAGAAAACGTAACATCAGATAAAACAAGCGCTGACCTTGGGATAATCGAAGCGCGCGAAAGTAAGACATGTAGCTTCACAATATCGCAGAACGAGACTGAAGATTTCGCGATATTAGTAAATGTAGCATCTACAAGTGCAACAGCAGAAAATTATGCATTCATAAATATAATACAACCAAATATGTTTATAGATATTTTGACAACCGGGGAAACACCGGGGACTGAACAGCATACGGCTGTAATAGAAACATTGGCTGATGAGCCATGTAGCTTGACAATTTATATAAAGAATACGGGAGAGGAGACATTACACAATGTCCAGATACTCACAAATGTGAATGTTACTGAGAGTGTCGGAGATATTGATGAAGGGGAGATAAAGCAAGTGCCAATTGAGTTTACGCCAACGACACCAGGTTTGAGTGGATTAAATGTAACCGTTAGGTCCGATGAAATTGAAAGGAGTTTAGTAAGAACACTCTTGGTGAAGAAATTTGATTTTGTGATATCAATTCCAAAGACAGAGTATATCTTGAATGAGCCGGTTCCGATAAACATCTCGGTAACAAATAAAGTACCAAATGTGAGGTTTATTGATTTGAAAATTGAGATAAGTGTTAGTGGTTCCTACGAGCAAAACTTCGAAATCCCGCTATTATCATTGGCGCCTCTAGAAACTAAAGATACCACATTTATATGGGATACGACTGGAGTCAGTAGGGGAAATTACACAATTGCTACCTCCTTGATGATGGCAGACCAAGAGATAATGACCGATGAAAAACATGTGTCTATAACCGCTATTGTAACTTCAGTGAATACGTCAACTGATACAGGAACTGCTTATTTTGCACCCGATGCCGGAAGTATTGAAAACCTTATTACATTGAACGAATCGGATCTTCCAGGAGAGAAGCCAGATGTTGAGTTCCCACATGGACTCTTTAGTTTCAACATAACTGAACTTAATCTAAATCAAACCGTAAACATTACAATTACATTGCCACAAAGCATTCCAATAACAGCACAGTACTGGAAATACGGACAAAATGGGTCTGATAACAACCCTCAGCCTGAGCGGTGGTATCAAATACCAATGGGTAGTAATGACGGCGACAACGTAATAACCATAACACTACAAGATGGCGGGATAGGTGATGATGATGGAGTTGCGAATGGAGTAATCGTAGATGTAGGAGGACCGGGAATTCCACCATCACCACCAACTACAACCCCAAGCCCAACCACGCGGCCCCCGAGCGGTGGCGGCGGTCCGATGACGTGGTGCTTCAGACAATGGAGATCGTGAGTGCAAACAAGATCGCGATGCTGACGATCCCTGCGGGTACGCGGGTGCTGGATGCACTAGGGAACCCGCTCGCACAGGGCATTTCGATCACCGCGATCGATGCGTCTGTGGTTCCTGCAGCCCCGAGCGGCGCCACGTACACCTCCGCTGGCTATGCCTTCGAGTGCGGACCGGATGGCGCCATCTTCAACCCCGCTATTACGCTCTCGATCATCGTGCCTGAAGCAGATTGGGGTGCGCTCGACCATGAGCATCTGAGCATCAAGTGGTACAACCCGGCAACCCTTGCATGGGAGAGCCTGCCCACCAGCGTAGACCTCTCCACCCGCACGGTGAGTGCGCAGGTGACGCACTTCAGCATCTTCGCTCTCTTTGTCGACACGGCGATCATAGTGCTGCCAACGACGGCGATTGTCACCACCGCGACCACGACGGTAGCGCCTCCTCCTGCATTCCCCACGCTGCCAGTCGCGATTGCGGTGATCGTGATTATCATCGTGATCATCGCGGCCTACCTCTACCTGCAGCGGAAGAAGCAATGAGCGCTAACCATCAATTCCTATATTTTTAAAGGTAATTGTGTACGAATGGATCGTATGGACGTTCGGGAGGCCGGTATCCGATGACCATATCGCTCTCGATTACCTCTGGAAGAGACGAGGATCCACAACATGCCCCTTCTGTACACGCTCATTTAAAATTGACCAGTGGGCTCATTCCTTTTTGACCACTCACTATACTCTCACTTTGCGAACCCTCCAGCGCACATTTGTCAACGTCGGAATGAGTTTCCCCAATCACGTCGGAATAAGGTTCCCCAGGCCGGTTCAAGTTAGTAACTTGTTGAGGCCAGATGTTCGACACTGTCAACGGCGGCGTAACTTTGTGCACTTTCGGCGGTCTAAAAGTGTACACCTGCTAACCCTCAAGGACGTACTTGAGGGGCGTAGCAATGGTAACAGGTCAGGTATACCTGTAAGCCGCAGTTGGTATGAAGGGTTCTCCCTTGAATGCTCTCCGGATGGCCGTGATTACCGACCCTCCATTCTTCCTC
>JALHJR010000073.1:0-4838 GCA_022840405.1 Tepidanaerobacter acetatoxydans
CATCAACGCCCCGCATGCGAACTACTGCTCCACCTGCGGCAGGTCGTTCACCGGCGACGGGGAGGATGTGCAGGAGGCGATGGGCAAGGACGTGCTCGAGAACCCGGAGCTCGTGAGGAAGCTGCTCAACGAGCTGATCGAGGAGAAGAAGCGGAAGGGTGAGCTCTGATGCTCACCCCCTGCCCTGTGAGGGGCAATCTTCATCATCTCCTCACCCCCAGGTACGATCAGGAGGCGAGCAGAACCCATATGACGGCTCAGGCACAACGCGGGGAGAAGAGCAATTTCGTCGTTCAACTCGAAGAAGTGCTCCCGCTGCTCCGGGAACGGTTCGGCGTGACGAAGATCGGCATCTTCGGGTCGACCGCCCGCGGTGATGACCGGCCGGAGAGCGACGTGGATGTGCTGGTCGAACTACCACCGGACCGCCTCACGTTTCGGAACTTCATGGCGCTCGCCGATTTCCTGGAAGATCTCTACGGGCGAAAAGTCGACCTGCTCATCGTCGGAGGGATCGACCCGCTCATCCGGCAGGATGTGGAGGGTGAGGTGGTCTGGTGTGAAGTGTGAACGGATCTTTTCTCCGTCACGTGCCCACGAAGAGCCTCAAAGGGCGGGTGCTTCTCGCTTTCCTGATCCGGAAGAGATCCGGTATGATCGCGGCTCTGCACATGGATGGCGAGTGCGATCACCATAATGTACACCGAAATTAACAATTTTGATAAGGTTGGTGTACTGAATGACGAACATGGGAACAGGCAAGTGACGATTGAGATCCTGGAGTCCATCGCCCGCAACGGACAGGTATTCACCCTTGAGCATCTACACCGGCAGACTCAGATCTCGAAAAACCAGCTGCTCCGCGTTCGGCGAGACCGAAGAGGAGGCGCTCGCAGAAGTGAAGGTGGCTATCGGCCTCTGGCTCGAGACTGCTCGGCAAGAGGGACGGGAGATTGGGTGAGCCGTCCCTGGATCGGGATGGTTAGATGCCGATCCAGTGCTGCGACCGCACAAGCACAACATTCTTTCGGTTGCAGGTGGCTATTCTTACTGCAGGTTGTCCTCTTTCTTTGGGTGAAAGGCATGAGGTGGCGCCTGCAACCGATATAGATCTTTCGCTTTTGTCCGGGTTTTTGGCTGGAGGGGCACGGCCGGGGTTTCTCAAATTAGCGAAGTACTGGGGTTAGAGTTCCACTATCCTCCCGACAAAATAGTAGGCGATCTTTGCCGCGTCGCCGATATCAACCGCGCCGTTCTCGTTGAAGTCGGCGGCGGGGTCGGCCGGCGCCTTGCCGACGACCATGTAGGCCACGCGGGAGACGTCGCCGATGTCGACGACGCCGTCGCCGTTGAAATCACCTTTGACGCGTGTGACGGTGATGTAGCCGGGCCGGGGGAGTGTGTCCGAGCCGTCCGCCGTGCTGACCGTGAGGTTCACGGTGTAGTTACCCGGCGTTCTGTAGATGTGGACCGGGTGCTGCTCGGTTGAGGTGTTCCCGTCACCAAAGGTCCAGAACCATGCTATCGGGTTGCCGGTCGAAGTATCGTAGAACTGCACGGTGAGCGGTATATGACCAGATGTAGTATTTGATGAGAAACTTGCTTTTGGTAGAGGTTCACCCCGTTGCGAAAAGACTTGGATGCGCTTGTTGTCTGAGTCTGCGATGTAAACGTTACCCTTGGCGTCAACAGCAATTCCCTTTGGCGATCTAAATTGCCCATCTCCGGACCCGCTCGCCCCCCATTTTCCAAGAAATACACCTGAGACATCGTATTTCCAGAACTGGTTGTTGCTTGAATCCACCGCGTAAACGCCACCAATGGGATCGGTGGCAATATAGGTTAGACCGTTTTTTGTGTCCCATTTATTTACAAACATCCCCGATGAGTTAAATTTCTGAATCCGTGAATTCCCGGTATCCGTCACATAGATGCAGCCTGCGGCATCGATAGCAATATCACGTGGGTAACGAAACTGTCCATCTCCAGATCCATACATTCCCCATTTCGTAAGGAATGTGCCATATTCGTCAAATGCTTGGATTCGGTGATTGCCATCCACAACATAGACTTTACCTGTGACGTCGCTTACAATTCCCTTTGGAAATGCGAACTCTCCGTTGCCGGATCCGTAAGATCCCCACTTTGCAATGAATGTTCCAGAACTGTCAAACTTTTGAATCCGGTTATTTTCGCTATCCACAACGTAAACATTGCCTGCGAAATCGACCGTGATCCCTTTTGGCCCAAAAAATTGCCCGTCTTCAGATCCTTTAGTCCCCCACATCCCTAAGAACACGCCGGAAGAATTAAACTTCTGAATCTGGTTGTTGCTAGTATCCACAACATAAATGTTACCTGCGTTGTCTACTGCGACTCCTTCAGGAAACCCTAGTTGCCCGCCTCCCGTTGGGTCGCTTCCCCACTTCTCAAGAAAGTTTCCATCGGGATCGAGTTTTTGGATTCTGTAGTTGCTCTGATCTGCTACGTAGATGTTCCCTGAAGTGTCAATTGCAACGTCTACTGGCGTGACAAACTGCCCGTCACCAGTGCCGGTTGTTCCCCACACGTTCAGAAGTGTACCTGACGAAGTGAGCTTCTTGATCTGGTTGTTGGTGGTGTCTGTAATGTAAATATGATCCATGGCATCGATAGCAATGCCGAATGGGCGGTTATATTTCCACTCAGTAGGTCCATACGGTCCCCATACCTCAACGAAGGTGCCGGAACTGTTGAACTTCTGGATCCGGGGATTACCGAGCTCAACGACATACACATTGCCTTTCGTGTCAACGGCGACACTATATGGTCCTGAAAATTGTCCATCGCCATATCCCGGTTCATCCCATTTCCTGAGAAATGTGCCTGATGAACTGAATTTCTGAACCCGGTTATTACCATAATCAGCTACGTAAACATTCCCTGCGGCATCTACTGCGATGCCTCTCGGTGAGTTAAATTGCCCATCACCTGTGCCGGACATACCCCACTGTCCAAGATACACGCCTGCTGAACTAAATATCTGAACCCGATTATTCCCACTGTCTACGACATACACAGCGCCCAAAGCGTCGGTCGCAACACCACTAGGTGAGTTCATTTCTCCATCGTCAGATCCATACGTGCCCCATTTCCCAAGAAAAGTGCCAGAACTATCAAATTTCTGGATCCGGTTATTTCTGCTATCTGCAACGTAGACATGGTTTTTAGCATCAACCGCAACACTATATGGATCATTAAATTTACCATCACCACTAAGATCCGGCGCTCCCCAAGCAGCGGCAAACACATATTCATTATCTCCAGTCATTTCAGTATGACTGACGTCATCCAGTAAAATCGCCACCACTAGGGAGGTGGATACTGTGAAGAAAACAATGGTGGTAGCGAGACTGATTCGGAGTATTCTCTTAAGTGCTGTCACTTGTGCACCTTTTTTTAGGCTGAGAGATCCAAAGGCCGTAAATACGGCTTTAACACGCCCAGAAAGCCAAGTCTCCTTGACTAGTACGGGACATTCGCCTTCTAAATTTACTTCAAGTCAGGTTGCCATTTAATGGGAGGAAACGACTGTGCCGCTGGCATTAATAGAAGTCACTATGATTGAGGGCGTTTGAATATTCTAGGACGCAGTTATTTGATTCTCCATTTGCGTGTACTGTGAGTTATATTGGTGATCTGTGTTAGGATATATGAATGCATCGAAACAGATCACTAATTAAGTGAAGATATTTTTACCCACCCACGATTGGCTATCTAATAAATCCTTGTTCCCATAGGGATAATACAACATCCATTTGCCCATTATGGTGGTCGGTTCCCGGTGCAGCCCTTTTCCAGAGATCTTTTTGTTTTAACTCCCTTTTAGACTCGCGGAGTATCCCAACTGCATTAATGGCATACGCTTTGTTCTTTGTTGAACTGGTATAATCCCCAGCGGGTATTCCCATGACCATCCCCTCTTCGCACAAGCCAAGGAATGCTTCTCGTGGGCAACTCTTATTGCGGCTACTTTCTGAATGTGTATACTCATTCAAAGCCTTACGCCAGGCATCTTCTGGATTTTTACAAGTTCCATCGTGGATTAACTTGACTGCTCTTACTGCAGCGCGTCCGTAGTTCCCCATAGTTTAATATCTGTCTGTAGTTTAAAGAGTCTACTTGCTACAGTGCACTTACCTGCCGCGAGCATGCCACGGAGCCAGTGACATGACGGCTGCCACGGAGCAGCTGTCACGAAACGAGGCGTGTTGAGTGAGAGTGTTTGCGTTTCTATACACAGTACTTCGCTAACTTCTCTAAAAGGAGTGGCAAGAACTCTGTGGAAGGAATATGTGAAGGTGATTCACGGAGGGAACCGAAATGTGAAGTATTATATAAATGGATTTTCTCATTTAACGATATAGATCTCAATTGTTAAATGGCAGACTTCCTGCACTCCGAAGAGGTTTGATATGAGGATCGCTTTAGCACGCAATGAGGGTGATAGAATGCCCTTTAAAGCTACTTTTGCCTTCTTTGAGAGATGCCTAGAAACTGGACCCAATGGAAGGATTCTATTGCAGGATGTAAAGTATGGAACTGAAGAACCAATTGCGGATCATATTTGGATTCATGATAATCCATCTATCAAAAAGATGGCTGATTTGGATGAAGGAGATATAATCCGGTTTACTGCATTAGTGTATAAATATAGTAGGGATTATCGGCAAAATAAAGAGGACGAAGAAAGTTCAGACTACGGACTTAAGGATATCCAGAATCTGGCCATCCTGACTAAAGGACAAAGAACGTCCTCTAGAATCCTTACTGAAGGACAAAGAACGTCCTCTAGAATC
>JALHJR010000026.1:0-32495 GCA_022840405.1 Tepidanaerobacter acetatoxydans
CATGGCATGGGTAATTTCAAGTCCTTTAAATAATTTTATGGTTTTTCAAGATGATTTACTTTGCAAGGTCATCGGATGATTACTTCATATAAGTAAGCAATAAAGGAGCTATACCCAACTACTTATAAAAATTTTACCCCTTCCGAATCTGATGACAGTACTTTATAGCAAGATTTTATACCTGCTCTTGAAAAGATGTCTACCATATGCTCACCTAATGTATCAGCCCTCTCCCTTAAAGTTAGACACACAACTGTAGGGCCAGATCCGCTTAAAAAACCGGCAAAAGCACCCTTTTCCCTTACTGTCGCAAGTATCTTTTCCATGCCGGGAATTAATTGGCTCCTAAATGGTTGGTGCAACCTGTCCTGACAAAAAATATCCATATTGGATAAGTCGCCTTGAGCCATTGCAGCTACAAGCATTGCCGTGCGACTAATGTTAAATACGGCATCTTTAAAGTTTATCTCTTCAGGAAGGATCTTCCTCGCATCCTCTGTTTTTAGCTCAAAATCTGGTATACAAACCACAAATTTCAACCAGAATGGCATAGGAAAGGTTTTATAAATAATCTTATTTTCATATATCATGGATAGACAAAAACCCCCGAATGCTGCAGGCACTACGTTATCAGGGTGTCCTTCCATTTCGGTTGCAATTTTTAGTAGTTCGCTGTTGTCAAAAATATCTCCTATCAGGTGATTAGCCGCCATTGCCCCACCAACTATGCAAGCAGCACTGCTTCCCAGACCTCTTGCCAGAGGAATATGATTTTCTAAAACTATTTTTAAATCCTTGTTTACATTTGCACGTTTTAGAACTTTAGCTGCCGCCTGATAAACTAAGTTGGTTTTATCTAGTGGGATTTCTTCAACTCCTTCTCCTTTTACATAGACTTTGGGAGCATCTGAGAATTCCATATCAATATAGTTATATAGTCCAAGTGATGCGCCGAGGCAGTCAAAACCCGGACCAAAATTTGCTGTCGTAGCCGGAACCTTAACTCTTACCATACTTTCACTCCCCATATATTTCTTTTTCTAGCAACTCCATTCTTGCCTCAATAACAGTCGGCTTCACTCCGTTCTGAATAGCTGTGTCGGGATCTTTTAAACCATGACCAGTTAATACTGCCACGATCTTCTCTCCTTTTTTTAAGACCTTATCCTTACACATTTTTATAATGCCTGCTACCGAAGCAGCCGAAGCCGGCTCAACAAAAACACCTTCTTTTTTTGCCAGAATTTTATATGCTTGCAAAATCTCATCATCTGTTACTTTTTGTATCCTGCCTCCAGAATTTTCAGCAGCTTCTACGGCGTACTTCCAGCTTGCAGGATTGCCTATTCGAATAGCCGTAGCGATGGTTTCAGGGTTCTCGATAACTCTATTTTCAACAATCGGTGCTGCACCAGCAGCTTGGAAACCCATCATTTTAGGCAACTTCTTGCTTTTTTTAAGTGAGTAGTATTCCTTAAACCCCTTCCAATAAGCCGTTATATTTCCTGCATTTCCCACCGGAATAGCAAGATAATCCGGTGCCTCTTCAAGCTCATCACAAATTTCAAAAGCAGCAGTCTTTTGGCCTTCGATCCTGTTTGGATTTATTGAATTAACAAGAGTTATTGGCTTCTTGGAAGATATTTCTCTCACCATCTTTAAGGCATCATCAAAATTGCCGTTTACAGCAATTACTTTTGCTCCATAAGCAATTGCCTGAGCCAGTTTTCCCATAGCAATCGCACCATTTGGAATCAAGACAATGCATTTCAAGCGAGCTTTTGCTGCATAAGCAGCCGCAGAAGCAGACGTATTGCCTGTAGAGGCACATATGACAGCACTTGCACCATCTTCAACAGCCTTAGAAACGGCAACAGTCATTCCCCTGTCTTTAAAAGATCCTGTTGGATTCAAACCCTCGTATTTTAAATAAATATGTGCTTCGGTATCTAAATACTCTTCCAAATTCTTTGCTCGAAGTAAAGGCGTATTGCCTTCACAAAGTGTAATGATATTCTTTTTATCTTTAACAGGAAGATATGAAAAATAATTATTAATTATTCCTGTTTTTTGCCTCATTTAACATTCCCCCTCAACTCTAATAACTGTAGATATTTCAACTACCTGTTTATACGCCCTGATTTCATCTAAGGCTTCTTGAAGATTTTTAAACGGCACATCATACGTAACCATGACGATTTCAGCGGTTCCATTTATCGTGTTCTTTTGAAATACTTTTGATAAACTAATTTGATTTTCTCCAAAAGCTCCCGCAATTTTTGAAAGCACCCCCGGCCTATCGAAAACTCTCAATCGCAAATAAAAACTCGTTACACTTTCTCCCGAATCCATTACATTTAGATGATTGTAGCATGTGCAGTGGAGTTTACTCCCGTTTTTATTTCTAACGGCTTCCATAATATCTGCAACTACAGCACTTGCAGTAGGCATTTTACCTGCTCCTAACCCATAAAACATAACAGGTCCCACGGCATCACCTTCAACCATTATTGCGTTAAATGTTCCGGATACACTGGCTAAAGGATGATCTTTTTTTAACAGCACCGGTGTTACCGAAACTTCCATATTATTTTCATTCTTTTTGCCAAGAGCGATGAGTTTTATAACCGCTCCTAATTCACGTGCATACTCAATATCCAAATGACTTATGTTGTCTATACCTTCTGTGTAAACCTGCTCTGGAGTAATGCGAGTGTTGAATGCGATAGAAGATAGTATGGCCAGCTTTCTTGCGGCATCAAAGCCTTTTACATCATTTGTAGGATCGCTCTCTGCACACCCTTCGAGTTGAGCCTTTTCTAGGGCTTCACTAAAGCTTTCGCCCTTTTCAGTCATCTGACTTAAAATATAGTTAGTCGTACCATTTAATATCCCCGTTACTTTAACAATGTCATTAGCAGATAAGCATTGTTTCATTGGCATAATTATTGGTATCCCGCCACCCACGCTGGCTTCAAACAACAAATTCACATCTTTTTCTGCTGAAATTTTTAAGAGTTCATTTCCGTGTTCTGAAATCACCTCTTTATTGGCGGTTACTACGTGTTTTCCTCTGCTTAATAATTCCCTGATATAAGTGAGAGCAGGCTCTTCACCACCCATAACTTCAACAACCACCGAAATATCCTCATCTTCTAAAATATCTTCAAATTTATCTGTTATTTTCCCCTCTACTAGGCTTGACCTTCGTTTATTTATATTTTTTACAAGAACTTTTTTTATATTTATTCGATCTCCAATTCTTTTTTCTATTATATCATTATTTTTTTCTATTAACTCTACGACTCCTGTACCAACAGTGCCTAAACCTAAAATACCAACTTGTATCATTGTTTAACCATCTCCTGTCGTTTTTTCATCCCTGGGCTACTATGTCGACTTTTTGAACGCCATCCGTATTTTGTATGATTGCCAATAAATCTTCAACATTTTTAGTCATATTACCGGTTTCAAAAGAAATAGTAACACTTGCCATATTTTGGATAGGTATATTTTGATTAATAGTTAATACATTACCATGTGCTCTTGCAATCTCATCCAAAATTGCAGATAAAACACCAGGTATGTGCTCTAACAACAAAGAAACTGTTATTATCTTACCCATGCTAGCCTCATAAAAAGGGAAAATATAATCTTTATACTTATAAAAAGCACTTCTGCTCATTCCGACAGTTTCAGTTGCTTCATTAATAGTTTTGACTCTTCCGCTCTTTAAAAGTTCTTTTGCTTTAACAGTTTTCTTCAAAATCTCCGGCATTATTTCTTCCTTTATGATATAAAAACCGCCTTTTTCGACCAACTACATTCCTCCTTAATCAATTGTGCGTATGTAGTAAACATATATACATAGATGAAAGACATTATAACACAACCTTAAATAAAAAACAATGCCATATATTCATGTAATTTTACAATTTTATAAGATATTTGTTCGGTAGCCGCATTTTGCTTTTATTTAGTAAAATAATTTGTGTTATAATAAAGTTCACAAGGTTTTCAAGGGGGATATAATTGCATAAAAAAGATATAAAGCTTTCATTATTATTGATACTATTTTGCATAAATTTCATCGGCTCTGTTTACGGTTTTTATTGGTATCGACAACAACTATCAACAACTCCGACACTTTTAAAAGTTTTCGTGCCTGATAGTCCAACAGCTTCCCTACTTTTTTCTATTGCACTTTTGCTCATAATAATAAAAAAACCCAGACCGTTTGTAACATTAATCGCCTGTGCATGGCTCATTAAATATGGACTCTGGGCAGTAATAATTAATACCCACTTTTTTTTAATAGGCGGTAATTATACCTTCACGAATTTTCACCTTACTTTGTCACATCTGGGTATGGCTATTGAAGGTTTTTTATTTATAAACAAATGTCATTTCAGCAAAAAAGATATGCTTGTTTTAACCTTCCTTATGATAGCAAGCGATGCCATAGACTACAGTTTAGGAATATATCCTTGGCTTTTCGCACAAGGTCAGTTAAAAACAGCTGTTTTTTCAGCTGTCTTACTGTCAATTTTTATCAGCATTTATTGCTTTTTGAAACTTAAGACACAAATCACTAAGTAAGCACTCATCGCATAGAGGTTTTCGTGCACGGCAAATATTGCGACCATGGTAAATTAGCCAATGATGAGCCTTTATCCATAAATTTTCGGGGATTTTCTCCCTTAAATCCCTTTCAACTTCAATTAAATTCTTTTTATCGGAAAAACCCAAGCGATGAGCAAGCCTATATACATGAGTATCCACAGCAAATGCGGGCTTGCCAAAGGCATTTGCCAAAACAACATTGGCAGTCTTGCGTCCAACTCCTGGAAGCTCTATCAATTCATCAAAGTTAGACGGCACTTGCCCATTATATTTTTCAAGGAGTATCTTTGAAGTTTCTATTATATTTTTGCTTTTATTTTTAAATATGCCACATTCTTTAATATCCTGTTCCAGCTCAGACTTGTTTGCTTCAGCAAAATCTTTAGGACCTTTATATTTTCTAAAAAGTCTTTCCGTCACTTTGTTTACTCGCTTATCAGTACACTGAGCCGATAGGATTGTAGCAATTAACAGCTCAAATGGGCTGCTGTGATTCAAGGCAGTAGTTGCCTCAGGATATAACTTGCTTAATTTTGAAATTATAGCAGTTATACGTTCCCGCTCTTTTTCTTCAGCTATAATCTTGTTCTTTTTCATCATAATCTTTCCTTGCAATTCCAAATATTATCTGGTTTCAAGCTGCTTTACTTTTTTTTATCATTTCCTTTAGAACATCAATGGCCTTCCTTAATTGAATATCCTCCGCCAAAGAAAGCTTTTTATATATGGCATCATCTAAAGCTTTATAGAAGTTTGCATCGACAACGCCGGTCGAAGGCAAGTCAGCTTTCTGCTGCAAAGCTTTTACCGCCTGTTGTGTCCTTGGCCCGAAAACTCCATCTGGAGTGGTGTTAAACAAGTTCAAGAATCGCAATCTTTGTTGAATGCCTAGCACTTCTAAGCCGATATTTCCATATTTTAATGTTTTTTGGCTGTTTAACGGGCTAAAATCTTTAAATGGATTTGTTTTATCTGTTTCGACGACTATATCAGGGATTATTCCTGTTTTATTAATATTTGTACCGTTTGGTGTCGTATAGTGTGCAATAGTTAATTTAATTCCGCCTAATGTTCCTAAACTAAGAGTCCTTTGCACCATACCTTTCCCAAAAGTCTTTTCGCCAACCAAAATACCGACTTTCCTATCTTTAATGGCTCCAGCCAATATTTCCGATGCACTTGCAGAACCTCCGTTTACGAGTACAACCAATTTATTGGATGACATCTCAGATTTTGATGTATATGATTGGATATTACCATCTTTTGAAACTATGTTTACTATAGGACCTTTGGGTACAAATCGAGTAGCCACTTCTACAGCTTGATCAAGATAACCTCCCGGGTTATTGCGAAGGTCTAAAACTATACCAAGAACTCCGCCTTTTTTAAAATCATTAAGGGCTTTATCTAAATTTTCCACCGTATTTTCATTAAACTCACTTATTTTTATATAGCCGATACCCTGCCCTAATATCTTAGAGCTAATGGGATTTGTTTTGATAACACCTCGTTCTACTTCAAATCTTATTACCTGCCTGTCATCTCCCCTGATAACGCCTATATTTACCTTTGAGCCTTTATCACCTTTTAACCGGTTTAATATATCCGAAAGAGGTAGGCCGGTTACATTACTGCCGTCAATTTCTATAAATCTGTCACCCGGTTTTATTCCCGCTTTTTCGGCAGGGCTACCCTCTAAAACCGAAACAACGGTTATATATTTATCCTTTAAAGTAATTACAACACCTATGCCTTCAAAATTTCCGCTTGTTTCTTCATTAAATTCTTTAAATTCCTCAGGAGTAAAATACTCGGAATATGGATCGTCTAATGACTCAATCATCCCTTTAATAGCTCCTCTTAATAAATCCAAATCCGCTACATCTTCAACATAATTCGTTTTTAAAAAATTCTCCATCTGCATCAAAAAGTATATTTCATCCGGAATCTTTTCTTCTGCCGCTATAACTTTATCATATGTAACAGGAGTTATAGAAAGAAAAGATATCATAGTTATTATTATGATGCATTTAAACCACCTAGAGCGTTTTTTCATATTTATACCTTCCTCCGGATAATCATAGTGTCTATATTTTAACATAAAATTGTACGGATTGTATAACAATTTTAAAAACCTTTCTAAAAAATAAAAGCCTTAATAAGGCTTTTATTAAATTGGCATTAAATAATTATTAATTTCTTTTCGGTTTATTTTTAAATAAACTGTAAATGGTATTTGGTTTCGGATACCAATTCATCCATAAGCTGTTTTACCGAAACAATTTCTTTGATTCTATAAACATTTGTGCCTGCAAACGCAAATCCGTTATCAAAATTTCCTCTTTGAGCATTAATCAATGCATCTGCTATACAGTACGGTGCTTTGGCGGGATTGCACGGTTTTAAGCAGTTGCACAGGCAGCGAATAGGTTTTTTCTTGCCTGCTTCAACCTCTATTAAAAATTTGTTTCTAATAGCCCTTCCTATCATACCTACCGGACTGTGGATTAGTTGTACATCATCAGGAGTTGCCTCCAGATATACTTTTTTAAATTCATCAGAAGCATCACATTCATGTGTTGCTACAAAGCGAGTGCCCATTTGGACTCCGGAAGCTCCTGCCTGTATAAGGTTAGCAATATCTTGGCCATTAAAGACTCCGCCTGCGGCAATAACCGGGATTTTTTTTCTATAAAGCTCCTCATAAGGTTTTATTGTATCCAAGACACTTTTTAAAAGGTCGATAAGCTGAAATGACGGGTGCTTGATTTCCTCTTCAGAAAATCCAAGATGACCTCCGGCCAAAGGTCCTTCAACCACTATGGCATCCGGCACAACACCATAGTGCCTATGCCAGCTTTTGCAAATCACAGCTGCAGCCCGCCCGGAAGAAACTATTGGGACATTTTTTGTATCAGAACCCATTGTAAATTGCGGTAATTTTAAAGGAAGGCCGGCACCGGAAAATATGATATCAATCTTTTGCTTTACAGCTTCTGCAACCATTTCTTCAAAGTTATTTAGTACAACCATAATATTTACACCTAAGATTCCGTCCTTGCATATATCTCTGGCTTTTTGTATGTGCATTCGCAAAGCCTTAAGATTTGCTTCTTTTTTATTTTTGAGATAATCCGGTTCATTAAACCCAGGCTCAACCCCGGAGATAACACCAATGCCACCGTTTAATGCCACATTACCGGCTAAAGAAGAAAGGGAAATTCCTACTCCCATACCGCCTTGCACAATAGGGACTCTAGCAACAAGATTATCTATTCTAAGCTCAGGTAAATTCATATGCAACCTCCTTAATATGTTAGCAACTACTAATACTTACTATTAATACTTTCTTATAGTATATAACTTATTTTTGAAAAAGGGAAGAAGCAAAAAATACATAGACATTTACTTTCTATTTACATTTTCTTACAATAGCCTCCGGAGCATCCTCTAAAAGTTTTTTCATTGGGATATTCGGAAGTATTACAATAGAGCGCTTTGCTTTTTGTACATATCTTTCAGCCATATGTTCAGTATATTTTAACCCGCCGGATTTTTGTATTATTTCAACAGCTATTCTCATTTCATCTTCGTTCGTATTCTTGTATTTTAAAATTTCTTGCAAGCGCTCCTTGTCATCAGAGTGTTTTAATGCATAAATAACCGGCAGTGTTATTATGCCTTCTCTTATATCTGAACCGGTAGGTTTACCAAGCTTCTTATAATCACCCGTAAAATCCAACAAATCGTCAATTATTTGAAAAGCCATACCTATGTTTATACCATAACTATATAAGGCTTTTATAATTTTATCCGGAGCTTTTGAAACATCTGCTCCCATCTGTGCACTTAAAGCAAATAAAATCGCTGTCTTCTTCTGTATTCGGTAAAGGTAGTCTTTAAATGTTAAATCAGTATCAAAAAGATCTTCTCTTTGTTTTAACTCACCTTCACAAATCTGAGACATAGCCTTAGAAACTTGTTCCAATATATTGGAATAAGTTGAAGCAGCCAAGATTTCAAAAACCTTGCAGAAGATGTAATCACCGGCATAAACAGCCACATCCTTACCCAACTGAGATTGAATACTCAAAACTCCTCGTCTTATAGGTGAATCATCTACAATGTCATCGTGAATTATTGCAGCTGTATGTATAAGTTCTACTGAAAGTGCTAAAGGTCTTACCGTTTCAAAGTCATATTCGCCAAACCTTGCGGCTGCTAAAAGCATTGCCGGTCTAAGTCGCTTCCCACCGGAACTTATCATATTCATTAACGGTTTTTCTATTAATTTTCTTTTAGTGCTTACAGCTCGTATTAAATCATCTTCTAGAATCAGCAACTCTTCTTCTATTTCACCCACAATTTGTTTGAACATCATATCACCACACATGAAAATTCTCATTGAAATAAAATCTTATACTGCATATTTAGTATAAGTATTTTATTTGTAAATGTCTATACACCAATTTTAAGCATTATTTTATCTCTTAATAAAAAGGAGTTTTTATATTTGTAAAGAATTATGTTATTGAGAACTGATATAAAGCAGGTAATAACAGTCTTGATAGATAATTACACTACTATTTATTTTCTTGCTAAAGCATGAAACCTTTTGTATGTCAAAACCGTCTAACATGATAGATAGATTTATACCCTATATTTAACTATATAACAGCAAGGAGGAGGTAATAGTTTGCCCGTAATAGAATTGAAGAATATATCACGCAGTTACAGAAATGGTCAAGTCTTTATAAATGCTCTTGAAAATATTAATTTAAGTATTAATGAAGGTGACTTTATTTCAATTATGGGGCCTTCGGGTTCAGGCAAATCTACCATGCTTAACATTTTAGGTTGTTTAGATAGACCTACCTCGGGTACATATGAAATCGCAGGCAGGCGAGTTGAGAAGATGGGCGACAGTGAACTGGCAGATATACGCAATCAGCTTCTAGGCTTTGTATTTCAGAGCTTTCACCTGCTGCCTGATTTAAATGCTTTAGAGAATGTTGAATTACCGTTAATTTATCGCGGTTTAAGCGGTAGCGAACGTTATAAGCGGTCTGTTAAAGCACTTAAGTCCGTAGGTCTAGAACAGCGTATTCATCATCGACCATCACAGCTTTCGGGTGGTGAGCAACAGCGAGTAGCAATCGCAAGAGCTATTGTAGGAGATCCTAAAGTATTACTTGCGGATGAACCAACAGGTGCTTTAGATTCAAAAACCAGTGAAAGCATAATGGAAATTTTCCAAGAGCTAAATAATCAAAGAGGTATAACCATTGTTCAGGTGACCCATGAGAAAAGTGTAGCTGAATATGGTCATACAATATTTCATTTGCGAGATGGTAAAATAGAGCATGTTGAAAATGTAATCAAATCAAAATAACGTGTAATTATCTTATTTAATTTTTGGAGGTAATAGAAAATGATGCAGCGTATTTTAATGATCGCCTTAATTATAGTAGTCGTAATCGGCGGAGGATTTTATGCTTATAAGGAACTTTTACCACCGCCAGAGCAAGAGGCTCAAGGTCCGGTATATTCAACAAAACCCGTAGTTCGTGGAGATATCACTGTTGGGATAGACGTTACGGGGCCTTTAAACCCCTCACGAAGCGGCAGTATACAAGCTCCCGGCGGAAGAAATTATTACGAAATGTCTGCCGAGGATATTCAATATACTTTAGTCGAAATTTTAGCCGAAGAGGGCACCGAAGTTAAAATGGGACAAGTAATTGCAAGGCTGGCAGCACCGGAACTTCAAACTCAAATTAAAAATGCTCAGGATGAATTGGAAAGTGAAAAAAAATTTCTATCAGATTTAACAGGTCTGCCTTCAGAGAGGCTATATGAGGTAAATCCATCTCAGGGTGTTATCTTGAGGGCACCTATTGACGGAAGGGTTTCCGGCCTTTCAGTCGCTGAAAGTCAAGAAATCAAGCAAGGACATATTGTTGCTAGAATTGTTGATGACTCTCGTTTTAAGATTGATGCTAAATTATACCCAGATGAGTTTAGTAATGTAAAATTAGGTGATGAACTTGCTTTGAGATTTTCTATATTTGATGGTATATATTATGGAACGATAACAGATATAAACCCAAATCCGGTTCCAGATGGCGATGAAGATGAACCCGCAAAGGGCTTTGTACACTGGATAACCATCGAAGGCAACAATCCCGGACTAGTAAAATCCGGCCTTGAAGTTCATGTGGGTATACCATTAGATAAAAATAACTCCACAAAAGTGTCATGGTTTTCAAGTCCTTCCACCGTTACAGGTTTCGTTGATGAAGAAAGAGTTTTATCAACAGTAGAAGCAGTTGCGACGCAAGTCCATGTCAAAGAAATGGAAACTGTTAAAAAGGGTGACCCTATTGTTTCTCTATCCGGCTCAGATGTTCAGAAAACAATTCAGGAAAAACTCGATAAAATTCGCGAAAAGGAATTTGAGTTGTCTCAGCTCTATTCAAAAGTTGGGCAAATGGAAGTCAGGGCGCCTATGGATGGCATTATAGCCAGTTGGGATACACAGCTTGGAGCTCAGGTTCGCTCGGGAGAGTGGATGGGTTATGTTTTTAATACCAGTGATATGGGAATGTGGGTCGAAGTTGACGATATTGATGTTTTACTTATAAAACAAGGTTCTCCGGTAAAAGTCACCGTAGATGCACTTCCCGGCGAAACCTTTGAAGGTGAAGTAATGCATGTAGATACTATGGGTCAAGACATGAAGGGAATTACAAAATTTGCCGTGGACATTGAAGTAAAAGGAGGACCTAATCTACGACCTGGTATGCAGGCAAGAGCTTATATTGATGCAGGCAGTGCCAAAGATGTGCTGTTGGTACCGTTGGAGGGAGTATTCGAAGAAGATGGCGTTCAAAAAGTTGAAATCCTAAATCCGGACGGAACTACAAAAGCTGTACCAGTAAAGCTCGGTTTAATGAATGACCGTTTGGCCGAAGTTAAAAGCGGTCTAAAAGAAGGTCAATTGGTAATAACCGGAAGCAGTGCTGACCTGCTGCCAAGTCAACATATTGGAAACAAAGATTCTATAGTTCCTTCAAATGATGACAATGACAAAGATAAAGACAAGGAAGGCAATGGCGGGGAAAAAACACCGGCATCCAATTAAGGAGTGAATAGAATGTTTAAATCACGACGGATATTACCTGCACTTACTCGATTTTGGTTTGCCGCTCGAATGGCAGCTCATGGTATATTGGCACATCCTATGCGCTCGGCGCTTACAATATTAGGTGTAACTATTGGTGTAACTTCTGTTGTAAGCCTTATGGGAATAGGTGAGGGTGCAAGACAAGCTGTTGTAGCTCAATTTGAAAGTCTTGGTTCTAATGTAATTGCTATTAAGGCAAATGACCCTTCGGTAGAATTTGATCCCGATGATGTGCAAGACTTAGTAGAACGAGTCGATGGAATGGACATGGCCACACCTGTGGTTTATACAAAAGCAGTAATGCGTTGGCGCCGTGCTCGCGGCACAGTCGACATAATCGGAGTAAACAGCGAATTCCCAAGTATTAGAGATAATGAGTTGCTATCGGGTCACTTTTTTACTAAATTACATGTATCTCAGCGATCTCCGGTTGTTGTTTTAGGCTACAATATGGGTTCCGGTTTAATGGGAGGCCGCAATCCTGTCGGTCAAGTTATTAGTTTAAACGGCAGGACTTTTAGGATCGTAGGCGTATTAGCTCCAAAAGGTCCCGGCAAGGCAGATGACATTGATGACAAAATAGTCATACCTTATACAACTGCTTTAAAAATTGCGGACAAAAAAACAGTTGCTGAAATATGGGGCAAAGCTGAAACCCCACTAAAAGCAGACCTTGCTGTTGTTCAGCTCGGCAGAATTTTTAAAAGAAAATTGGGCCTAGATCAAAGTGCTCCAACTACTTTATCCGGCAATGACAGCGAAGGTGAAGCAACCGATGAAACAGTTACACAAAGCAGCTCGGCCGATATGGAAATTGCTATGGAATCATCTTCAGATTCATCAGACAGCAATCCCATAATTCCAGGCGGTGAAGATTTAATTACCATCACTAACTTAAATCAGTTAGTGCAAGAAGCTGACCAAGCCAATCGTGTAATGACTCTTTTACTTGGCGGTATTGCAGCAGTTTCACTTTTAGTAGGCGGTTTGGGAATAATGAATATTATGCTCGTGGCAGTTACAGAGCGCACACAGGAGATAGGAGTTCGCCGGGCGCTTGGAGCAAAGCAGACTGATTTATTAGTACAATTTTTATTAGAAGCACTTTACGTGAGCGGCATAGGTGCAATAGCCGGCACAGTAGCTGGTATATGGGGGCTAAATGTTTTTGCTCGACATGGATTTGAAACAGCTATCAGTTTTGAAGCCATAAAAATAGCTGTTGTTGTGGCATTGGCATCAGGGCTTTTATTTGGAATTTATCCTGCTGTTTCGGCATCTTCAGTTCCGCCTATTGAAGCCTTAAGACGGCAGTAAAGTTATAATTATAGATTGGTAGTTAAAAGTTTTTTGCAAAACAGAAACGGGATGATGCTTTAATTTATATTCAGCATAAGTAAAACATCATCCTGCTATATAACCCTAAAGCTCATTTTAATATTTTATTAATTAGCTGGTTCTTATCTAATTTCAGGCCTGTTTTTTTTGCCTGTTTTATTAGAAAGTCAAAATGCTCAACTGCTGCTTGCTTTCTTATAATAGCTAGATCTACCGCCTCAGAATCATTTTGAGCCCATTGAAAGGCTCTTTCTGATAGATACATTTCCAGACAGGCTTTTTCAATTTCAGCTATTAGAGCCTCCGAATTTTCATGATTAGTGTCAGAAGTTTGAGTCATAATACCCTCTCCTCTGATAAGTTTATAATATATATATGCGAGAAAGAGGATATATTTGCAAAAAAGCAGCTGTATTTTTAGATTAAAAAATAACAGCTGCTTAACTTATATTTTCGATGATAATTAAAGCAATCCTTAATTCATAAATATTGTCGCCCTTATTCTATTCTTTTGTAACTTTTTGTTTGGGCAAGTATCTGCTTTTGATTTAAATTTAATATCTCTTTTGTCATTTTTATCTTAGTAAAGTCCTGACATAACCTATCATGTACAATGAGCCTGCAAAAACAATCATATCTTCCGAATTAGCTAAAGTTTTAGCAAGCTTTACAGCATCTTCTATCTTTTCTTCAGCATACACTTGAATCGCAGTATTGTTACTTATCTTTTTCTCAATATCCAAATCTTTAACATTCATCTGAACAACACTATCACCAAATAATTCGGCTATAATATCAGCTAATTCGCATGCAGTTAAGGCTCGCGGGTTATTCGGTGCTGTGGTAATAATAATGTCTGCCACAGGAACTATATCATGCAGCATCTCTTTATAGTCTTTATCCGCCAAAATACCTGTTACCAAGATTTTTTTTCTGTTGCTGTAATATTGATTTAACGCTTCTTTTAGTGTTTTTATTCCAGCTATATTATGAGCACCATCAATTAGAATAGTCGGATTTTCAGATATTAACTCAAGCCTTCCCGGCCACCTTGCATTTCTAAGTCCGGAATATATCGCATCACTTTTTATCTTAATTCCCTGCATATTTAATACTTCAATTGCGGCAACAGCTGTAGCAGCATTATCTAACTGGTGTCTGCCGATTAGCTGAATTTTAAGGCCTGGAAAAGTATTTTTTTGAGTTTTTAAATCAAAAACTAATCCTTTTTCGTCATCACTTATCAGATGATAGTATACTGTTTCACATGATTCTCGAATTTCGTCATTGCTCACCTTTATTAGCTTGCAATTTAGTAAATTACTGACTTCTTCGATTACTTTCATAGCTTCGTATTCTTGCGGACTTGTTACAACCGGAATGCCGGGCTTTATTATACCGCATTTTTCCCGGGCAATATCCTCTAGCGTATTACCGAGATATTGTTGATGATCGAGGCTAATTGGAGTGATTACGCTTACCATTGGTGTAACAACATTTGTTGCATCAAGCCTGCCTCCCATGCCCACCTCTAGCACAAGAAAATCTACTGTCTGTTCTTTGAAGTATAGGAATCCTATAGCTGTAACAACTTCAAATTCTGTTGGAGAGCCAAGATTGTTTTCACGCATATACATTACCGCTGCATGTACCTTATCCGCAAGCCTTGCTAAATCATCGTCAGAAATATTTTCACCATTTACCCGCATCCGCTCATTAAAAACCTCAAGGTATGGCGATGTATACAGACCTACCTTAAAGCCTGCAGACCTTAAAATTGAATCAATCATCGCACATGTAGAACCCTTTCCGTTAGTACCGGCAACATGTATTATTTTAATTTCTTTATGCGGATTGCCTAGAATCTCTAAAAGTTTTGTGATATTTTGAAGACCGAGTTTTGTACCGAATCTATTGAGGCCATGAATAAAGTCTAGCGCCTGGTTATAGCTTAGCATATATTCTTTCCCTTCTATAAAAAATAAAATAATTTAAGCCTTATTTTGAAGACAGATCTGCCATCATTTTTAACCTTTGTTCTACTTTCTGCAGCATTTCTTGATAGTCTTTTTGCTTTTGTTGCTCTTTTTCAACTATATCTTGAGGAGCCTTTTCCAAAAATCCTTGATTGCTTAACTTTTTATTTACCCTTTCAATTTCGTTCTTCAGATTTGACTTTTCTTTTTCAAGTCTTGCAATTTCAGTATCTAAATCTACCAGACCCTCCATCGGAATGAATATTTCCGCACCCTTAATCACACAAGATACAGCTTTATGCGGAATGTGTAAGTCTTCTTCGCCAAATTCCATTTTAGATACCTTAGCAAGACTATAAATTATGTCAAGATTGCCTCTTAGTATATCCTTAACCGAAGAACTGCTCACCCTGACTAAAGCCGATGCTTGTTTGCTCGGCGGGACATTAATTTCTGCTCGGATGTTCCTTATACCCCTTACTGCATCCATTACCAATTCCATCTGGTCGACATCCTCGAACTCCCACTCAGGTTTATATTCAGGCCATGAAGATACCATTAGACTAAGCCCTTCACTAGAAATATGCTGCCAAATTTCTTCAGTAATAAACGGCATAAAAGGATGCAGCAATTTTAAGGCCTGTTCTACCACATTAACTAAAACTAACTGGGTAATTCTCCTAGCCTCACTATTTTTGCCATATAAATCTATTTTAGCCATTTCTATATACCAATCACAAAATTCATTCCAGAAAAAGTCATAAATCTTCTGAGCAGCCATACCTATTTCAAATTTTTCCAGGGAATCTGTAACATCACGTGTCACGTCATTAATTCTCTTTAATATCCAACGATCCTTTAAAGCTAATTTACTCAAATCAATTTCGCCTGGCATAAAATCCTCAAGATTCATCATTATAAATCGAGAGGCATTCCAAATTTTATTGGCAAAATTACGACTTGATTCGACTTTTTCCCAGTAGAACCGCATATCATTGCCGGGTGCATTGCCAGTGCATAAGGTAAATCTTAAAGTATCTGCTCCATACTTATCAATAACCTCCAGAGGATCGATGCCGTTTCCTAAAGATTTACTCATCTTCCTGCCTTGGGCATCTCGCACAAGCCCTGTTATTACCACATACTCAAAGGGAGGTTTTTTCATAAATTCCATAGCTGAAAAAATCATCCTGGCAACCCAAAAAAATATGATATCATATGCCGTAACTAGCACCGAAGTAGGATAAAAATACTTTAAATCAGGCGTATCTTCCGGCCAGCCCAAGGTTGAAAATGGCCATAGTGCTGAACTAAACCATGTGTCAAGTACATCAGGGTCCTGCTCAATATTGCTGCTGCCACATTTTGTGCATACTTTTACATCATCCCTAGATACCATTGTTTCGCCACATTCTTGGCAGTACCACGCCGGAATCCTGTGCCCCCACCAAAGCTGTCGTGATATACACCAATCTCTGATATTCTCAAGCCAATTTAGGTATATCTTTGCAAATCTTTCCGGAACAAACTTTACTTCCCCTTGTTTTACAACATCAATTGCTGGTTTTGCAAGAGGTTCCATTTTCACAAACCATTGCTTAGAAACTACCGGTTCTACAATGGTATGACAGCGATAGCAATGGCCTACACTATGATTTAAATCTTCCATTTTTTCAAAAAAACCTTCTTGCTGCAACTCTTCTACTATTGCTTTCCTGCAATCAAATCTATCCATGCCTTTGAATTTTACTGCATTATCATTCATTATGCCATTATCATCTATAACAATAATTATCGGAAGGCTGTGGCGAAGGCCCATTTCAAAATCATTTGGATCATGGCCGGGTGTCACCTTCACAGCTCCTGTACCAAATTCCGTATCTACGTAAGAGTCACCAATAACGGGGATTTCTTTTCCTACTATTGGTAGAATTACAGTTTTGCCAATTATGCCCTTGTAACGTTCATCATTAGGATTTACAGCCACTGCCGTATCTCCTAAAATCGTTTCAGGCCGGGTGGTAGCAACCGTTAGATAACCTGAACCATCTTTATATGGATACTTTACATAATACAGCTTATCATTGCGATCTTCATGCTCTACTTCAATATCTGAAAGTGTTGTCTTGCAAGTTGGACACCAGTTGACAATATAGTCGCCGCGATATATAAGGCCTTTTTCATATAAACGAACAAAAACTTCCCTAACAGCCTTACTTAAACCTTCATCCATAGTAAACCTGAGTCTTGACCAATCACACGAAGAACCAAGCTTTTTCAATTGATTAATAATCGTGTCACCATATTTTTCTTTCCATTCCCACACTCTTTCCAGAAATTTTTCTCTTCCTAAATCATATTTGGATAAACCTTCATCAGCTAACTGCTCTTTTACCTTCGCTTCAGTAGCTATCCCTGCATGATCAGTGCCAGGCAGCCACAGTGCCGAATAGCCTTGCATCCGCTTAGTCCTAATCAAAATATCCTGCAGTGTATTATTTAATGCATGACCCATATGGAGTTGGCCGGTCACATTAGGTGGTGGAATAACAATTGTAAAAGGTCGCTTTTTTGAATCTATTTCAGCATGAAAAAGATTTTCTTTTTCCCAAAACTCATACCATTTATCCTCTACCTCTTTGGGATCGTAAACAGAAGGTAAATTTTTTTGCATATCACACACTCCTATACTTTGCTACTTTAAATTATTGTCGTAAAATCAAAAAGTCTTTCACCCTCTAAAGGACGAAAGACTCGCTTTCGCGGTACCACCTTAATTCCTATACCGGCACTTTAAGCTTTAACGGGCATAACCGTCTTCGGCTACTTAATTTTATTCACCGAAGCTGCTCCAGGGCGACCTTCAAAGCTACTCCCGGAAGGCTTTCAGCCTTGACCTTCCTCTCTTTCTGGAAGATTACTTCTACTCCTCCCTATCAAAACATTCTTTTCCTTTATTCTACTTATGTTACAAGTCTTTGTCAATACTTGCACACATCATCAATCAATTACAATATACCAGTAGTAATCAATAAAATCATAATAATACCTACAACAATCCGATAATAAGCAAAAGGCTTGAGAGAATGCTGTTTTAAATATGAAAGGAACCTATCAACTGCCAGCAGTGCAACGATAAAAGATACTACAAAACCTACGACTAATGCTTGCAGTTCCAGAGGACTTGTACCGGCATATCCTTTAAACAAAGAAAGCCCTGTTGCAGCTACCATAGTCGGAATAGCAAGAAAAAAAGAAAACTCCGCAGCTGCCTTTACTGAAAGCCCCGCAGCCATGCCACCCATAATAGTTGAAGCCGATCTTGACATACCTGGTATTAATGCAAGGCATTGGCCTATGCCAATGATAAAAGCCTGTCCTAAATCGGTTTTATCCATATCATTTAAACCGCTGCGGCCAAAATAATTTTCCGCCAATACCATTAAAAAGCCCCCAACTACAAGAGCTATAGCGACAGTAAATGATGAAAACAGATACTTTTCTATGACATCATTTATTAAAAGGCCTATAACTGCTGCCGGTAAAAAAGCGATGAAAATTTTAAACCACAATTCAAAACCCTTCTCACCAGGTCTGATATGCTTGATAGAATCAATGATTTTATATCGATAATAATAAACTACCGCAAGGATAGCACCTAACTGAATAACAATTTCAAACATCGTATGAAAGCTGTCGCCCTTAAAATCTATAAAATCTCCCACAATAATCATGTGACCTGTAGAAGATATCGGTAAAAATTCCGTAATGCCTTCAACTATTCCCATTACTGCAGCTTTAAGCAATAAGCTCATATTTCTCCTCCCTTTTTGCAAGTTGCTTGTTGTAATGTAACTGCTTGGTATTTTGCTTTTATTATATCTTCTTTATTATATCTTTCTTGCTCTGCAAGGTCAATTAATGGCTTTTTGGTCAAATTTAGCTCTTAGCAGAAATTACAATAAAAATAATTAGATTAAATATTTTATTTACTTTTTATTGGCCAGACTTTGTCATTTGGCTCATTTTGAAATACAGTAAGATTGCAATCATTTCCATAATACAAGTAAACATCTTAATATTCCCCAGTTTATTAAGATCATATAAAAACCCCATCAAAGCCGATCCACCTAGGAGTGCCAAACCATAGCATGCATTAAACACTCCATAGCTTGTGCCTCGCTTGTTAAATGGTGTAATATCCGCAATAGCCGAACGCATAATCGTCTCATGGGTTCCCATGACAATCCCGAAAATTATCATACCAATAATAATCATTGTTGAAGATGTGCTCAATATCAAAAACGGAATTAAGAGTGTGATAAATGGTACGGCAATAAGTACTAATAGACCTCCTGTTTTTGTTTTTGCTTTCTTTTTCATTTGGTCATATGCTCTGCCGATAACAAGTGCTGTTATTGCATCTACAATCATAGCACATGAATATAAGAGAGTTATATTTCCATCGGATAGTAAATTATTTGCTTTTAAATGATAGCCGATGACACTGAAATTAACAAATCCCAAAGTGCAAAAGAATGTAAAAGCAGTATATATCCAGAATGTCGGTCTTAGATTTTCAGTATAAAATTCTTTTCGCTTGATAGAGGGGATTAAATTTTCTCTTTCAGTCTTAAAATATGCAAAGGTTACAAAAAACATTAGAGCAATAAACGGTATCAAGAGTAATTTATAACCTAATTGGTACTGGGCAACCCCATTTTCAGCGGTAAAATAAAAAACTAAAGTAAAAATTAGAGGGCCGGTAAATGCGCCGATTTGATCCAGTGCTTCCTGAAGGCCAAAAGCAAATCCAGTTCCAACCTGATTTTCAGCAACTGCAGACAATATTGTATCTTTTGCAGGATTGCGCAGAGATTTTCCTATGCGCTCTGCAAGAATAAGTATAACAAGAATATTCCAATTCATTGTAAGGCCCATTAAAGGCACAGCTATCAACATGCCATAGCCTATAAAAATAAAAAGCCAGTGTTTTCCGCTCTTATCTGACAGAATACCAGCTATTAGCCGTAAAAAATATCCTAAAAATTCTCCTATACCAAAAATCAATCCAACTTGTGCAGCATTAATGCCAAGTAAATTGAAGTACTGACTATTTGCGCTACGGGCACTTTCATAGACCATATCGCCAAGTAAACTAATAATGCCAAATATAATTATAACTGTAATGACTGACTTAAACTGCTCCTTGGATTCGCTGTCCATAACCCCGTATAACCCCCTTTTCCCCAAATTTATAAGTAGTTTGCTATTTGTTTAAGCATCATATTGCCTTATTTAACTTTAATTTTATCCTTTATTTGTTCAAATTTCTTATCTCCTATTCCTGAAACATTCTTTATATCATCTATAGTCTTAAACAAGCCGTTAGTTTTTCTGTAATCCATAATTTTCTGTGCGGTCACGGGGCCAATGCCGGGCAATTGGGTAAGTTCTGCTTCGCCTGCGGTATTGATATTAATTTTGCCGTCATTTTTAGAACTTAAACCTACCGTCGCCTCATAAGTAGTATCTTCGAATTCTGATTGTTCCGGTGTTTCCCCAATTTGGGGAACATATAATTTATCTTCATCATGCACCTTTTGAGCCAGATTTAACCGTAAAAGATCAGCATTGGGGAGGTGACCTCCTGCTATTTCTATAGCATCTTTTACTCTATTCCCTTCTTCCAATGTATATACGCCGGGGTTTTTTACCGCTCCGGTAACATAAACCACTATTTTCTCCGTTTCCGCAGCTGGAGCTGTAACAGGGATTGCAGGTTCCTCCTGAAGTTTAAATGCTATCTCCGGAGGCTTCCTGAAAAATACATAATATGTAACAGAACCTAAGGAAACAATCAATATCAGCGATATACCCAAAAGCATTTTTTCTCTTCTACTAAAATCAAACACTTTTATCACCTCACCCCCTCGATCTTCCTATATTTCTATACCTATTATCTCATATAACTTTTTAATATCGATATTAGCCCTGACTATATCCGCCCAGCGATCATATTCAGCCTCTTTAAATTTGTTAAAATCAAAATATCTGGCATTGTTTGTGATAACACTTTCATCATGTTTAATATTCTTCAAAAAGTTTACGAATCTTATGGTAAAATCAGGATTGTCAAATATTCCGTGGATAAAGGTTCCAACGGTACGACCCGCTGCTGATATAAGGCCGTCTGATGAATTATCAGAGCAGTTATAGGTTTTTATAAAATTAATTTCTTTGCCTTTTTGTATAATATTTCCGGAATATATGCGATAACCTTCTATTTCCGATCCGCTTAAAACATCTGCTGGAGCCGGAAGATTATCTAAAATTTCCCCTAACACACGTATAGAATCCTGTTGCTGTAGTTCTATGTGCACATCAAGCAAGCCTAATCCTTTTATGTTTTCCTTTATTCCAAAGTCCGAAGAAAAACTCAGGGTTTTTCCCAACAAAGGATAACTGCTGCCCATACCCAAAATTACCACACCCGTTTTAGAAAGCTCCTGAATTTCTTTATCCCAACCTCTTGATTGAATAAATTCCATGCTCTCTTTGGGATTTTCTGATCCCGGAATTAAAACCATATCAGCATCGCCAATAGGGCCATTGGATGCATATGATAGCTGGATACCCGGAAATTCACCTAATGGCGCAAAGTCAGTAAAATTTGTAATTCGAGGCAGACTTAAGACTTTTACTTTTAATTGGCCTTCTTTATCCATATCGGCATTGTCGCTTCTATCATACTTTTGCATCAACCGTTCTTTTTCCGATTGAGGAGAATCCTCCTCATCTATATATATATCGGCATAAGGTACAACTCCTAAAACCGGCCGTTTTATTATATCCTCCAGCATTTTAAGGCCTGGTTCAAGCAGCTTTAAATCTCCCCGAAACTTGTTTATTATAACGGCTTTTACCATGGCTTTTTCATTATCATTCAATAAAAGCATTGTTCCTGCCAATGATGCAAAAACCCCACCTCTGTCAATATCTCCTACAATAACTACTGGGGCATTAACTAATTCGGCCATACCCATATTGACAATATCTCTTTCGCGAAGATTTATTTCCGCAGGACTTCCAGCCCCCTCTATAACAATTATGTCATTATCCCGAGCCAACTCATCATAGCTTTCTTTTATCAGTTGCATCAGTTTTGGTTTGTATTCATGGTAGTCCATCGCTGAGAAGTTGCCAAAAGGTTTGCCTCTAACTATTACCTGACTATTCTTGTCCGAACGCGGCTTTAACAGTACCGGATTCATTATGACCGAAGGCTCTATGCCGCATGCTTCAGCCTGGGTAGCTTGAGCTCTGCCCATCTCTAAGCCATCCCGGGTTATATATGAATTTAATGCCATGTTTTGAGATTTAAATGGCGCAACTTTAAATCCATCTTGCTTAAATAACCTGCAAAGTCCGGTAACTAATCGACTTTTCCCTACAGAAGACCCAGTTCCTTGAATCATTATGCATTTAGCTGTCATTGCAGAAAACCTCGTAGTATGACATCCTCAGCTTCTTCTTCAGAAAGACCCAGAGTCATTAATTTTAGAAGCTGTTCTTCGGCTATTCTACCAATAGCAGCCTCGTGAGTCAATTGAGCATCTGGATGCTCTGCGGTAATAGCAGGCGTTGAGCTTATTTTGCCTTGATCCATTATGATAGAATCACATTCAACATGTCCCTTACTGCTGGCCCTGGCGATAACTATTGGCCGAAATACCTGCTTGGAATTATCCTTTGCAACCGAGCGAGATATAACTTTTGCATTGGAACCCCGACCATTAAGCTCTATTGTCATATCAGATACCGCTTCCTGATTTTGGTGGGTCAAAAGACGTTCGGTTATAATCAGGCTTGCCCCTTCGGCTAATTTAGCTTTTGTATCGCGGACAGTGCTATCAACACCTTTTATTTGCACAAGTTCCATTTCCGCCATAGAGTCTTGCTCCATCATGACAAGTGTTTGTGGGTTTAAAACCCTTTCACCGCTTCCTTCGCCTTCACCGTAGTGTTTTTCTAAATACCGCATTTTTGCACCCTTTTTAACAATTATTTCATGAATACCGTCATGCTGGGATTTTTTAGAGCCAGGATTATGAATTCCACAGCCGGCGACTACAGTTACATCAGCACCTTCACCTATGATGATTGTATTATATACGACATCCACCACCCCGGACATGGTTATCAAAACAGGAATGTGTACCGCTTCATTTTTAGTGCCTGGCGCAATTATGACATCGATGCCGGGCTTGTCAGTTTTTGGGCGAACCTCAATATTGGCAGAAGAATGGCGTATGATACCCTCACCATTCTTTCTGATATTGACAGCTCCTGATGGTATTTTATGCAAATCTGCAATATTTTTCAAAAGTTCATTTTCAATAGCATTCAATTTCATTGTCATTACCTCCACAATTTGCCTGCCAGCAGCATCTTGAATCCTTTTGTATCAGTGGCAATATTTTTTCCTTCGAACCTCTTTCGGCTATCTTGCCATCGGCCAAAAGAATTATTTCATCCGCCAGCGATAAGACTCTTTCATGATGCGTGATAACCACACTCGTTACATTGCCTTTTTTATGGTAGTTTCTAATTAGTTGCAGTAGATTTTCAAAACTCCAAAGGTCAACACCTGCTTCCGGTTCATCGTAGATTACTAATTTTGATGGTCTTGCAAGAACCGTAGCTAACTCAATCCTCTTCATCTCGCCGCCTGAAAGGCTTGCATCGCATTCTCTGTCAAGATAATCCTGAGGGCATAAACCTACGGCTCGAAGCATAGCCCTTAACGAGCTTTCGTCTGCAGATATTTTAAGCAGGTCTTTGATCTTCATACCCTTAAATCTGGGAGGATTTTGAAACGCATAACTGATGCCGACCTTGGCACGTTCGGTTATGCTTAGATTTGTTATATCCTCGCCATCAAAAATCAGTCGGCCTTTATCATTTTTATAAATACCCATAATGACTTTGGCTAGTGACGTTTTCCCGCCGCCATTTGGACCGGTCAAGGCATAAAACTTATTATTCTCCAACTCTAAATTTATATCTTCTAATATAGAAAAGTCCTCATGACCGTTTTTCAAGTGCAGGTAAACAGATTCGAGTTTTAACATAATTCTCAACCTCTTTCCTTCCGTATTATATATATTGCATAAAGCTAAACAAAAATTTATTCAAAAGCTATTTACAGGTGATTGTTAACCTGTTAATATTTTACCACACTTTCCTCTTTCATACAATAGTTGTCCTTTGATAAATAGCCGTTCTTAAATAACTCAAAACCATTATATGGAATATTAAGGTGATATAGGGTAAAATCAAAATAATTCCGGCATGCCTATCAAAATATCTTAATTTACCTTTCAAGTTTTGCAACACAAAAAGAGCACCAATCATTTCCGTTGGTGCTCCACACAAAATGTTATATTGTTTCACCGTCCATTTTACTCGTGGACAGCTAACTATATAAAATTCTTAAAATAAATTACTTTACCACTATATTTACAAGTTTTTTGGGTACAGTAATAACCTTTACTATTTTTTTATCTTCTAATAAAGGTAAAAGTTTTTCTTGTTTTAATGCTGCTTCTCTCATTTCATCTTCTGAGGCTTCAACAGAAATTTTCATTTTATCTCGCACTTTTCCATTAATCTGTATAACAATTTCTATTTCATCTTCCACAATGGCATTAGCATCATATTTAGGCCAAGGCATTAGATGAACACTCTCTTTATGGCCTAAAGTATGCCACAACTCCTCCGTTATATGAGGGGCAAAAGGAGCTAGCAGCAAAAGGAGATTATCTAAAGCTTCTTTTAATACGGTTTTTGAAATGTTAGCATCTTTGTGGGCATTTAATCCGTTTACCATTTCCATTATAGCGCTTATGGCAGTATTGAAGTTAAACCTTTCACTGACATCTTCAGTTACTTTCTTGATAGTTTTATGAGTAATACGGCGTACATCCTTATCATATTCTCCAAAGTTCCCTGCATTACTTAATTTATTGGATAATTCTTCTACCAGTCGAAAGACCCTCTGAAGAAATCTAAAACATCCTTCCACACCTTGGTCACTCCACTCCAAATCCCTTTCCGGTGGAGCAGCAAAAAGTATGAACAGCCTTGCAGTATCAGCTCCATATTTTTCTATAATTTCTTCAGGGCTTACAGTGTTTCCAATAGATTTTGACATCTTGACACCGTCTCTTAACACCATACCCTGTGTGAGCAAATTCTCAAAAGGCTCATCAACGGCTACCAGACCGGCATCACGAATTACCTTATTAAAAAACCTTGAATACATTAAATGCAGTATGGCATGCTCCACACCGCCTATATATTGATCCACAGGCATCCAATAATTAACCTTTTCTCGAGCAAATGGTTCTTCTTCGTTTCTGGCATCAGTATATCTGTAAAAATACCAAGAAGAACATACAAATGTATCCATTGTATCTGTTTCTCTGCGAGCTGGCCCATGGCATTTTGGACAGGTCGTATTTAAAAACTTTTCGCATTCTTGCAGTGGAGAAGTGCCTCGAGTATTAAACTGTATATCTTCCGGCAGCAACACAGGTAAATCCTCTTCAGGCACTGGGACCACACCGCATTTATCGCAGTAAACTATGGGTATAGGTGCACCCCAGTATCTCTGACGTGAAATCAGCCAGTCTCTAAGTTTAAAGTTTACTTCAAACTTTCCGATCCCTATATCTTCCATATATTGACCTATGGCTTTGATGGCCTCAATATTACTCATACCGTTAAACCTATCGGAGTTCACCAGAATGCCGTCATCTACAAAAGCCTCAGTCATTTCATCAGGATGTAAGGTTTTATCATGCGGAGAAATAACTACCTTTATAGGCAAGTTATACTTTTTCGCAAATTCAAAGTCACGCTGGTCATGGGCCGCAACCCCCATAACAGCCCCAGTGCCATAACCCAAAAGCACATAATTCGCTATCCAAATAGGCACTTTTTCGCCGTTCATAGGATTTATAGCATATGCTCCTGTAAATACACCTTCTTTTTCAGTTTCAGTAGAAGTTCTGACTATTTCATTGTATTTTTCCATTTTCTTTTTGAATTCTTTAACAGAAGCTTCATACTCTGTTCCAGAAGAAAGGGTTTCTACCAACGGATGTTCGGGTGCTAAGACTACATATGAAACCCCATATACCGTATCAGGTCGTGTGGTAAATACCGAAATTTTATCACCCGTTTTCTCAGCAGTAAATGAGAACTCCACACCTTCACTTCGTCCAATCCAATTTTGCTGCATGGTTTTGACTTTATCAGGCCATCCAGGAAGTTTTTCCAAATCATTTAACAGTTCGTCCGCATAATCAGTTATCTTAAAAAACCATTGTTCAAGTTCTTTTTTAACAACCTCAGTTTTGCAGCGGTCACATATTCCATCTACCACCTGTTCGTTTGCCAAAACTGTTGAACATGATGGGCACCAATTCACAAAAGCCTTTTTGCGATACGCAAGACCTCTTTTATATAACAATAAAAAAAACCACTGAGTCCATTTATAGTAATTAGGGTGACATGTAGCAACTTCTCTATCCCAGTCATAGCTTAATCCTAATTGCTTTAACTGTGTTCTCATATTGTCGATATTACTCCATGTCCATTTAGACGGATGTATGCCATGCTTTATGGCAGCATTTTCAGCCGGAAGACCAAATGCATCCCACCCCATGGGATAGAGTACATTAAAACCGTTCATTCTTTTAAATCGTGCAACTACGTCACCTATTGAATAATTGCGAACATGGCCCATATGCAGATTCCCTGAAGGATATGGAAACATTTCAAGACAGTAATATTTAGGTTTATTATAATCTTCTGAGGTTTTGTATATCTTATCTTCTTCCCATTTTTTCTGCCACTTACTCTCGATCAGTTTAAAATCGTATTTCAACTTAATTGCCTCCTTCGTAAATAATATTCAAAAAACAGCAAGGTTTATATTATATTAACAAAAGCTTATATTTTAAATGCATTAAATTAAAAAAAGTTTCTTATCCCTTGTTAGGGACGAGAAACTCTTCCTCGCGGTACCACCCTAATTGGCCTTGATGCCCAACTTAAACATTTTAACGCCTGTCGGCTTAGCCGAAGGTGAGTTCGGAGGTTTACTCTCCCGGATTTCACCAGTATTCCGAGTCTCTGCTTAGAGTAACTACCTCTTACTACTCCTTCTAGAATCTTTTAAATTAAGTAATGATTAATGATTCGATAGAATAAATAATCATGTTGGATTTTCCTTATTATTATATTGCAAGTCTTTTTTAGTGTCAATGCTATTCGACGGTAAATCGATCGTTTTTGCATCTGCCCAGAGTCGCTCCAACATGTAGTATTCTCTTTCAGAACGAGTAAAAATATGAACGATTACATCATAAAAATCTATAAGCACCCATCTGCCATCCTTGTAGCCTTCTTTACTTTTAAGTCTATATCCCTTCGAAACAAGTCGTCGCTCAACTTCATCGGCCAGTGCTTGAACATGAATCGGTGATATGCCGGTAGCTATTACAAAGTAATCAGAAAATACCGCTATAGAACTTATATCAAGCACTAAAATATCCTGACCCTTTTTATCCTTTAAAATACCGGCCGCTTCAATGGCACAGGTTTTAGGGTCTATTATCATCCATTTCCCTCCATATGTTAATTTGCATCCTTCCCAACTATTATCGTAGGAAGAACAATACTGTTATCTGCTTCTTCTTCAAGCCGTGCCTGCGTAAGTACTTTAGCAATTTCCTCCGCTTCACTCTTTTTATCCTTCGGATATATTATAGTGGTAGTTTCATAGTCGAAATTATCGGCATTTGCCACGGTAACTACCTTAAAGCCTTGGGATTCGAGCTTACTTGCCACTTTAGAGGCAACACCTTTAGCACCATTACCGTTTAGCACGGCAACTTTAATGTTACCATCAGCAAAAAATATCTCATCTATCATCTCGTCAAGCTGATTCTGAAAAGGTATAAAATAGCTTGTCCCCGAAATGTATTTGCCTTCGCCCGGTACTATATACATTTTTATATCTTCATGCTTTACCTGCCTTGCAAAATTAGCCAGACTTGCCATCTCTAAAGGTTGTATATCGGTTTCTACATTTTCTTGAATTATATCTATGATTTTAGGAAGCTTTAAAAGAGTAGCAGGTTTAAGGGCTTTTTTTATCAGAGCCTCCACGAATTGCTGCTGAGCTTTAACGCGGCCAATATCGGCATCTGCATAACCCCTATATCTTACAAATTGTTCCGCCTTATCTCCATCAAGAGTTTGCTGCCCAGGGTATAAATCTATATATATACCACCTGCAGGGTCACTGTATTTCATTCGCTCTTTAATATCTATGTCTACACCGCCCAAGGCATCTACTATATTTTTAAAGCTTGAAAGCTTAACTACCACATAATTGTGAATAGGCACACCTAAAAAATTCTTTACGGTTTTTACCGCTAAATCTGCTCCGCCAAACGCTGTTGCAGCATTTATCTTTTGAATTCCGTATCCCCCAAGTCTTACTCTTGTATCTCTTGGGATTGATAAAATCTTGACATCTTTATTTTTTTTGTCCAAACTCACTACTAAAATAGTATCTGAGCGATGCCGGTTATGTTCTTCTTTAGCTCCTATGGTACCTGCATCCATGCCCAAAAGTAATATATTTTGTCTGCCGCCTTCCACTAGTTCATCGGTATTTGAAGTATTAGGATCGCTGCCGGCTTCCAATGGTGCATTCAAACTCCTAAGCGTATAATAGAATCCGCTTCCCAGCGAAAGTACTATAAATAAAAGAATTGATAAAGCTATTTTTAAAGGCCTTTTCATACTCTCCCCTCGCTCTCCCTTTGCATAAGAATAAAATTCCTGCCTAAAATTGTCCTTGGATGTAATAAGCTTTTTTTGCTTAAAACATACCTTATTGTAGAATCAAAAGCACCAATAATTGCATCGTCAAGGTCTTGAAAGGCCTTTACTCTTAACTCTTCAACGCCAGGAAAACACCTGTTCGGTTCAATGAAATCCGAAAGAAATATTATCCTATCAAGCAGGCTCATATCTGCATCACCAGTAGTATGAACTTTTATAGCTGTAAGTATCTGTTCGTCATTAATACCATATTCAACTTTGGCTATCGCGGCCCCCAAAGGTCCGTGTATCAGAACTTTTTCTCGTCTTTCAATATCATCTAAAAGTATACCAAAATATTTTGCCAGTTTCAACTGGCACTCCATATCCAGCCCTTTGGCACAATCATGAAGCAGGCCCGCTACTTTGGCTTTCTCAATATCTTCTCCGTAACGACCTGCCAATTTTTCTGCAGTTTGCATAACACCCAATGAATGTAAGAATCTCTTATCATTCATGCTTTTTCTTAATTTTCGTTTCATTTCCTCCAGCGTCATTTTCACCTGTAAAGACCACTTTTCCTTATATACGTTTCTACACTCTCAGGAAGGAGATATTTAATAGAAAGGCCTTCTTTAACCCTCCTGCGTATTTCAGTCGAGGAAATGTCAAGGCTTGTAACTTTCATGGGAACAACTTGATGGCCATATATTTGCCTAATTTGCATCAGTTTCTGATTTAGCTGTTCCATTGGGTAGCCGGGTCTAGTTGCAGCAATAAAAGTGCAGTAACTTAAAACCTTGTCCACATCTTTCCAGGTCAGTATATCAAAAACTGCATCTGCTCCACTGATAAAATAAAGTTTTACATTCTTGCCCAAATCATTATAAAACTTCTCTAAAGTATCAACGGTATAAGTTAAGCCCGGTCTTTCAATCTCCATTCTTGAAATTTCAAAAAAAGGATTGTTGTTGATAGCAAGCATTGTCATAAGATATCTGTCTTCAGAAGATGTTACCGCATAACCTTTTTTGTGAGGTGGCCTTCCGGCAGGTGTAAAAATAACCCTGTCTAATTTAAAGTTGGTTCTAGCCGTTTCTGCTGTGACAAGATGGCCATAATGAATGGGGTCAAATGTTCCTCCCATTATACCCACCTTTTCGTTGTTTGACAATACAAATCCTCCCTTTACAGCTTTAAATCATCAAGATTATACCATGCTTAACTCCAATCTTTCAATATAAAAGTTTTTTGGTTTAGTATATGGTTATCCTTATTCCATGTAATAGAATTCTATATTACCGATTTTTACCGTATCACCGTTCTTAATCCCTTGGGCTTTTAATTCATCATCAATACCCATTCTCTTGAAAGTGCGCTGAAGTCGTTTGACTGCCGACTCATTCTCAAGGTCGGTCATTGCTACCAGTCGTTCGACCGCCTTACCTGAAATATAAAACACCTGACCACCCTTACTGATTTTAAAAGGTTCTTCCTCTATTATTCTATATTGCTTAATATGTTCTACCGGTTCTGCCTTTGGTATTTTTGAAAGCATCTCTCCAATATACTGCAAAAGTTGCTTTATTCCATGACCTGTCGCTCCTGATACAGGCATTATGGTATAACCGGACTTTTCAATTATCGGTTTGATTCTTTCGTAATTTTCCTGTGCTTTTGGTAAATCCATTTTATTGGCTACAACCACCTGAGGCTTTTCTGAAAGCTCCTTGCTGTACTTTACAAGTTCTTGATTAATCGCATAGAAACCCTCAAGCGGATCTCTTTCTATGCCTGACATGTCCAACACATGAACAAGCAAACGGGTCCTTTCCACATGTCGTAAAAACTCATAGCCCAAGCCCTGCCCTTCATGAGCTCCTTCGATAAGGCCAGGAATATCAGCCAATACAAAGCTGTTTCCTTTGCCAAGCCCCGGGTCTACAACTCCTAAGTTAGGGGACAGTGTAGTAAATGGGTAGTCGGCGATTTTAGGTTTTGCCGATGTCATTCGGGAAAGCAGTGTGGATTTTCCGGCATTAGGAAAACCTATAAGGCCTACATCGGCTATTAGCTTTAATTCTAACACAATCCAACGTTCTTCACCCGGCTCACCTTTCTCGGCAAAATCCGGTGCCCTGTGAACCGAGGAAGTAAATCGTGCATTACCGTGACCTCCTCGACCGCCTTTAGCTACAACAAAGCTTTCTCCGTTTTCTACCAAATCCGCAAGTATTTCGCCGGTCTCGGCATCCTTTACAATAGTTCCCGGTGGCACATTGATAACAAGGTCTTCGGCACTTCGGCCAAATTTGTTAGACCCTTGACCATGTTCACCTCTTTTTGCTTTATAATGAATTTTGTACTTAAAATCCATAAGAGTTGACAAGCCGGGATCTACCATTAGAATTACATCTCCGCCTCGACCTCCGTCGCCTCCGCTGGGCCCTCCTCGCGGCACATATTTTTCTCTTCTGAAGGCCACAACTCCATTGCCTCCGTCTCCAGCTTTTACATAGATTTTTGCATGATCTACAAACATTTATATCACACCTATCAATCAGTTTTTACTGTAATAATTGAAAACCTTCTAATTAAACCGACTAAACACAGGTGTTTTGCTATCGCTTAAATGCATGTGTTTAGTGTTAAATATTACCCGTTCTCCTGTAGTCTTAGAGAATATCTCTAGCTTTGATTTTCCTAAAATAACCTTTATATCTTTTTCACCCTGAAACTTATCAAGTTGTAAACTATATCTCTGTAGTTCTTCTTTTAGCTTTGATAATTGTGGAACATAAGGTTCTTTATCAATTACCTCTACACTCATGTTTATATTTTTTTGTTTCATGGTATATAGCATTTCCAATAAACAAGTTATCATTGAAACATTGGTTAAATTGTTGCAAATATAACTAACTTCTTTATCTTTGTTTTTTATACTATCTATATATTTTAAAGCATCTTCATATTTTTTCAACTGAATCATACTATATAAAACTTGTAAGTGATTTTGAAAATCATGTCTTGTTAATCGAAAAACTCGAAAAAGGCTTTTTGTGGCACCTGAAATTTGTCTTTGACCATGAAAAAAATCAATCATCGTAAAACCGGCTACATGGAAAAAAAGACATATCAAAATAATCTGTATTTTCACGTCAAAGTCTAGATTAAGTAAGGCAATTGCTGCCATAGTAGAAAGCATTTGACTTACTGTAATTATAAACGGAAAACTTTTATTGTCTAACAAACACCCATTCCCCTTTCACACTTAAATTTCGCTAACAGTTTCGTGTACTTCTATAATTAAGTTTAACGGTATAAAATTTGATATTAGTATTTTTACTTTTTATGTATTTTATTTGTATCCCAAGTTTGGCGTAAAAATTTTCCAGTTATAGATATACCAAGCATTAGAGGCATATAGCTAAAAAAAGTTTGTCACTACACCTGATTTTTTGCTTTGC
>JALHJR010000074.1:0-4822 GCA_022840405.1 Tepidanaerobacter acetatoxydans
AGAAACATCTATGCCTGCGACTAGTACCTTCCTGGGCCCTAACTCCTCTAAAAGTTCCATCATTTTTCTTGTTCCTTCAAACATGATACCACTCCTATTAGTTTTACTTTTATGATATCATGTTAGTTGGTTGTATAGTAATCCTAACATAGGATGACAAGTCGTTTTTAACCTCTGAATAGTAATAAGTTATTGATAGGCTGTGCGGGCGACCAATGGTCGCCCCTACAATCTGGGTTTATGTTGCGTTATAAGTTTTGGATGTGTTTGCACATAATACAGATTTATGTTGCGTTATAAGCTTTGGATGTGTTGCCCATAATACAAGTTTATGTTGCATTATAAGCTTTGGATATGTTGGCCATAATACAGGTTTATGTCATTAAAAAGCTTTGCACGTATAGCTTTGCCTAGCGACCGGTGGTCGCCCATACGATTTGAGTTTATGCTGCGTTATAAGCTCGGATATGGGGTTAGAGCAGTGGTCGCCCATACTATTTTAAGGCTTTATCTACTACTTCATCTATTAGTTCTTGCTTTGGTATATACGGAAGGGTGATATGGCCAAGGCTATCGTAATTTTTATTAAACTCTACACCTGTTTCAATAGAGTTTTGATTTCGTGCCCAGGAGCGTCTTGCAACACCGCACATTACATCCCATAATAGGGCAGATTTTATAATATCATCGGTCTTTTTGCTTCCATCTAAGAGCAGTCCGAAACCCCCGTTTATGGCTTTACTTATGCCTACGCCTCCGCCGTTGTGAAGGGCTACAAGACTCATGCCCCTTGCGGCATTGCCGGCAAAGCATTGTGTAGCCATATCTGCCATTACATTACTGCCGTCTTTTATATTAGCTGTTTCTCTAAAGGGTGAATCGGTTCCGCTCACATCATGGTGATCTCTTCCAAGCATCACAGGCCCGATTTCTCCTTTTCTTACCATATCATTGAATTTAAGGGCAATTTTCATTCTCCCCTCGGCATCCTGATAAAGTATTCTTGCCTGTGTGCCTACTACCAGTTTATTTTTTTCCGCATCGCGAATCCAGATATAGTTGTCCCTATCTTGGCCCCTGCGGTTTGGGTCAATGCATTCCATGGCTGCCCTATCTGTTTTTCTCAAATCCTCCTCCCTGCCGCTTAAGCAAACCCAGCGGAAGGGTCCGTAACCATAGTCAAAAAGTTCCGGTCCCATTATGTCTTCAACATAGGAGGGGAATATGAAGCCATCCTTCTCATCTATGCCATTCTTTGATATTTCTTTTACACCTGCATCAAATACTGCCTTCATAAAGGAATTTCCATAATCAAAGAAATATGTGCCCCGATCCACCAAAGTTCTTATAAGTTCAAAATGCCTTCTCAGGCTTTTATCAACAAGTTGTTTGAATTTTTCTCTATCTGCTGCAAGCAGCTTAGTGCGCTCCTCAAAAGTCAGACCTTGAGGGCAATATCCACCGTCATATGCTGCATGGCATGAGGTTTGGTCTGATAATAGGTCAATATGAATGTTATTTTTTACTGCATATTCCAGTAAATCAACTATGTTGCCGTGATAAGCGATAGACATAGGTTCTTTCTTTTTCATATATTCATGAGCAATAGCAAATACTTCTTTTAAATCTGATGATACTTTTTTCACCCATCCCTGGTCGTAGCGCGTCTTAATACGGGAATAGTCGACCTCGGCTATGATTCCAACACCACCGGCAATCTCTACTGCCTTTGGTTGTGCTCCACTCATTCCGCCAAGGCCTGATGAAACAAATAGCCGGCCTTTTAAGTCTTCGTCGTGGGAAATACCAAGTTTTAACCTGCCGGCATTTAGCAGTGTATTGAAGGTTCCATGAACTATCCCCTGGGGCCCGATGTACATCCAGCCTCCTGCTGTCATCTGGCCATAATTGGCAACTCCCATCTCTTCTGCAATTTCCCAGTCATCATGGTTATCAAACATGCCTACCATTAAGGCATTTGTTATGATTACTCTTGGAGCTTCCGGCTTTGAGGGAAAAAGGCCGAGGGGATGTCCTGACATAACTACAAGTGTCTGGTCCTCAGTCATTACCTCAAGGTATTTTTTAATTAATCTATACTGCATCCAATTCTGGCATACACTGCCGGTTTCACCATAAGTAACAAGCTCATAAGGATAAAGTGCCACCTCAAAATCTAGGTTGTTGTCTATCATAACTTGAAAGGCTTTTCCGGCAAGGCATTTGCCCTTATATTCGTCGATAGGCCTTCCATATATCCTGCCCTCCGGCCTGTAGCGATAGCCATAAATTCTGCCATAGGTTAAAAGCTCATCTAAAAACTCAGGTGCAAGTTTTTCATGATACTGCTCCGGTATATACCTTAGAGCATTCTTTAGTGCAGTTTTAGTCTGTTCCTTTGTCAGATTAAACCCCCGGCTGGGAGCTCTTCTAATGCCCTCCACAAATTTCGGCATTTCCGGCAATTCATCATCAAGCTTTATTTTCATTGCCTTTGAAATATCACAATTGTTAAGCATTTTTGATCCTGCTCCTTTTTAATATTAGGATTCTTCTGTCTTAATTTTTAGGTTGTTAAAAAGAATATATCAGGGGAAACGAATTGCTTCCCCTAGTGTTTTAATATCTTATTTATCACAATGATTAATTATTTTACACTCCATCCGTTTTTCTATTCTGTGTAGCCAGTGATACTGCTACAAATACTACCAATGATACCAAAGCTGCATATATTTCCGCAGGTGCACCAAAGACATTCGCATTTGTCAGTATGCCCCATAAGGCAACAATAGAACCAATGATTAGTGATGCCAGTGCTCCCTCTCTTGTTGCAGATTCCCATAAAACTCCGCCTATAACCGGTATAAACACCCCTGCACTATACATTGTATATGAGTAAATAAGTGCATCTATTATTCCCGGCATTATCAGTGCTATTAAAAGACCTAATATCCCGATTATAAATGTAAAATTTCTGGATATGTTAAGTAATTTCTTTTCGTCTTTTATTTCATCCATTTGAAATGTTTCTATCCAAAAGTCTTTTACTATATGAGATGTAGCTGCCGTCAAGAGGGAATCCGCCGTTGACATTATGGCTGATAGTATTGCCGCTAGAACTATTCCACCTATTACAGGATTCATAAGATTTTGCACTACCCATGGAAAGGAATTTCCTCCACTGTCCAAATCTGATAACGCTCTAGCTCCCATACCAATAATTGTCGGAAAAAAACTAATTATTACCAGTAAAACACCACCAATTATTGATGCAGTTTTGGCTACATTTCCATCTTTTGCTGCAAACAACCTTTGATAAAAATCTTGACCAATAAGGGTATACATTATAGTTGGAAGTAATAACCACATTATGCTTGATGTGCCAAGACCCCCGAAGCTAAAGTAACTTGGCTCTACTCCCTTTGCAATTAACATGGCAGAAAGATTAGCCATTCCTCCGGTTTTAGTCAGTACTAGAACAGCTGCTAATACAACTCCAAATGTTGCTATTATTAATTGAATGGTATCGGTTATTGTTGCTGCCCACAGCCCGCCGAAGGTGGTATACACAATAAAAACCAATGTGGCAATAATTGCCCCTGCGTTGCCGGTTATTCCCAATATCTCTAGTGCTCCTTTTGCAGAAAGCACCATAGCAGCTAAGATTCCTATTAGTGCTATAAGGGAAAGTAACGCACCTAATATTCTGATAGTCTTCCCCCCATACCGTTGTTCAAGATAGTCCGGTACGGTATAGTATGACAACTCTCTAAACTTGCCCGCAGTGGTAAAAGCCAAAAGGAGTATACCTATACCGCAGGATACACCGTACCACGCTCCGGACCAGCCGTAATTGTAGCCATATTCACTACCTCCCATAACCATTCCACCGCCGAAATGCGTTGCAGCAAGGGTTGCGGCACACATCCAAACCCCAAGCCTTCGACCAGCCAATAAAAAGTCAGTCATCCCCTGAATATAATGTTTTCCAACCCACCAACCAATTCCTAACATTATTGCCATGTAAATAATCACTATTAATAAGATCATACCGGCACCTCCGTCTTTTTAATAAAATTATTGTAAGCCACTCCAACATTAGTAATGCTAAACTGTCTTTCTTTGTTATAGCATCCACAAATCCCCCCTTTGTGCTTTAATAATTTAATTAACTAAATTCCATCTTTCTTTTTCAACTTTCTCTATCAACTTCCCTCTTTTTATTAGTTCAGCTAAATTTTTTATGTCATTACTTAATACTCGATCTTTTTGTAGTTGCATTACTTTTTCTCGTATAAAGTCATACATAAGCTTAGTGCCTTTACCAAGTCTTTGATTATTTTTAGATTTTAGTCGCAAATCTATTGCCTGGGCAGCACATAAAAGCTCAATTGCTAGAACATTTCTCGTATTCTCTACGATTTTTCTTGCTTTTCTTGCTGCAATTGTCCCCATGCTTACATGGTCTTCCTGGTTTGCTGAAGACGGTATGGAATCTACGCTGGCGGGAGTTACAAGGGTTTTATTTTCCGATACCAGTGATGCTGCAGTATATTGAGCTATCATAAGGCCCGAATTTAAGCCGCCATTGTCTACTAAGAATGCAGGCAGGCCCTCGTTTAGGCTAGGATTTACAAGGCGCTCAATCCGGCGTTCAGCAATGCTTGCCAGCTCTGAAACTGCTATCCCCATATAATCCATGTTTATAGCTATGGGCTCCCCGTGGAAGTTGCCGCCGGAAATAACGACATCGCTTTCAGGGAAAATTAAGGGATTATCTGTTGCCGAATTCATTTCAATTTCAACTATCTCTTTAATATGT
>JALHJR010000075.1:0-4729 GCA_022840405.1 Tepidanaerobacter acetatoxydans
AGCAATTTAGCTTTGATGAGCCCGAAAAAGTTTTTTCCACTTTAGATAGAGCCATAGATTTTATTGATTTTGACTTTAAGGTGCCTGACAAGATGCCTATAGATTATGAATTTGACAAAATATTTTTTTATGAGGAGAAAGGATTAGCCAGTGTAGATTTTACTAAAGTTGACGTTGATAAGCAAATTGGTGTATCCATCCTAGTTTCTAATAACGACATGATAAAATATTTAAAAGAAATGCATTCAGATGCCAATGAAAAAGTTATTAATGAAAGGACTATTAAGCCTGATATAAAGTTTAGTGAAGAACCCATGAACATTTCAAATATACAGGGAACTTGTTTAACGATAAGCAAAGACTGGGATATAAAGGAAGAAGATTTAGCAGAGTACAGAAAACATGATACAGGACGTATAAAAGTTAGACCTATTACTAAAATAGTTGAAAAATACTTTATATGGCAAGATGAAAATATATGGTATAGCATACCATATTATCGTAAAAATGGCGATTTCGAAGGTTTTTTCCTTAGCGAAATTCCAAGAGATGATATAAAGATACTTCTCTCATCCCTTAAATTCCCTAAAGACATACAAAATATTAAATATAAATCAAGGGATTATGATAGGTTTTTGGAAATTTACAGTAATAAAGACCTAGAAGCGGCCCGAGAAATACTGGGATTTGCCCCTAAATTTCCACTAAACTTGCCCGGTGGATTTGTTCCAGTTTCTTCGCTCATCCGTCCTTTTAGCGAAACTCTACACGATAATAAGCTAGTTGAAATGATTAAAATGGAGACAATTTTTCAATTAAAAGATAAAGATTCCATACAAGAAATATCTTTATACCAGACAAAAGACACCTCAAAATATGATGACATGATTCAAAATGGCTATATAAGCTTGGAATATTACAAAGACCCAGTAGATGTAAAAGTAAAAACTAATGTTACCGAAAAGAAGATAGATATTGTCCCTATAATGATTAATGACATTAAAGTCTTAAAATATGAACTAGATATCACAAACCCCAATATAATATCAAAAGGCATAACTAAGACCCAGAATTATATATGGGAACAAAACGATGTTGTCTATGAAACCCAATTTATCGGTGATACGGGCAATCAGGAAGAAATAGTAAAGGCAATAATGGTGTCAGGCACTCACTTATACACTTATTAAGTAACTGACACACGAGAAGGACCGACCGACCTTAACTGGTTGGTTCTCTTTTTGTAACCAGCCAACTAGGTAGGCTTAAAAAGTATTAGCTTAGCCGGAAGGCGTCTTTCTTATTATCATTATATTGTTATTTTTATCGACTTTTGGGAAACGTAGTATTTTTAAATGCTCTGAAGATAGCCTCAAAAACTCACTACTATCGTTAATTCGAACAACATAATCTCCAAAATTCAACATATTCTTACTGATTTTGAAGCTATATCTACTAAAATTCTCACCTCTTACGAAAGCATACAGACAACATATTTTTTTAAGTTTGTTCAAATCTAATCCAAAATTAAGATTATGCACAAGGGGATTATGCACAAGGGGATTATGCACAAGGGGACGGTTCTTTTGTGTTCTTCCTAAATACCTTCCTCCTTACGTATTCTACAGATCTTTCTACATGGCCTTTTTCATTTCCACGTCTGGCATTACAAAATCTATATTTAAAACCATAATACATAGATAATTTTAAAAGATCTTCTGTAGGTTCCTTTTCTGTTTTACTTACAAATCTCGCTACTGCAACTTTCATATTGTCATATACTATTTCCTTATGAACCCCTCCTACATGGTTGAAAAATCTAACATGTGAATCTAGAAAGCTTTCCATTTTTTGATTTTGATAGAGATATGCAAATCTGTAGTTTCCTCTTGCTGTTGTCATTACAGCCATCTGTATTGCTTTAGATTCTCCACCTATTTCTAGTTTAACATGTCCTCAGTCAAATTCGCTTACATCTCCCGGATCATATTCTTGCCTTATATATGCTTCCTTTTTCTCATTCAATTTGTTTTTTATATAGTTACATACGGTTGAATAACTTATGTCATAGCCTTCTTCTTTGAGGCATTCATGGATATCTATTCTTTTCTTTTGTTGTTTGCTTTTTCCTTCTTGTATCTTCTTTTCATTTTCCTCTAAATAAAAATCTATTTTATCCATTATTTCATCTGTTAATTTAACTTTAATTCTATTACTCGCATCGTCGTATCTTGGTGGTTCTACAAATTCTTCAGTTAAAATTAGTTTATCTCCTTCACCCTCCAATAGCATAACTCTTTTTTCTTCATACTCTCTGATATATTTTCTAATTGTCTTTCTATCAATTTCAGTTTCTCTATGGATTGCCCATTGAGATTTTCCTCCTAAAAATCCATCTATTATTATTTTTTGTTTATCCATTAAACTTATCATCCCCTAGCCTCCCTATGAATTGTCATAGGGTTATTATATATTTCTTCTAGAGGAATTTTCAATTAGAATTTGGGGTACTTTTAGAATATCATAAACAACCACCTCATTTTATATTGTCATAAATTAAAATGAATAATTAGTTGAATTTATGACAAGACTAACATATAATATAAGTAAGGGGAGGTGTAACTATGTTAAACTTTGAATTGATAAGTAAAAGATTTAATGAGTTACGAGAGAAAAGTGGATTTACACAAAGTCAGATTGCAGAATATTTAGGCGTTGATCAGAGTTATATTTCAAAATGCGAAAAAAATGAAAGACAGTTTAGCATGGATGTGCTTGAAAAGGTAGCGGAGCTATTTGGATGTACTATGGAGTATTTTGTTGATGAGTCTAGTGAATTTGTACCAATGCCAATAGCACTTAGAGCAAAAAGTGTGGATGCAGAAGATTTAAAAACAATAGCAGCCATGAATAAAATAGCACTCAATTTACGCTTTATGGAAGGCTTACTTGAGGGGGAGTAAAAGTTGAAAGAGAAAATAGAATTAAATGGGGAAGCAATAAGCTTACGTAAAGATTTCGGAGAAGATGCGGACTCTCCAATAGATATATTCTCTTTAATTCTCAATAACGATGATTTAACCATTGTATTTTACCCTATGAGTAACCGAGTAAGTGGAATGTGTATTAGAGATGGAAAGAATAAAGTGATTGGAGTTAATTCTACTTCAACCTATGGAAGACAGCGTTTTACAATAGCACATGAATTATACCATTTGTTTTTCCATAAAGATTTTAAAAGTATTGTATGCTCTAAAGACTTGGAGAAAAATAAAGACCCACAGGAAAAGGAAGCGGATATGTTCGCATCTTATTTTTTAGCACCATATGAGTCACTCAATTATTTTATTAAAAATAAAATTAAAAAAGAAAAATATCAACTTGAGATAGAGGATGTTATAAGGATAGAGCAACATTATGGTATAAGCAGGCAGGCCATACTATGGAGACTAATAAACGATGGATATATAACCCGTGAAAAGGCTGATACTATGAAGACAGGAATAATAGCTTTAGCTAAAAAACTTGGCTATGATGATAAATTATATAGACCCACACCTGAAGATAAGCAATATGCTACTTTTGGGAAATATGTTAGATTAACTGAGGAGCTAAAAACTAAAAAACTCGTTTCAACTGGTAAATATGAAGAATTGTTGTTAAATGGTTTTAGAGGTGATATCGTATACGGGTTTGATACAGAAGAGGAAGAAAAATATGACTGATAAGTTATTTTTTGATACTGACTGCATCTCTTCCTTCTTGTGGGTGAAGGAAGAGAATCTTTTATTGAAACTTTATACAAATAGAATTATATTACCTAAACAAGTATTTGAAGAATTATCTAATCCAAGTATTCCACATATAAAGGGCAAAGTGACTAAATTATGTTTGAGTGGAGATATCGCTACAAAAGAAATATTGACTAATACAGAAGAATTTAATCTTTACTATGAATTAGCAGTAGCACCACCCAAAGGAGAGAGGATAATAGGTAAAGGTGAGGCAGCAGCTATAGCTTTAGCAAAAACTTATAACGGAATTATTGCATCTAATAATCTTAGAGATATATCTAAATATATTAAAAAATATAATTTAGAGCATGTAGCTACTGGAGATATACTAGTGGCTGCATTGAATAAAGGCTATATTGATGAAACCACTGGAAATCAGATATGGAGTAATATGATTGCTAAAAGAAGGATGTTTCCTACTTCTACTTTTACTGAATATCTAAAAACCTTATAAATAATATGATTTGTTATACAAGCCTTGGAGAACAGCACAAAGGGAAACAGCACAAGGGGACAGTCCGAGACCACTTAAAAGGGGTTTTTCTAATGCTTCGACTTAAGCCAAAACAACTAAGTTTTCATTCATTGCTATACGACAAAATTCCGGAAAATCACATACTAAAAAGATAGATTCAGTAGTTGATTTTTCTTTTATTAACGAACTGCTAAAAGGCAGCTATTGTAAAGAGTTTGGCCGTCCTGCAAAAGAACCGGAAATGATGTGTAAGCTGCTTTTCTTACAGCATTTATATAACCTTTCAGATGAAAGAGTCGGCTATAAAACCGAATTGGCCATGACAACAGATGAACGCATCATCACTTGCGTAAGAACAGCAAACGGAGCATATACCGACGGAAACCACACAAAAGAAATGCTTGAACAAACAAAAAAAGCCGGCATAAGGATTGATGAAGTTTATGCAGATAAAGCGTAT
>JALHJR010000027.1:0-32188 GCA_022840405.1 Tepidanaerobacter acetatoxydans
GTATTACCGCGGCTGCTGGCACGTAGTTAGCCGGGGCTTCCTCTTTGGGTACTGTCCTTTTCATCCCCAATGACTGAGCTTTACGACCCGAAGGCCTTCTTCGCTCACGCGGCGTCGCTGCGTCAGGGTTTCCCCCATTGCGCAAAATTCCCCACTGCTGCCTCCCGTAGGAGTCTGGACCGTGTCTAAGTTCCAGTGTGGCCGGTCGCCCTCTCAGGCCGGCTACCCATCGTCGCCTTGGTGGGCTGTTATCTCACCAACTAGCTAATGGGACGCAGGCCCATCCATGACCGCTTTGTCGCTTTCTTTATACATTATGCAATGTGTAAAGGTATCGGGTATTACCTTCGGTTTCCCGAAGCTATCCCCGTGTCATGGGCAGGTTACCTACGTGTTACTCACCCGTCCGCCGCTAAGTTTAAGTTGCTTTGACCGAAGTCGCTGCAGCTTATCCTTCGCTCGACTTGCATGTGTTAGGCACGCCGCCAGCGTTCGTCCTGAGCCAGGATCAAACTCTCATGTTATTGCTTTAAAACTTTATTAAATCTTTTCGAAACTCTCAGGTATAACACTGACCATATCCTATTGCGTTTGTCAACATCTTTTTTTTATTTATTTCTTGAAATGTTGCCCTGCTGCGTTTTTGATGTGTTTTCCGTGACTGCTCAAGTATAATAACATGAAACTAGTAGTCTTTTCAAACGTCTGTATTCGCCATTATTCTCTTTTTCGTCAATTTACAGCATTAGATTCTTACTATGCTCTTTTATGCTGCTTAATTCTTTTGTTTTTATTAAATGTGACATTTATTTTATCTTAAAATAAGGTTATTGTTTAGGTCTCATGGTGGGAAATAATATGACATCGCGGATTGAATAAGAGTCTGTAAGCAGCATAACAATGCGGTCAATACCCATGCCCATACCACCCGTGGGAGGCATTCCATATTCAAGCGCATTTATATAATCTTCATCGAAAGCATGAGCTTCTTCATCGCCGGCTTCCCTTTCTTTTAGCTGCTGCAAAAATCTTTCTCTTTGATCTATAGGGTCATTTAGCTCGGAAAAAGCATTGGCTATTTCCCTTCCTGTAATAAATGCTTCGAACCTGTAAGTAAGGTCAGGATTGTCCTCTTTCTTCTTTGCCAAAGGCGATATTTCTATAGGATAATCATATATGAAGGTAGGTTGAACCAGGTTTTGTTCTACCTTTTCTTCGAACATGACATTTAACACTTTGCCCTTTGTGTCGCTGTCTTTTATTTCTTCTATATGTAATTCTCTAGCAACTTTTCTCGCATCTTCATCAGAAACTATAGAGTCAAAGTCTACGCCTGTAAAATGCTTTACCGCTTCTACCATGGTCATTCTGGTCCATGGTGGTGTTAAATCAATTTCCTCTCCCTGATAGGTTATCTTTTTAGTGCCTAAAACTTTCTCTGCTATATATGCAATCATATCTTCAGTCAATTTCATCATATCTTTATAATCGGCATATGCCTGGTAAAGTTCCACCATTGTAAATTCGGGATTATGTTTGATGGAAATACCTTCATTCCTAAAATCCTTGCCTAATTCGTATACTTTTTCAAATCCGCCTACTATAAGCCGCTTTAAGTATAATTCTGTAGCTATCCTCAGATACAGCTGCATGTCCAAAGCATTATGGTAAGTAACGAAAGGCCTTGCAGCAGCACCGCCTGCTATTGGCGAAAGTACCGGAGTTTCTACCTCAACAAAACCTTTGTCATCTAAAAACTGCCGCATTGCCGATATAATTTTACTTCTAATAAGAAATGTTTGCTTTACTTCAGGATTGACTATTAAATCGAGATATCTTTGTCTGTATCTTATATCAGTATCTTTTAATCCATGCCATTTCTCAGGCAAAGGTCTAAGCGATTTAGCAAGAATGGTCATGCCGTTAACCGATACGGATATTTCGCCTCTTTTGGATTTAAAAACCTTTCCCTCTATACCTACTATATCTCCAATATCCAGTAATTTATACAAATTAAAAGTTTCATCAGATACATTGTCTTTCCGAATATATACTTGTATCTTGCCTGTGTTGTCTTGAATATCAAAAAAAGCCGCTTTACCATGGCCTCTTATTGCCATGATCCTGCCGGCTATTTTTACATTTTGATTTTCAAGCTCGTCAAAGTTTGCCTTTATTTGCTGGCAATTGTGAGAATAGGGGTACTTGTCGCCAAAAGGGTTTATGCCCATATCTCTTAATTCTTGAAGCTTTTGCAGCCGAACTTTTTGAATTTCATTAATTTCACTCTGGTCGTTCAAATAATCCATTAAAAAACCTCCGCTATTTATTTCATGATATCCATGATTTCATACTTAATTATTCCGGCAGGCACTGAAACTTCTACAATAGAACCTTTTTTTTCTCCAATTAGAGCATTTCCTACCGGTGATTCATTAGAAATTTTATTTTCAATAGGATCAGCCTCAGCCGAGCCGACGATCATGTACTCAAAAATATCTCCCGTATCCAAATCCTTGAGTTTTACCTTAGAGCCGACACTTACAACATCGGTAGATATGTCTACCTCATCAATTAGTTTGGCATTTCTTAGTTTTTCTTCAAGAAGAGCAATTCTCCCTTCCACAAAGGCCTGTTCGTTTTTTGCTTCATCATACTCAGAATTCTCGCTAATATCGCCAAAATCAATGGCTTGTTTTATTCTAGCTGCAATCTCACGGCGTTTTACCGATTTTAAGTATTCAAGCTCTTCTTCCATCTTTTTCAAGCCTTCCTGGGTGAGTACAACTTCTTTTTTTACCATTTAATTTTTTCTCCCCTCTAGTTTTGCCAAAATGTACGTTTCTAATATATGTTCCAATGTGATTTTTTATTCTGGCAATAATTATAAACCGCGTATCCTTTTGTCAGCCTAGGTTCAATCGTGTATATATAGTAGAATAAAAATCGAGCATATGCTAATAATCCTCTTCACTTTAAAATTATGAAGAGGTCTAGCAAAGCCCAGCTATTAATTACTTCATATACACCTAGCTCATCACTTCTAAGATATTATAATTCAGCAGGTTATTTATGTCAAGAAGCTTTTTATGTTTATTTTCCAAAAATTCATATCGGTTTATTTTGTCCTTGAAACAGGAGAAAATTTATATCAAACTGTTTATAATAATAAATATGGCATATGCTTTAAATTTAGACTATAATTGAAGAGTGCATATTTCAATAATTAGATAAAAGTATGGAGGTAATGTACTTGTTTGGTCTTGTCCTTGAAGGCGGCGGTGCTAAAGGTGCTTATCAGATTGGAGCTTGGAAGGCACTAAGAGAGTTGGGTATTGATATAAAAGGTGTAGCTGGAACATCAGTAGGTGCCTTAAACGGTGCCATGATAGTTCAAGGTGATTTTGAAAAGACATATGGCACATGGTACAATATTTCATTCGATAAAATCCTTAATATTGATGATAGCGAAATAACTGCTATTAAAAATATGGAAATGTTTCCGGAAAACTTCTTTCATGTTGCAAGAACAATAAGAGAGTTGTTTTTTGAACATGGCCTTGATATCACACCGCTTAGGCAGCTTTTAAACTGCAACATATGTGAGGACAAGGTAAGGCATTCCGGAAAGGATTTTGGTATTGTAACAGTCGCACTGACTGATTTAAAACCTGTTGAACTTTATATAGAAGATATACCCCAAGGAAAGCTCATAGATTATCTGATGGCAAGTGCTAATCTTCCTATTTTTAAGATGGACAAAATTGATGGCAAGCTATTTATTGACGGAGGGTTTTTTGACAATTTCCCCATCAAGCTTTTAATGGCAAAGGGTTATAAAGATATAATAGGCATACGATTATACGGAATAGGAAGAACGCGCAGAATAAATAAAGATAAGTTGAATTTGATTACAATTGAACCATCTGAAGATTTAGGTGGCACACTTGATTTTTCTTCTGAACGTGCCCGTAGAAATCTAAACTTGGGATATTATGATACATTAAGTGTTATAAATAAATACAGCGGTAGATTTTATTACATTATTGCAAATTACCCCGAAGATTATTACGCCAACATATTTTTTAATCTCAGCCGTCAAACGGTTCTAAAACTGGCAAATATTATGGGGCTTCCCGAAAAAATGCCATATCGGCGCTTGCTTTTCGAAAAAATCATCCCAAGGCTCTCTGAAATATTGGGACTTGGCTCCAAAGCATCCTATAAAGATATATTTATAGGTATTCTTGAAAAGGCAGCTGTATTAGACGGGATAGAAAAATTTAAAATCTACGATTTTGATGATTTTCTCTATACCGTAATTTCCAAGCACCAAAGAACTTCAGAACATATTTCCGACAAAATTCCCCGTTTATTAAAAAAATCCGACCTTGTATTGAAAACCGTAAAAGAACAATTGTCACCCGAGATTATTGATGTATTTATTGATGAACTAAAGATAAAGTTTAGTTAATAAATTTCTATCAAGAATACGGCCTGTGAAGCTGCAAGTATTTTAAGCAATAAAAAAGAAAAAGGAAGGTAAACCTTCCAGATTGTAAACACTATTTTAGCCCATAACAAGCGAGAGAATGGCTTTTTGGACATGTAATCGATTTTCTGCTTCGTCAAATATTACAGAGTGCTCGCCTTCCATTACTTCTTCGGTTATTTCTTCGCCTCGATGAGCAGGCAGGCAGTGCATCACTATTGCATCCTTATCGGCAACAGAAAGCAGTTCTTGATTTATCTGATAACCTGCAAATACTTTCTTCCTGTATTCGGTTTCTTCTTCCTGCCCCATGCTGGTCCAGACGTCGGTATAAAGAACATCGGCGTCTTTGGCCGCCTCAAAGACATCCTCTGTGAGAATTATTTTTGAGCCGTTCATTACGGCATCGGCTTTTGCCTTATCAACTACTTCTTTATCCGGCAAAAATTCTTCCGGAGATGCTACGGCAATATCCATACCTACTTTAGAACAACCGAATATAAGCGAATTTGCCATGTTGTTTTTCCCATCGCCGATAAAGGCTAATTTTAACCCGCTGAGTTTTTTCTTTTTCTCTTGAATGGTAAATAAGTCCGCAAGCACCTGACATGGGTGGGTGTAATCCGTCAACCCGTTTATAACCGGTATATCTGCATATTTAGCCAAAAGTTTTACATCATCATGACTGTATGCCCTTATCATTATGCCATCAAGATAGCGTGACAAAACTCGAGCCGTATCGGGAATAGTTTCTCCTCTGCCAAGCTGAATATCCCTATTGCTCAAGAAAAGAGCATGCCCTCCTAGTTGCCACATAGCTACTTCAAATGAAACTCTGGTCCTCGTTGAAGATTTTTCAAAAATCATACCAAGGGTTTTTCCTTTTAGTGGTTGATAATCCGCTCCTAATTTGTGCATTGTTTTAAGTGTTTCACACTTGTTTAGAATCTCTTCTATTTCAAGGTTGCTAAGATCATATAAGCTCAAAAGATCTTTCCCTTTAAGTAAACTGCTTTCTGCATTCTGCCATGGATTTACGCTCATATACATACGCCTCTTTCGTAATTTTGTTTATAATTATACATTAAAATGTATTATTATGCAATAGCTTTTTTAATTTTATTTTTTTATATAAATTATTTTGATTAATTTTGAGAAATATATTATTATGTATTAAGAATAATTACTAGGAAAGGCGGGGAAATAATGTATGATGTGGCTATTGTAGGTGCGGGACCTGCCGGTCTTTCAGCAGGTTTATATGCTGCTCGAGCTAAATTGTCAACTGTTATTATTGAAAAAATGTATCCCGGCGGTCAGGCCGCTATAACTTACCGCATAGAAAACTATCCGGGATTTTCTGATGGCATAGGCGGCATCGAGCTTACTGATGCAATGAAATCTCAGGCTGAAAAATTCGATGCCAAATTTTTAAATGGCTGTGTCGAAAAAATCGAAAAAGAGGATGGGACATTTAGAGTTTTTATGAATGGCGAAAGCATTACAGCCAAAACTGTTATTTTAGCTTCAGGTGCACAGCCAAAAAAAATTGGGGTCAAGGGAGAACAAGAATTTACAGGTAAAGGCGTTTCTTATTGCGCAACTTGCGATGGTGCTTTTTATTTTGACAGAAGCGTAGCAGTGGTAGGCGGCGGCGATACTGCTATTGAAGAAGCTTTATTTTTAACCCGTTTTGCAAGTAAAATCTATGTAATACACCGCCGTGATCAATTAAGAGCTACAAAAATCCTTCAGGAACGCGCATTCCAAAATGATAAAATTTCATTTGTTTGGGATTCGGTAGTAAACGAAATAAGAGGAGAAGACGCTGTCAAAGAAGTGATAGTTAAAAATGTAAAGACAGGAAGTTTGAATTCTATCCCTGTTGATGGAATTTTCGTGGCTATAGGTCAATCTCCTGCCACTAATTTTGTTAAAAATTTAGTTGCTTTGGACGAACAAGGTTATATCATTACAAATGATAAGATGATGACAGATGTTAGAGGGATTTTTGCCGCCGGTGACGTACGTCAAAAGCCATTGCGGCAGGTCATCACTGCTGCAGCCGATGGTGCAATTGCTGCTGTAGAGGCAGGAAGATTTATCGAGGGGCAATAAATCAGTTTTTTAGTAATAGTATAATGTATGCGGGTAAAATAATTTTTATTCTTTAACTTGGGACAAATATAGCAGGGGCGGCGTGCCGGATTAGAAAGCTTTTGTACCGTCGGCAAGGCAAATAAATTCCGCAAGCCCCTGCTTATCATTATATATGCAAGTTTCATAGTAATCTGCAACTTATTAATTTGATTTATCTACCACATATAATTTCACATAACTCCTTTTGCATTACAGCTTGACCGTTCTTTTGAACTCGCATATTATCCCCTGAAATCTCATCTATTACAGCAATTTCCCCTTCAACCCTGGCAAACTCAAATTTTATATCAATCAATTCGAGATCAAAACGCTCACATTCCTGTTTCACTATTTTAGTAATTTTCTTTGTAAGAGCAATGGCTTCGCTGACCTCTTCTTTTGTCATTAATTTAAGCTGAACTAATGCTTCTTCATTTATAAGCGGGTCACCTCTGTCATCGTCTTTAAGAGTTATTTCAACCAGATAATCTAATGGCTGATGTTCTTTTACATATCTGCCATATCTTCTAACAAAGCTGCCGGCAGCCTTTAACCTGCATATAAACTCCAGTCCATCACCAAATGTATCTGCTCGTTTTACAAGCATGGTATTTTCCTTTAAATCTGCATCAATATAATGGGTATGGATACCTTCTCTTTTTAACAGCTCAAAAAAATGCTTTGACAACTTAAGAGAAGCATTGCCCTTGCCTTCGATTTTACCGATTACAGTGTTAGCTCCGGGATCTACCACATCACCCGTTCCGGTTACATCGTCGCGAAATTTAAGCATTATATTGCCATCACCTGTGTCAAAAACTGTTTTAGTTTTCCCATCTCGAATTTTTTTCACATTAAAACCCCCATCAATTTAGAATTTGAATAAATAAGGTTTACACTAATATTTTAACATACACCATATCGAACCGCAAAAAACTTCAAAAAATGATTTCAAATCATCAACTATCGACTGTTTCGATTATTTCATCGTCTTTTCTTGAAGAAGTAACATATACCCCTATAAAAACTAATATGCCGCCAATAATCGTATAGATGTTCCAATCTTCCTTTAATAATATTATGCCTATGATTACAGCAACCATCGGATTTACGTAGTTAAACACCGCTGTTTTAGGTGCTCCGATAGTTTTTATGCCTTTATACCACATGTAATAAGAGTATACCGAACAAAAAACGGCAAGATATAGCACCGCAGCCCAAGTAGTAATCGATGCTGCCTTTACTGAATTGATAAATGCCGGAGTAAAAGCAATTGGCAGCACAGTTATTGTTGCATAAATATTTATATATGCCATCACCACAAAAGGATCATACTTGTCAACTAAATTTTTCCCCAAAACCGTAAAAAGTGCCCAAACCAATGAATTTAAAAGCAGTAGTAAATCTCCATAAATAGTACTGCGCCCAATAGAAATTCCCTTACCTGCCGTAAAAACCAAAAATACTCCCAGAAAAGCAATCAAGACGCCAAGCAAATCGCTATAATTTAGCTTTTCCTGATGAAACAACTTTGCTGATAGGAATATAGTAAATATAGGACTTGTAGCAATTAGAATCGAAGAATTTACTGTAGTGGTCATATCAAGGCCGTAATATTGAATGAAAAAATATAGTATTACGCCTAAAAATCCCAGTATCCACAGCCACTTTCTGTCTTCTTTTTCTATAACATAATCTCTATAAAAAAGCTTAACCAAGCAAAAAAATATTATTGAAGCCAGTATAAATCTTAAAACCGCAAGATGCACAGGAGATAATTCCCGAAGCCCAATTTTCGAAACAGACCATGAGGTTCCCCAAAAGCAGGCTACACTAAAAAGACTAATATACATTCGTTTTTCAAAAGACATAGTAAGCACCTCATCAAACTGGGATATCTGGAAAATATCATATCACATTTCTGTTGATTTGGGTTACATTTTATAAAAACTAAATCATGATTCTATTCTAATGTAAAAATTCTCTTTCACTAAATTCATTATCAATCTACAAAGTGCCTTATTATAAGCAGGAAGAATACATCGGCATTTCTGTCTCCAAATTAACTTTATACTGATTTCCGGAGCTTTTTCGCTACTTTCCATCAACTACAGAATTAAATTGGTATCAAAAAATACCACTTTATCTCCAATAATGATATAATTTAATTTGGTAGTATCAAAATACCCTCTAAGATTTAACCCTTCTGATAAATATTCAGTTTCTAATTAAAATAAAATTACTTCAATCCCTTTAACTTTAAGCTAAATACAAAAATGCTTTTAAGTTGATTTAATGTATTCATAGGTATAAACTTGTTTTTAATGAAGGTAAGCTATTATAATAACATTTATTACAAGTTGTGAAAATGATTTAAAAAAGGAGTTGAAATTAAAATCATGGCAAAGATTGCAGGTCTTTTTTCGCCCAAAGACATGACTGTGGGAACACCATGGAAACGAATCGTTGAATTCTCAGTTCCGATGTTGGTTGGCAACATCGCCCAACAGCTTTATAATACTGTTGACTCAATTGTAATAGGCAGGTATGTGGGTGATAATGCTTTGGCTGCCGTCGGCAGTGCTCTCCCAATATTTAACTTCTTGCTTGTATTTTTCGTAGCAGTATCCACCGGAGCCGGCATAATGGTTTCTCAGTATTTTGGTGCAAAGGACCGGGAAAAGCTTTCCCGTTCTATTGGAGCTTGTATAACGCTTACGGCAATAGTAGCAACGATAATCATGATAATAGGGCCGATTGTGGTGCGCCCGATGCTGGCCCTAATCAATACTCCGGCATCAATTATAGATTGGTGTGTAAACTATCTTTTGATATTATTGGTAGGCAACTGGGGTTTTTCTTATTTTAATATACTTTCGGGAATTTTACGCGGGCTTGGCGATTCATTATCAGCACTGATATTTTTACTTATTTCTACTGTTCTTAATATATTTCTGGATATATGGTTTGTTGCAGGTTTAAATATGGGAGTACCCGGAGTAGCACTAGCAACTGTAATTGCACAGGTAATCTCTGCAGTCCTATGTGCAATGAAACTTAAAACAATGGACTACGTATTTGACCTTAATTTAAACATGCTGAAACCCAAAAAAGAATACGTTGTTCAGCTTTTAAAGCTGGGATTGCCGTCAGGTTTGACTCAGGTTATATTCTCTCTTGCAATGATAACTGTACAATCCCTTACAAATACCTTCGGAGAAATGATCATCGCATGCAACGTCATAGTAATGCGTGTGGATGGATTTGCCATGATGCCCAATTTTACCTTTGGAGTTGCCATGACCACATTTGCCGGGCAAAACGTGGGAGCTAAAAAAATGGACAGAGTGGAGGAGGGAACACGCCAAGGTTTAGCAATTGCAGTAGGAGTTTCAATAGTTATCACAATAATTATTTTAATTTTTGGCAGATATCTTATGGATATTTTTACAGATACGGCAGAGCTTGTTGATTTGAGCATGAAAATGATGCGCATCTTAGCGGTTGGGTATGTTGCAATGGCTGTTACGCAGGTTCTTTCAGGAGTCATGCGCGGTGCCGGAGATACCATGACTCCTATGTGGATTTCATTGATAACTACAATTTTTCTGCGAGTGCCCATTGCTTATGGTATTGCATATCTCACCCGCAGTGCACAATATCCTAACGGCAGGCCGGAGTCAGTATTCGTTTCCCTTTTAATTGCCTGGGTATCGGGAGCTGTAATAACTTCTATTTTCTATAAAAAAGGCAACTGGAGAGAAAAAGTACTGCTGTCTTAAGGTTCAAACATGCGCGTAGTCCGCTCTAGAATCCCCTGAGCATGAGCAAAAGCCATACCATAGTTGGTAATTGGAACGTTTTGCTCTCTCGCCCTTATTATCCTTGTCAGCATCTGTTTGCGGTTTAGCATACATGCACCGCAGTGAAGTATGAGCGCATATGGTGTTAAATCTTCCGGAAAATCCCCGCCAACTTTTATCTCTATTTGCAGTTTGCCGCCGGCCTTATTTTCAAGAAGTGCCGGCAGTTTCTGCCTGCCTATATCATTTTCAAGTGGATGATGTGTGCACGCCTCTTCAATCAAAACCCTGTCATTAGGTTTTAATTCATCCATAGCTTTGGCACCTCTTACCAAAGTACTCAGTTCGCCCTTGTATCTTGACATTATAATGGAAAATGATGTTAGTGGTATGTCTTCGGGAACAATTTTACTTACAATATGAAATACTTGAGAATCTGTTATTACCAAAGCAGGCTTTTTATTTAAGCAGTTTAGCAAATCTAAAAGTTCTGTCTCCTTTGCTACTAAAGCCATGCAGTTATTATCCAATATATCCCTTATTGTCTGCACCTGAGGAAGAATCAATCTGTTTTTAGGTGCTTGTATGTCCTGAGGTGTTACTAAAACAACAAGGGATTTTGGAGTTATTATATCTCCCACCAATGTTGAAAGTTCAAAATCCATAGGGGCATTTTGATGAATCATTTCTTTTAACTTGCCTATATTTTCTCTTTTATTTGCGCTTACTTTAATAAAAGGAAAATCAAATTCCTTAGTCAAGTCTTTAATATCCACATCCCTTTTGTCAATTTTATTGACAACACCAATAATCGGAATGTTCCTACTCCTAAGCTCTTGACACCATCTTTTTTCAAGGCTGAAATCTAAATTCTCTGTTGAAAAAACCACAAGGGCTATATCGGTTTTGTCCATAACTTCTAGGGTCTTTTTTATTCTAAGTTCTCCTAAATCTCCTACATCATCCAACCCTGCAGTATCAATAAAGACTACCGGCCCTATCGGTAAAAGCTCCATCGCTTTATAAACCGGATCTGTTGTAGTTCCGGGAAAGTCTGAAACCAGTGCTATTTCTTGTCCTGTAATAGCATTTATTAAGCTGGATTTGCCTGAATTTCGCCTGCCAAATAAACCTATATGCAATCGATTAGCTCTTGGTGTATCATTCATAAAAATATCACTGCCTTTCAATCAGCTTTATTGAATCTCCGCGGTCTTCGGCTACTTGCTTGCCCATACTTAAAATTAATTCCTCTATTTTTAGCCTTTCTTGCTTTATATTGCTTTTGGCATCAAAATCCTTGGGATATATTTCATATAACCTTCGGTATTTATATGGTTCCAGCTTTAGCATGACAACATTAGCTCCGGCTTTTAATGCCTTTTTGCCGTCTTGATTGTCCAATGTCCAAAGGGCTGTTGTAGCCGGCAAATGCACCTTCTTTAAAATCAGTCTCGTAACAGCTACTGCCTTTAATGTAATCATATTACTTCCGGCTTTTGCGTCTTTTAATATCGTATCTTTATGTGGTATAAATGGCCCGATTCCTGCCATATCTACATCAAGTTCATTTAAAAAAAGTATATCCTCTGCAATATCTCTTAATGTCTGACCAGGCAGACCAATCATGAAACCATCTCCAACTTGATATCCTAATTCCTTTAGCTGCAGCAAACATTTAATCCTACTTTCAATATTAGAATGGGTGTGCAGTTTATTATAAAGGCTTTGATTTATGGTTTCATGTTTTAGTAAAAACCTGTCGGCCCCGTCTTTTTTCCACTGCTTGTAATCTTCATATTCTCTTTCGCCAATGCTCAAGGTTATGGCTATATCGCCGATTGATTTTATGCCCTTTATTATCCATGATATTTTCTCTCTTGTATACCATAAATCTTCCCCCGATTGAAGTACAAGAGTTTTATATCCTGCCTCATAAGCTTTTGCCGCCGTATCAATTATCTCTTGTGGCTGCATGCGATAGCGACTTAGCTTGTGGTTTCCGGCGTTAAGGCCGCAGTAAGCACAGTTACACCTGCAATAGCTAGAAAACTCTATTATGCCTCTTATGTGGATTTTATTTGAGCAATACCTTTCAGTGATATTATCTGCCATGCTAAAGATATAAGATGTTTCAGGTTCATCAGCATTTAGCAGTAGTTCAACTTCATCGACACTTGGAACATAGCCTGCGCAGATACTGTCTACCAGTTGATAAATATTCATAACAGCCTCCATCCTGCTAACACCAACGGTGCCTCGCAAACGGTAAAAAGCAAATTATTTTAAATAGCAGTAGTTTTTTTGATTTTTTATTTGTATAACAAAAAAGAAGGACTCTGTCCTTCTTTTATCTCTTTGAGAATTGTGGAGCACGCCGGGCTTTTTTGAGACCGTATTTTTTTCTTTCTGTCATACGCGGATCTCTGGTCAAATATCCTTCTTTTTTAAGAATCGGTCTAAAGTCTCCGTCAATCTTTAGAAGTGCGCGAGCAATACCATGGCGAATGGCGCCTGCCTGACCTGTGTATCCGCCGCCTTTAACGCTGGCAATTACATCAAATTTATCTAATCCATTGACTTTTTCTAAAGGTCTTTTTACTTCTGCCTTCAATGTCTCAAAGCCAAAGTAATCATCAATGGGTCTTTTATTTACAGTTATTTTTCCGCTTCCTGGCATAATCCAAACTTTTGCTACGGCCGTTTTTCTCCTGCCGGTAGCAAGCACTGCCTGTTTCATATCCTTCCTCCTTTCTCTCCTATATCTTAACAGTTAATGACTGAGGTTTTTGGGCTTCATGGGGATGCTCAGCACCCGCATATATCTTTAGTTTTTTTATCATTTTACGCCCTAAAGCATTATGTGGCAACATACCCCAAACTGCTTTGTAGACGACTTTTTCTGGGCTTTTACTCATTAGGCTTCTAAAGTTTTGAGATTTAATACCGCCTGGATAGCCTGTATGACTATAATACATTTTGTTGTCCATTTTCTTACCTGTTAGAATGACTTTGTCGGCATTTACTATAATAACATAATCACCTGTGTCGACATGGGGAGTATATATGGGCTTGTGTTTACCCTTTAAAATCATGGCTACTTGTGTTGCTAGTCTCCCTAATGGCTTACCTGCAGCATCGATTACGTACCAGTCACGTTTAACTTCCTCTTTCTTTGCCATGAATGTGCTCATCTTTTTCCCTCCTTTTTTACCATAAGGTTATTGTATAATAGGCGTTTTTTTGTGTCAAGCATGTTAATAAATAACTTTTATAAGGCATAATCCTTGCGGTGGAAGAGTTTTTCCCGCCATAGACCTGTTTTTTGATTTTATAATGGAAATTATATCATTTGCCTTTTTTTTGTTAATGCCTACATCAAGTAAAGTGCCGGCAATTATCCTTACCATATTATATAAAAATCCATTTGCCTCGATTTCAAATTTTACTATATCACCATTTTGAAAAACTTCGAGCCTTTCTATACAGCGCACCGTGGATTTTACCGGGCTATTTGATGCCATAAATGACGCAAAGTCATGTGTGCCTATCAGCATGTCTGCTGCTTTTTTCATAGCCCTTGCATTTAATGGCCTTGGATAGAAATAGCTGTATCTTCTAAGCAATGGTGAAGGAAATTTAGCATTGTATATGGTATAAGTATAAATTTTGGCTTTTGCCCAAAACCTGGCATGAAAATCTTCAGGCACTATTTCAGCATGCTTAACAACTATATCTTCCGGTAATTTACTGTTTATGGCATATGGTAATTTTTCTATAGGTATCTTGGTTTGCGTCTTAAAATTTGCCACTTGGCCTAAGGCATGTACTCCCGCATCAGTTCTGCCTGAACCTATTACATTTACAGCCTCACCGGTAATAGATTTGATTGCATTTTCTAGAACTTCTTGTATTGATATGGCATTTTTTTGCCTCTGCCAACCGCTATAAGCCGTCCCTTCATATTCAAGCAGTATTTTTACATTCATGAAACTACACCTGCTATACAAAACGGCTGGCAATGCCGCCGCCGGCAATTAAGATAAAAACTATAAAGGTTGCAATGTCAAGAAAGGTCATTTTTAATTCTTTCATGCGAGTTCTATTTTCTCCCCCGTGATAGCAGCGGGCTTCCATCGCCATGGCCAAATCATCGGCTCGACGAAAAGCACTGATAAACAAAGGCACCAATAACGGAACCAAGTTTTTAGCCCGATTTATCAAGTTCCCACTTTCAAAATCTGCACCTCTTGCCATCTGTGCTTTCATAATCTTATCTGTTTCTTCCAACAATGTAGGAATAAATCTTAGGGCTATTGTCATCATCATAGCTAGCTCGTGTGCGGGCATCCCAATTTTTTTAAAAGGTGAAAGCAGCACTTCGATGCCATCCGTAAGTGAAATCGGTGAAGTTGTTAAGGTTAAAAGTGATGTACCAATAATCAGTAAGATAAGGCGTATAGCCATAAAAGCTCCTTGAGATAAACCCTCATAGGTTATATCCAAAGGACCCAATTGATAAATCACTCGTCCTTTTGTCATAAAAGAATTTAATAAAAATGTAAGAATAATTATAAATATGAGGGGTTTTAATCCTTTTAGTAAATAGCGTACTGAAATACCCGAAAGTAAGGTAGCTAAAATTATAAAGCCTACAGGAAAGATATAACCATAAAAATTATTGAGCATAAATAACAGTATCATATATGCAAGAGTTATTATGATTTTGGTTCTGGGGTCCAAGCGATGGACTATGGAATCTCCCGGGATATACTGTCCTATTGTTATTTCACGCAAGGCCCTTCCTCCTTATGTGTTTTGTGATTTCTGCTCTTGCCTCATCTACCGTTAAAATATCTGTCGATATGTTTTTGCCTCTTTCTTTCAGCTTTATCATCAGTTCAGTTATTTGCGGTATACCCAGACCTTTTTCGACAAGCCCTTCATAATCCTGAAATATTTCTCTTGGTGTACCTTGTGAAACTATCTGACCTCGGTACATCACTGCCAGTTTATCCACCAGTTTTGCTACATCTTCCATGCTGTGAGAAACAAGAATTACTGTTAGTTTTTGTTTTTGCTTTAACGTCACTATTTCTTCCAAAATCTCGTCTCTGCCTCGAGGATCAAGACCGGCAGTGGGTTCATCCAAGATGAGTATTTCGGGTTTCATTGCCAAAACTCCGGCTATTGCAACCCTGCGCATTTGTCCTCCGCTAAGTTCAAAAGGAGATTTATCCTTAACTTCTTCATAAGAAAGACCTACCAAATCTAGAGCTTCCTTGACTCTTGCGGTAACTTCTTCTTCAGTAAGCCCCATATTTTTGGGACCAAAGGCTACATCCCGTTCAATAGTTTCTTCAAACAGTTGATGCTCTGGATATTGAAACACAAGCCCAACTTTTTGCCGAATAGACTTTAGGTTAACACCTTTGCTATGGATATTTACATCATTTATGAGAATTTCCCCGGAGGTTGGCTTTAAAAGACCATTGAGGTGCTGAATAAGAGTGGATTTGCCTGAACCAGTATGACCTATTAAACCCCAGAACTCTCCGTCCTTTACGGTCCAATTTATGTCTTTTACCGCTATGGACTCAAATGGCGTATTAGGCATATATACATGTGTTACATTTTTTACATCAATTGACATAGGCAATCCACCATTTCTTCAACTGTTAATATATCGCGTCGTACAGGCACACTATCTCTTGTCAGTTTGTAGGCCAATTCTGTTACCTGAGGTACATCAAGACCAAGCTTTTTCAAACGCTGCACCTGACTGAATATCTCGTTAGGTTTACCTTCCATAACCACTTTACCCTTTTCCATAACTAAAACCCTATCGGCTTGCACTGCCTCTTCCATAAAATGGGTAATTAAAACTATGGTTTTGCCCTCATTCCGATTAAGTTTTTTGACGGTGGATATAACTTCTTTCCTACCCACCGGGTCAAGCATAGCGGTAGGCTCATCGAGGATTATACAATCAGGTTTCATTGCAAGTATCCCCGCTATAGCCACCCGTTGCTTTTGCCCTCCTGATAAAAGATGAGGAGCTTTATCGGCATATTCTGTAAGCTCTACAATCTCAAGTGCCTCTTTGACGCGATGTCGTATTTCCTCCGGAGGAATACCAAGGTTTTCCGGTCCAAAAGCCACATCTTCCTCAACAATTGTAGCCACAATTTGGTTATCAGGATTTTGAAATACCATCCCGGCCTTCTGTCTTATTTTCCAGATATCATCTTGATTTTTTGTGTTAAATCCAGCAACGAAGATATCACCTTCAGTAGGTGTATATAGACCATTGAAAAGTTTGGCCAGTGTTGATTTTCCGGAACCGTTAGGTCCTATAATAGCTACAAATTCTCCAGGTTCAATTCTTAAGTTTATATTTCTAAGTGCCAGATCACTGCTGGCAGCATACTGATAGTAAACATCCAGTGCAACTATTTCGGCGGCTATTTTCACCGCCCCCTTTACATAAAATATCCTATGAATGTCTTATGCTATTGCTTATACTAATTCTAATATAGCCTTAGGTGCAGCATCACCTTGGCGCGGACCTACTTTCGTAATGCGGACATAGCCGCCATTTTGGTCCTTATATTTTGGTGCAATATTGTCAAACAGGTTTTTCACCGTAGTTTCATCAAGCACCTCAGCCAAGACCAGCCTTCTTGCAGCTAAATCATCTTTTTTAGCCAATGTTATCATTTTTTCAGCCATGCGACGAACTTCTTTTGCTCGAGTTTCAGTAGTTTCTATCCTACCGTATTTCAAAAGATCCGTAGTCAAGTTTCTCAGCATCATTTTACGATGTCCGCTTGGCCTGCCTAGTTTTCTCATCTTTTCCCCTCCTTGCTAATCCTCTGGCTGTTTTAACGAAAGATTGAAAGTGCTAAGCTTAGTTTCCACTTCTTCCAGGGACTTTTTGCCGAGATTGCGCACTTTCATCATGTCTTCTGCCGTTTTCTGAGTTAGTTCATATATTGTATTAATTCCGGCCCGCTTTAAGCAGTTATATGACCGAACCGACAAATCCAACTCTTCAATAGGCATTTCCAGTATTCTTTCCCTATCATCCTTTTCTTCTTCTACAGGTGCATCTTCAACTTGAGGTTTTTCAGTCAAACCTGCAAACAGGCTAAAATGGTCCATTAGTATCTTAGCCGCAGCACTGACCGCATCATCGGGTTTTATAGTGCCATTAGTCCAAATCTCCATTATAAGCCTGTCATAGTCAGTTCTTTGGCCTACCCTGGTATGCTCCACATTAAAATTAACTTTGTGTACCGGGGTAAAGATAGAATCGATAGCAATTACACCTATAGGATGATTGGGTTTTTTGTTTTTATCAGCTGTAACATAGCCTTTACCTTTTTCCAGTGTAAGTTCCATGAACAACTTAGCATCTTTTTCCAGAGTAGCAATATGCAACTCCGGATTCATTATTTCTACATCTGCATCAGCAATGATATCCTTAGCTTTTACTTCGCCTTCATCTTGGGCTTCTATTCGAAGTAACTTTGGCTCGTCACTGTGCATCATAATTGCCAGTGCCTTGATATTCATTATAATCTCAGTAGTATCTTCGGTAACTCCTGGAATCGTAGAAAATTCATGCTGCACGCCATCAATCTTAATGGAAGTAACAGCAGCTCCCGGCAGCGAAGATAAAAGAACTCGACGCATGGAGTTGCCAAGGGTTGTGCCGTAGCCTCTTTCCAAAGGTTCTACGGCAATCCTTCCGAAGGTATTATCCGCACTTGCTTCTATCAATTCAATCCTCGGCTTTTCAATATCCATCATCTAATACATTACCCTCCTTAAAATTAATTATTTTTTGGTGAGGGCTAATCAATTACTTGGAATAAAGCTCGACTATCAGATGTTCCTGAATCGGAACATCAATGTCTTCCCTCTTTGGCAGATACACAATCTCGCCGGTAAGCGTTTCAAAATTTACTGACAGCCATTCGGGAACTACCTTGGATGCTCCTTGTTCAGATACTTCCTTGAAAAAGTTAAGGCTTCGGCTGTTTTCTCTGATTGCTACTACATCTTTTTCTTTTACTTGATACGATGGTATAGTAACCCTCTTTCCATTGACCTGTACATGGCCGTACCTAACAAGCTGCCGAGCTTGAGGTCTTGAAGAAGCAAAGCCCATTCGAAACACTACATTGTCCAAACGGGTTTCGAGCAATCTAAGTAAGTTTTCACCGGTTACCCCTTTTTGACTGACGGCCTTTTCATAGTAATTCCTAAACTGCCGTTCTAAAACTCCGTATATCCTTCTTGCTTTTTGTTTTTCTCTTAGCTGTAATCCATACTCTGAGGGCTTACGACGTAATTGGCCATGCTGGCCGGGGGCGTAACCGCGCCTGTCTATAGCACATTTGGGGGAATAGCAGCGGTCACCTTTTAGATATAGCTTCATGCCCTCTCTGCGGCATAGACGACAAACCGCATCTTTATATCTTGCCATCTCGTTTATACACCTCCATATATTAAACCCTTCTTCTCTTAGGTGGTCTGCAGCCATTATGAGGAATTGGGGTTATATCTTTAATCATGTTAACTTCAAGCCCTGCAGCCTGCAGCGAACGAATAGCCGCTTCTCTGCCGCCGCCCGGACCTTTAACAAAAACCTCTACAGATCTCATGCCATATTCCATAGCCTGCTTTGCCGCTGATTCCGCAGCCATTTGAGCCGCAAAGGGTGTGCCCTTACGGGATCCTTTAAATCCTACAGACCCGGCACTGGCCCATGTTACTGGTCTGCCAGCCTCATCGGCAATGGTAACTATGGTATTATTAAAAGTTGAATGTATATGTGCAGTTCCTTTTTCAATACGTTTTTTTTCTTTGCGCCTTCTTGCAGGTTTTGCCATAGTTTTTCACCTCCGGATGTTTTTACTTACGTTTTGCGCCTACGGCTTTATTAGGGCCTTTGCGCGTTCTGGCATTGGTTCTGGTCCTTTGCCCTCTGACCGGCAGCCCCCTGCGATGGCGAATGCCTCTATAGCAGCCGATCTCCGTAAGCCGCTTAATGTTGAGAGATACTTCTCTTCTAAGGTCACCTTCAACCTTATGACGCTTTTCAATGATGTCCCTTAGCTTTGTAATTTCCCGCTCTGTTAAGTCTTTAACTCGAGTATCTGGATTCACGTCAGCTTCTTTTAGAATTTGCTTAGCTTTTGTATTTCCAATGCCATATATATATGTCAGTGCTACTTCTACACGTTTTTCTCTTGGCAAATCAACACCGGCGATTCTTGCCACTTGTCACACCTCCTTTTGTTTAGCCCTGTTTTTGCTTGTGTTTTGGGTTTTCACATATAACCATTACTCTGCCTCTACGTTTAATTATCTTGCATTTTTCGCATATCTTCTTAACCGAAGGTCTTACCTTCATAGGATTTCCTCCTTTTGCCGTTTTCTACTTGAAGCGGTACTTAATGCGGCCTCGGGTGAGATCATACGGAGATAACTCCACGGTAACCCTATCTCCCGGCAAAATCCTTATATAGTTCATACGGATTTTTCCCGAAACATGGGCTAAGATTACATGCCCGTTTTTCAATTCTACCCGAAACATTGCGTTTGGAAGTGGTTCTAAAACGGTACCTTCAACTTCAATAACATCTTCCTTAGACAAGGTCGCACACGCCTCCTCATATCTGCTCAGATACTTCGCCATCAAGGTTTGTATCTGACAGTTCTTTCAGGGCTTTTTTTACTTCTTCATTATAAATTTTACGTTTATTGCTGCATTTTTCTGCTATAAAGTCTATACGTTTATTTAGCAGCTTTAAATGCTTTATTTTTTTCTTTTTGGGGTTTTCTACCCTGCGCAAATCCCCATCCACAACATAAACATAATCATCGTCAATAATATCTATCACTACCATAAACCGCCCCTTGTCACGACCAGCAATAGATTTCGCCAGTTGTCCCAACATAAGTTGCGGCATATAAACACCTACCTAAATCATAGTCAATATTTCAGGCTCACCATCGGTTATTGCTATGGTATTTTCATAGTGAGCCGAAAGACTGCCGTCTTTTGTCACTACTGTCCAATTATTTTCCAGTGTACATACTTCATATCCTCCCATATTTACCATGGGCTCTATAGCTAAGGTCATTGCCCGCCTTAACCTAGGCCCTTTTCCCGGTGGGCCGAAGTTCGGTATCTGCGGATCCTCATGCATCTTACGACCAATACCATGGCCTACGTAATCTCTAACCACTGAAAAATTATGAGATTCTACATATCTTTGCACCGCATTTGATATATCCGAAAGCCTATATCCCGGTTTCGCATAAGCAATACCTTCAAAAAAGCTTTGCTTGGTAACTTCTATCAGGTGCATAGCATCGCCTTTTACATTCCCTACAGGAAAAGTACGTGCCGCATCGCCATTATAACCCTCAAATTCTGCGCCAACATCCACACTAATAATATCACCATCTTTAAGGGTTTTTAATCCAGGTATTCCATGTACTACCTCTTCATTTACCGAAGTACATATAGCCGCTGGAAAACCCTGATACCCTTTAAAGGTTGGAATGGCGTTGTGGCTTAGAATAAATTCCTCGGCAATTTTATTAAGTTCCAAAGTAGCGATTCCGGGTTTTATATGTTTTGCAATTTCTTCTAATGCAAGTGCCGTAATCTTGCCGGCCTTTCTCATAAGCTCAAGTTCCCGCTGTGACTTAATTATAATCATGACCTTAATTCACCTTTTTTAGATGATCTACAATATCTTGGAAAACATCATCAATTGACCTGGATCCGTCTATATTTACCAACAAATTTTTACGTTTGTAGTAATCAATAAGCGGAGCAGCTGATGTTTCGTATACTTCTAAACGCTTTTTAACCGTTTCTGGCTTATCATCCTCGCGAATAATAAGTTTCCCTCTGCATTTATCGCAAACTCCCGACTCCTTAGGCGGACTAAATTTTACGTTATAGGTTGTGCCGCACTGCTCGCACACCCGTCTGCCGGTAAATCTTTCGATGAGCACGTCTTTATCCACTTCTATGTTCAAAACCGCATCTAGTTGAATGTCTTTTTTCTGCATATACTCATCCAAGCTTTCCGCCTGACTTACAGTTCGCGGAAATCCATCCAATAAAAATCCATTCCCGCAATCATTCATATCAAGCCTAGATTTTACCATGGCTATTACAAGATCATCAGGTACTAAAAGCCCTTTTTTAATGTATTCGTCGGCTTGCTTACCTAACACAGTTTTGTCTGTAATGGCTTTTCTTAATATATCTCCTGTAGAAATATGAGGTATGCCAAACTTACCGACTATTTTACTTGCTTGTGTACCTTTACCTGCTCCCGGCGGACCCAGCAAAACTATTCTCACCTTTGCTCACTCCTATTTTAAAAATCCTTGATAGTGCCTCATGAGCATTTGGGCTTCGATGGCCTTCGTAGTCTCCAAGGCAACGCCAACCACAATCAAGAGGGCTGTACCTCCAAAGGAAATATTTACTCCTGATACTGCGGTCATAAAATACGGTAGTAAGGCAATTGCCGCCAAAAATATTGCTCCTACCAGGGTTATCCTGTTCATTATACGGCTTATATATTCTGCCGTGGGTCTTCCCGGCCTTAGACCCGGTATAAATCCACCATATTTTTTCATATTATCTGCCACTTCTACGGGATTAAATGTAATAGCAGTGTAAAAGTATGTGAAAAATACTATACATAATGCATACAGCACTGCATATAGCCATCCGCTGGGGCTTAAAAACTCAGCAATACTTATCATTATTTTGTTGTTCGGAAAAAATCCGGCCAAAGTGCTGGGAAACATTAATATTGACATGGCAAATATTACAGGTATAACACCAGCAGCGTTAACTTTGATTGGTATATGGGTTGATTGACCTCCGTATACTTTTCTGCCAACAACCCGCTTAGCATATTGTACCGGCACTCTCCGTTCAGCTTCCTGCACAGCTATAACCGCTACAATTACCACCACTCCTAATATGGCAAATATGGCCAGCATAAAGATATTTAAAGTTCCTACTTTTAATAAAGAATAAACTTGCAAAACACTGGCCGGCAATCGTGATACAATACCAGCAAATATTAGCAGTGATATACCGTTTCCTATGCCTTTATCGGTAATTTGTTCGCCTAACCACATTAAAAATGCCGTTCCTGCCGTCAGGCTTAGTATCACAACAACGTTGCTGAGAATGCCGGGCTTCATGGCACTTCTAAAGCCGATTGAGAGGCCTGTGGCCTGGATCAAACCCAAAATCACAGTACCATACCGCGTATATTGAGCAAGGACCTTGCGCCCTGCTTCTCCCTCCTTTGCAAGCTCCTCCCACTTTGGAATAACAATAGTCAAAAGCTGTATAATAATGGAGGCATTAATATATGGCGTGATACTCATGGCAAAGACTGAAAATTGTTTGAATGCACCGCCTGAGATTATATCAAAAAAGCCAAGCAGAGCACCCTTTTCAATCATAGCTCGGACTACATTTGGATCCATACGAGGCACCGGCACAAAAGTTCCTACTCTAAACAGCATCAACATCAATGCAGTAAATTTAATCCGCTTTCTTAAATCCGGTATCTTCCAGGCATTTCTCAAGGCATTCAGCATTTTAAATCACCTCAGCCTTTCCACCGACCGCCTCTATCTTTTCTTGCGCTGATTTTGAAAAAGCATTTGCTTCAACATCTAATTTAACTTTTAAATCGCCTTCACCGAGAATCTTAATTCCATCTTTAACTTTCTTGATGATGCCCTTTTCGATTAAGAGCTCAGGGGTAACTTTTGTATTTTCTTCGAAAATATTTAAATCCTCAACGTTTACTACTGCAAATTCTTTTTTGAATATATTTGTAAAACCCCTCTTAGGAAGACGCCTGTAAAGAGGCATCTGACCACCCTCGAATCCCGGGCGAACACCACCACCGCTGCGAGCATTTTGGCCTTTATGACCTCTTGTGGAAGTCTTGCCGTGGCCTGAGCTCATTCCTCTACCTACTCTTTTGGATTTTTTCTTAGAACCTTCAGCGGGAGAAAGATCATGCAATCTCATTGGCTGCACCTCCTCTTTTCTTAACTATCCTAGTATTTCTTCCACAGTCTTGTTGCGAAGTTTTGCTACTTCTTCAGCCCTTTTTAGCTGCTTCAATGCCACTATTGTTGCATTTACCATATTTCTAGCATTAGCAGAACCTAAAGATTTACTTACAATATCTGTAATCCCAGCCAGTTCAACAACAGCCCTGACAGGTCCTCCTGCGATAACTCCGGTTCCTTCAGGCGCCGGTTTTAGGAGTACTTTACCGGCTCCAAAAATTCCAACGCTTTCATGAGGAATAGTTCCGTTAAGTATCGGAACATCTATTAAATTCTTTTTTGCATCTTCTATGCCTTTGCGAATAGCCTCAGGGATTTCTTGTGCTTTTCCTGTACCTACGCCAACCTTGCCTTTCTTGTTTCCAACAACTACAAGCACGGCAAAGCGGAAGTTCTTGCCTCCCTTTACGACTTTGGCCACTCGGTTTATGGAAACAATCTTTTCTACAAATTCACTTTCTTCGACATTCCTATTCCTATGTTGCAAAGTTTTGCCTCCCTTCTAAAAATCTAATCCGGCTTCCCGGGCAGCATCGGCCAGGGCTTTTATCCGACCATGATATATATAACCGCTCCGGTCAAAGGCCACAGCGTTTATGCCTTTTTCTAAGGCTTTCTTGGCAATAAGATCTCCAACTAGTTTGGCTGATTCTATATTTGCACCGGTCACGCTTTCTTTAATAGCAGGATCAAGTGTTGATGCTGCCACTAAGGTGTTGCCTTCTTCATCGTTGATAATTTGTGCATATATATGTTTTTCGCTTTTGTAAACACATAAGCGTGGTCTTTCACTTGTGCCAAAGGTTTTTTTGCGAACTCTAAGATGCCTTCTCTTCCGGGCAATGTTGCGAGATTCCTTTTTTAACATGGTTATCCCTCCCTATAGCTTATTTTGCTCCGGTCTTGCCTTCTTTTCGCCGTACAATTTCATTTTCGTATCGAATACCTTTGCCTTTATAAGGTTCAGGCTCTCTAACAGCTCTTATATTTGCTGCAATTTGGCCCACCAAATCCTTATCAATGCCCTTAACTATAATTCTATTTGGTGCCGGCACTTCAAACTCAATATCTTTTGGCGGGTTAAATTCCACGGGATGAGAATATCCAACGGTTAAAACCAGCTTGTTGCCTTGCTTTGCCGCTCTGTAGCCTACACCTTCAAGAACAAGCCTCTTTTCAAAGCCTCCTACAACCCCTGCCACCATATTGTTTATTAATGCACGGGTTAAACCATGCAAAGCCTTATGATGCTTTTCCTCCGATGGTCTTTCAACAATTACCTTGGAATTTTCCGCTTTAACAATCATATCTTTGTGAAACTTTCGGCTCAAACTGCCTTTGGGACCTTTAACTGTAATCTGGTTGCCCTCAACAGTTACGTCAACTCCTTGAGGAATATCAACCGGCATTTTGCCAATTCTGGACATATCTTCACCTCCTAGTCATATCTACCATACGTAGCAGATTACCTCGCCGCCGATTTGCTCTTTTCGTGCCTCTTTATCTGTCATAATACCTTTAGATGTAGAAAGAATTACTGTTCCCATACCACCCATAACCTGAGGAATTTCATTCTTATTTGCATATATTCTAAGGCCTGGCTTTGATATCCGTTTGATGCCTGTAATAACTTTTTCTTTGTTCGGACCATACTTAAGATAAATTTTTATAATCCCCTGCTTGCCATCATCGATAATCTCAAAACCCTTTATATATCCTTCATCCTGTAGAGTCTGAGCTATGGCCTTCTTCATATTTGAACAGGGAACCTCTACTTCAGGGTGACCCACATCACTAGCATTTCGAATGCGGGTTAACATATCTGCGATAACATCTGTCATAGCCAATGAAATAACCTCCCTTCATTTCGACTTATGCTCACCAGCTAGCTTTTTTTACACCTGGTATCTCGCCGCGATGAGCAAGCTCTCTAAAACATATACGACATACGCCATATTTGCGTAAATATGCATGAGGCCTACCACAAATCTTGCACCGATTGTACTTACGCGTTGAAAACTTCGCTTCTCTTTTTTGCCTAGCAATTAAAGATTTTTTGGCCAAGTCTTTTCCTCCTTCCTTCTATGCAAAGGGCATACCAAGATTTTTCAAAAGTTCCCGGGCCTCTTCATCGGTTTTTGCCGTAGTAACAATAGTTACATCCATGCCTCTGACGCGATCTATCTTATCATAATCGATCTCAGGAAAAATTAGCTGCTCCTTAATACCTAAAGTATAATTTCCCCTACCGTCAAACGCATCGGGAGATACTCCCTTAAAATCTCTTACTCTAGGAAGGTTTATATTAAAGAGTTTATCTAAGAAATCATACATTTTTTCTGCTCTAAGTGTAACCTTAGCTCCTACGGGCATACCCTCACGCAACTTAAAAGCCGCTATAGATTTACGAGCTTTTGTGACTACGGGTCTTTGGCCTGTAATTTGCGTCAAATCTCCGGTAGCTGCTTCAATTGCCTTTGCGTTTTCCCGAGCATCATTAATACCCATATTTATAATAACCTTTTCTATTCGGGGTACTTCCATGATGTTTTTATAATTAAACTTTTGCATCAAAGCAGGTACAACTTCGTTTAAGTATTTATCTTTTAACCTAGACATAATGCTACCTCCCTTCCTGTCTATCTATCCAAAACCTCTTTACATTTTTTACACACACGAACCTTTGACCCATCGGCAAGTATTGTATGACCCACTCGAGTAGGTTTATTGCATTTGCTACAAACTATCATTAGTTTAGAGGTGTAAATAGGCAATTCCACCCCTATAATTCCACCTTGCGGCATATTAGCCGTAGGTTTTTGATGTTTAGTTGCCATGTTAACGCCTTCTACTATGGCTTTCTTTTTCCTAGGGAAAACTTTTATAACCTTGCCCTTTTTACCTTTGTCTTTTCCTGAAAGAACGCAAACGGTATCACCTTTTTTTATATGAACCTTTTCCAAGAAACACACCTCCTCGTAAAGCAACTTCATGTTTTTCCGATTGGAAAAATTACTCAGGGTTACAACACTTCCGGAGCTAAAGATATAATCTTCATATAGTCCTTTTCACGAAGCTCCCTAGCTACGGGTCCAAAAATACGTGTTCCGCGGGGGTTTTTATCATCGCTTATGATAACTGCGGCATTTTCGTCAAATCTAATATACGAACCGTCACGACGCTGTAAACCCTTTTTTGTTCTAACAATAACAGCCTTAACAACGTCTCCCTTTTTAACAACGCCGTCGGGTGTTGCACTTTTAACTGAGGCAACAATCACATCCCCTATATTGGCAAACTTACGCCCTGAACCGCCTAAAACTTTTATGCACATCAATTCCTTAGCACCTGTGTTATCAGCTACATTGAGTCTTGTTTGAACTTGTATCATGCAAAAAACCTCCCTTCTCTACTGGGCTTTCCTTACGATCTTAACCAGTCTCCAGCGCTTATCACGGCTAAGGGGTCTTGTTTCCATGATGGTTACAACATCGCCCACTTTGCACTCATTGTTTTCATCATGAGCCTTGAATTTTTTGGTCCTCTTTATGGTTTTTCCATAAAGCGGGTGTCTCATTAACCTTTCCACAGCAACAGTTATGGTCTTATCCATTTTATCGCTGACCACAACTCCCGTGCGGACCTTTCTCTGATTTTTTCGTTCGGCCATGCATATCCCTCCTTCTTATATCACTTTTGGCTGCCAAGCTTTAGCTTTTCATTTTGTCTTTCCGTGAGGACTGTTTTTATCCGTGCTATGGTCTTCCTAACTTCACGAATCCTCATGGGGTTATCAAGCTGACCGGTGGCTGCCTGAAACCGGAGGTTAAACAGTTCGCCCTTTAAGTCCTTTTCCTTTTGCAGCAATTCTTGATCAGTAAGGTCACGAATCTGCTTAAGCTTCATTTAAATCACCGCCCAATTCTAAGCGTTTTACTATTTTCGTTTTTATAGGCAACTTGTGGGAGGCGAGAGTCATGGCCTCCTTCGCTACTTCTTCCGAAACTCCGGCCAGCTCAAACATAATACGACCCGGTTTAACCACTGCCACCCACATTTCCGGAGAACCTTTACCGCTTCCCATACGTGTTTCTGCTGGCTTTTTGGTTACTGGCTTATCTGGAAATATCTTTATCCAGACTTTACCACCTCTTTTAATATATCGAGTCATAGCTACACGGGCGGCTTCTATTTGCTGACTGGTTATCCATGCAGGCTCTAATGCTTGAAGACCGTATTCGCCATATGTTACCTGATTGCCTTTGTGTGCGTTGCCTTTGATTTTCCCACGCTGCTGTTTTCTAAACTTGACCCGCTTCGGCATCAACATTGTTTGTTTCTCCCCCTTCCTCGGGATTTTGTTTCTGTTTCACCGGAAGGACTTCACCTTTATATATCCAAACTTTAACACCAATTCTACCGTAAGTCGTATGAGCTTCTGCAAAACCGTAATCTATATCTGCTCTTAGCGTTTGCAGTGGTATCGTTCCTTCATGATACATCTCAGACCTTGCGATTTCTGTGCCGCCGAGCCTACCGCTTACCATGGTTTTAATACCTTCTGCTCCGGATTTTAAAGCTCTAGATATTGATTGTTTCATGGCCCTTCTAAAGGATATACGCCGCTCCAATTGTGAAGCAATATTTTCCGCTACAAGCTGAGCATCAATATCAGGATTTTTAATTTCAATTACGTTTATTGAAACCTGCTTATCTGTCATCTTTTCCAGTTCTCTTTTTAGTTCATCAACACCGCTGCCGCCTCTGCCGATAACCATTCCGGGTTTTGCGGTATTAATTGTTATTCTTATGCGGTTTGCAGCTCGCTCTATTTCAATTTTGGATATGCCGGACGTAAACAGCTTTTTCTTTATATATTCTCTGATTTTAAAGTCTTCTAAAAGCTGGTCGGAAAAATCTTTTTTTGAATACCATCTTGAATCCCAATCTTTAATTATTCCAACCCTTAACCCATGTGGGTGTATTTTTTGTCCCAAATTCTATCCCTCCTTTTCCTTAAGAACTATAGTAATATGGCTGGTCTTTTTGTGTATAGAGGCTGCCCTGCCCTGAGCTCTTGGACGAAATCTTTTTAAGATGGGTCCCTGGTCAGCATAGCATTCGGCAACATACAGGGCATCCATATTCATATCAAAGTTATTTTCAGCATTCGCTGCAGCTGAACGCAATAATTTTTCCAACGGTCGAGAAGCTGCTTTAGGTGTAAATCTTAATACATTCAAGGCTTCTTCCAATTGCTTTCCTCGAATGAGGTCTAAAACGACTCTCACCTTTCTGGGTGCAATTCTCACATATCTGGCCTGTGCCCTTGCTTCCAACTTATATACCTCCTTTACAAGGTTTATCATAACTTTAAAGTATCTTGAACAATTTATTTAAGTGCTGTGGATTTTTCAGTATGGGCCCCATGCCCTTTGAAAGTCCTTGTAGGTGCAAATTCTCCCAATTTATGGCCTACCATGTCTTCGGTTATATAAACAGGCACATGCTTTCTGCCATCATGAACTGCTATAGTATGACCAACCATCTCAGGAAATATAGTAGAAGCCCTAGACCAGGTCTTGACAACTTTCTTTTCCCTTTTCTGATTCATTTCGCTAATTTTAGCTAAAAGTTTTTTCTCAACGAAGGGCCCTTTTTTTGTTGAACGACTCATGAATTTACCTCCCTTCTACTTGCGGCGTTTGACAATATATTTATCCGATGCCTTATTCTTTTTCCTGGTTTTATATCCAAGAGTTGGCTTGCCCCAAGGTGTAACAGGACTTTTCCGCCCAATAGGCGATTTTCCTTCGCCACCGCCATGCGGATGGTCTACAGGATTCATAACCACACCGCGAACATGGGGTCTTTTATTCATCCAACGCGACCTGCCTGCCTTACCAATAGAAATATTTTCATGTTCGATATTTCCAACCTGGCCGATTGTAGCTCGGCAGATTTCCGGCACCATCCGCATCTCGCCCGAAGGCAGTCTTAATGTTGCCATGCCGCCCTCTCTAGCCATAAGCTGTGCTGATGTGCCGGCAGATCTTACCATTTGGCCGCCCTTGCCCGGAATAAGTTCAATGTTATGAACTGTAGTACCTACTGGTATGTTTGCTAATTTAAGAGCATTGCCCGGTTTAATATCTGCATTTTCACCCGATTGAACCGTGTCCCCGACAGAAAGGCCTGCCGGTGCTAAAATATACCGCTTTTCGCCATCGGCGTAATGCAAAAGTGCTATATATGCAGTGCGATTCGGATCATATTCTATAGCTGCAACTTTAGCCGGTACACCATCTTTATCCCTTTTAAAATCAATAATCCTATATTTACGCTTGTGGCCACCGCCGCGATGTCTTATAGTTTCTCTGCCCTGCATGTTACGGCCCGCTTTATTCTTTAAGATTTCTACCAAAGACCGCTCAGGCTCCTTTTTGCTAATTTCCTCAAAGGATGAAACACTCATAAATCTGCGTCCCGGCGTTGTAGGCTTAAACTTTTTTGTAGCCACATTATTCCCTCCTTCTCTGTATCAAATCAAACCCATTATTGCAATAAAACTATATAGCTTCAAAGAATTCTATAGTTTTACTGTCATCGGTTAAGGTTACTATGGCCTTTTTCCAATCCGGTCGTTTACCTTCAAATCTACCCATTCGTTTAACTTTTCCTCTTACATTTATAGTGTTAACCTTAGCAACCTTTACCCCGAAAATTGATTCTAAAGCATTTTTTATTTCAGTTTTGTTCGCTTTCCTGTCAACGACAAATACATATTTTCTCTGCTGCTGCATATCCATGGTTTTTTCTGTAATCCAGGGACGAATAATGATGTCATGCGGATTCCTCATCCTGCATACACCTCCTCCACCAGCTCAGCTGCCTCTTTTGTCATAATCAGATTGTCATGATTGAGTATATCATATGTGTTTAAAGTATTAACATATGTTGTCTTGACTGAGGGGAGATTGCGTGCAGATTTTTCTATATTTTCGTCTTTTGCAGCTATTACTATAAGGGATTTTTTATCTGCATTTAGGTTCTTTAAAATTGAAACCATTTCTTTTGTTTTAGGTGCTTCCATTGACAGACTATCTATTAAAATTAGTTCATTTTCAATAACCTTGGCACTAAGAGCTGATTTTAATGCAAGCCTCTTAAGTTTCTTAGGCATAGTTGATTTAAACGAACGAGGCTTTGGCCCAAAAATAACACCACCCTTTCTCCACAAAGGTGATCTTATGCTGCCGTGCCGTGCCCTTCCAGTGCCTTTCTGCCGCCAGGGTTTTCGTCCGCCGCCGGCCACTTCGGCTCGAGTCAAGGTGTTTGCAGTTCCCTGCCTCTGGTTTGCTAAATAGTTGACTACTGCTCGGTGCATAATATCCGGCCGAACTTCAACGCCAAATACATCATCGGAAAGCTCAATTTCGTCTATCTGCTCTCCAGCCATATTAAATAAAGTTACTTTTGGCATTGGGCTCCTCCTTTCATGATTATTTTCCGCTCTTTACGGTATTCTTAATAAAAAGCAGCGATTTTTTAGGTCCGGGTACAGAGCCCTTTATCATCAATAAATTTTTCTCCGGATCCACTTTCACTACTTCAAGGTTCTGTACAGTAGACTTTTCTGCTCCTAAGTGTCCCGGCCTCTTATTTCCTTTAAATACTCTGGCAGGGTCAGTAGCACCTCCGGAACCCGGTCTGCGATGATACATGGAACCGTGAGCCATGGGACCGCGCTTAAAATTCCAGCGTTTTATTCCGCCTGCAAAGCCTTTACCCTTTGATATGCCGGTCACGTCAACTTTCTCTCCCGGCTGGAAGATATCTACCTTTATTTCATCGCCGACATTGTACTTATCTGCATCTTGAATCCTGAATTCTCTCATATAGCGTTTAAATGTCAATTGATTTTTTGCAAATTGGCCTTTTTGCGGTTTGTTTAATCTATTCTCTTTAATATCTTCATAGCCTACTTTAATTGCACTATAGCCATCATTATTCACAGTTTTCTTTTGAACTACAAGGCACGGCCCTGCTTCCACTAAGGTTACAGGTAAAGCCTCACCCGTATCACTAAAAATTTGAGTCATGCCTAGTTTCTTACCTAAAATGGCTTTTGAAATCATCAAAATCACCTCCCGTTACTACAGCTTTATCTCAATATCGACTCCTGCCGGTAAATCCAGCCTCATAAGTGCATCGACAGTTTTCTGGTTTGGTTGTTTTATATCTATCAGTCTTTTATGGGTTCTGGACTCGAACTGCTCCCGGGCATCCTTATACTTGTGTGGAGCCCGAAGTATGGTTACGATACTCCGGTCCGTGGGTAAAGGTATAGGCCCCGATACTTTGGCCCCGGTTCTTTTAGCCGTTTCTATGATTTTCTTGGCCGATTGATCGAGTATCCCGTGGTCAAAAGCCTTCAGACGTATTCTTATCTTTTGATGGGCCATTTATGTCCCTCCTTACGTTCGGATTTATGAATTGTCATACTTATTTTTCAATTATCTCAGTTACCACACCGGCTCCTACGGTTCTGCCGCCCTCACGAATAGCAAACCTAAGCCCTGGTTCAATAGCTATGGGTGCTATA
>JALHJR010000028.1:0-31703 GCA_022840405.1 Tepidanaerobacter acetatoxydans
GGTTACCTTGATATACCAGGTGCCTCTGGATTCGTTCCAAACTGCGTTGTAATCTATGATCGCTTCGATGGTTTCAATAGGCTCTTCAACTTCTTCTACCGGCCCAACTACCTTTGATTTAGTTCCTGTATAGTTCCCAGTTCCCTTTACTTCAACCTTAATCCACTTACCTGCATCAGCCTCAGAAAGCGTATAAGTCTTATCTGTTGCTCCTGCAATGGCAACATATTCACCATCTTCAGCATCAGCCCTCATCCACTTATATGTGACTGTTGCCTTTTCTGGTGTTACTTTTGCTGTCAGTGTTTCTCCAACCTTAGCAACACCTTCCACACTAATAGCACTTACAGGAATAACTGATGTTTCACTTTTAACCACTGTCACGTTACACTCAGCGGTCTTACCTCCATCATCAGTAGTAACCGTGATAGTTGCCCGGCCTTCGCTCACAGCGTTAACTGTAGCATTTAGGCCATTGCCTGCAACAGTGGCAACACCATTATTACTGGATTTCCAAGTTACCTTTTTATTAGTAGCATTATCTGGTTCTATGGTAGCAGTAAGAGTTACTGAGTTTTGATAGTAGACTGATTCATAAACCGCAAGAGTTACTGATGACTTGTCTAAAGAAACTGATTGTACTTTTATTATTGTCGGTTTATCGGTACCGCCTCCACCGCCACCTCCGCCGCTTTTAGACGAGGTCTTGTCTTCTTTGACTTCTTTGCCGGCAATCTCTACGGTAACGCCTTTAGCAAGTTCTACCTTCTTCGGCTCAGTTTCTAGCTTTGCACCATCAGCATTGATTTTTGCCGCTTCGATAGTGCCTTTGCCGGTGATTGTAGCCGGAGCTTCAATGGTTAGGTCTTTTACGGTTGCTCCATCGGCAAGATTTATATCTGATTTACTATTTACTTTCAGATTGTTGATGATTGTGCCTTTCAAGACTTCTATCTTTGCTTTGGCTTCTATGATAACATTTTCGAATGCTCCGTCTAGGATAACATCTTCTCCAGACTTGAGTACGGTGACAGATGCAATCCCATTACCTTGGATATGAGCACCGGATTCCAGCTTTAGTTCACCGACTTTTGTATTGCCTGAAGCAACTATTCTGACCTTCCCGCCAACTTTTATGACTTCTATTTCCTTACATGTAAAGTTGACAAGATGGATGCTGTCTTTTCCGCCCCCACGGACTGTGGTTATCCCCTTAACTGTGACATTGTCTAAGGTAGCATCTCCTTCGCCAATGCCTTCGTTCAAATACAAGTTGCCTTCTATAATCATATTTCTCAAGGTTACCCCTGGGACATTAACGGCAACGTCTTGAGATATAGTTTCAATGCCTTCTTCAGGCCCATAAACGCCTGACACATCGTAGGATATCTGAAGGGTTTCTAATACTTTATCCAGCATTGTAACCGTTTCGGCCCTGGTGATGTGTCTTTCTGCCTTAAAGCTTCCATCGGGGTATCCCCCCATGTAGCCTTTAGCTGCCAATGTACCGATATATGGCCTGCTCCAGTTAGGAATGGCATCTTTATCGGTAAATTCAGTGACATCGCCTTGGATTTCTAGATTTAAGGCCTTACAAAGGGCTACTGCGGCTTCTTGACGGCTTATTTCCCTGTTTGGCTTTACGGTGCCGTCCTGGTAACCGGATATGTATCCTGCCTTCACAGCTTTTCCTATTTCTTCATAGAACCAATCTGTAGGTGTAACATCAGAAAATTCTATAGCGGCTTTTTCGCTAAAGCCAAGGACTTTATTCACCAAGGTCATAAACTCTGCCCTGGTTATGCTCTTATCCGGCTTAAAGGTCCCGTCAGTATATCCGCTTACAAGACCTTTTTGAACCCATTGGGCTATTTTATCTTTAGCCCAATGATCACTGATGTCAGTTAATCCAGCGGCGGCCTTAGCACTTGTTGCCACTGCCGGAAAGGTAAGCCCTATTACGAATGTAAAAACGAGAATTAAACTTACCCAGTATCTTATTCTTTTACTCGCCAAACTAAACTCCCCTTTCAACGATAAACGATATTTAATAAATATCACATGCAGCAGGGTCTTTTTTTGATGACTTGAATTTTCGACCTCCTTTCAAAGTTAGTAAATATGAACCATGTAAAGCTAATCCCCCCTTTTTTTTGATATAAAATTGATTCTGGTATATTGGTTTATATTAGCCCTCTATTCTCATTGCTGTTAGTTCTGATTATGCATATTTCCAAATATATTTTACTATACATAATATTATATTCTATACTCTTATAGTAATCTCCTTCTTTTCTGCTAATTTTTAAATTTGTATTATTTTCAATTAAAATATAAGATATCCCATTTTGAAAGTATTGTATTTTGATTAATATCGACTTAATGTTTCATTTAAATATTCTTTATACTTCTGAGCCACTTCTTTAGGATTTATTATTTTTACTTTATCACAGAACTGGAAAACCCATGAGAAAAAGGTAGGACTAACTATTACTTCAGCCCTCATTATAAAGCTGCTTTCGTCGGCTTTTCCCAAATATACATTCTGGCCGAAACGGTCAATTACTACATTGACTAAAGAGTTGTCAAACTGCATTTCTACAGTTTTCTCCTCCCCGCCAAACATATAAAAAACTTTCTTTGAGTACTCAGCTATATTAAATTTCTCATTATTCGGCAGGACTATTCTGGGCTGTTCGATAATTTCGATATCGCTCATTTTATCAACTCGGTAATGTGTAAAGTCCTGGTACTTTTCAGAGAAGGTTATTAGATAGTAGTTTTCATTGTCCCATGACAGAGCATAAGGGCTGGTTATATATTTTTTGCCATTCTTGCGGAATTTCTTTTCTTTATCTATGGTGTACTCAAAATACCGAAATGAAATTTGCTTGTCCTGAGCAATTGCCAGATAAATCCTATCCACATTGTAGTAGATGTTTTCGTTTACTGTTTTTACTCTATCTGCTACATACACTTGACGTTGAAGCAGTTTTGCCCTGTGTCTGCTTGTAAAGCTTGAAATCTTCTTTATAAGTTCTTCGCTTTTTTTATAAGTAATAAATTTTGAACATTGGACAGCATCTACAAGTAGCTTTAATTCAGGCAATTCGAAAATTCTACTTGCTATAAAATATTCTGTGGTCCTAGCCCTTCTGGAAACTACATCAACACCAAAAAAACGTAATGTGTCAATGTCATCGTAAATGGACTTTCTTTCGGAAGGAATACCATATCTATCTAGCTCAGCTATAATATCTTTTAGCGTCATGGCATTTTCCTCATCAGTGTTTTCCCATAGTATCTTCAAAAGGTAAAGTATCTTTAATTTTTGATTTGAACGTCTTGCCACGCCTTGCCCCCCTAACCCCTGTACTAAATAACGCAAAATTCCTATATTACTATAATATCACAATAGTTGACCTATAAAACGGATTATGATAGAATTATTTTTTCCGGTTATTTTAATGATTAGATTGACAAGTATATTAGAATATTATAATATATAAATATACTAATTTGTGAGGGAGTGCACAAATGGATATTGATATGGATAGATTTGCAAAAATTGCAGAGGTTTTAAAGGCGCTGTCGCATCCTGTAAGACTTTGTATTGTCCATGGATTGATAGAAAAAGGCAGCTGTAATGTTTCATATATGGAAAAGTGCCTAGATGTGTCCCAATCCGGCATTTCTCAGCATCTTTCAAAGCTTAAATCTGCCGGAATTGTAAAAAAAGAACGATCCGGCAATGAAGTTTATTACAAAATAGCCAATGATGATATTAAGAAACTAATTGTATCTATCTTCGATAACTGTGTTTTAAAATAATTTAAGGGAGGTAATTGCTTTGAGAAAAATATTGATAGTAGGCGGCGTTGCTGGCGGTGCTACTGCTGCTGCAAGACTTAGGAGGTTAAGCGAAGAAGATAAAATAATAATTTTCGAGCGTGGTGAATATATCTCCTTTGCTAACTGCGGGCTTCCCTACTATATTGGCGGCGTTATTTCGGATAGGAATAAACTTTTAGTGCAGACAATAGAAGGAATGTCCAAACGCTTCAATCTTGATATACGCAATTTTAGTGAAGTCATTAGTATTGACAGGGAAAATAAAACTGTGAAAGTGCGAAATGTGAAAACCGGAGAAACCTATATGGAAAGCTACGACATATTAATTTTATCTCCTGGTGCAAAGCCGCTGAGGCCCAACATTGACGGCATAGATGATGCTGCGAATTTGTTTGTACTTAGAAACATCCCCGATGCAGATGATATCAAAAAATTTATAGAGGAAAACAAGCCAGATCGTGCAGTAGTTATCGGCGGTGGTTTTATCGGTATTGAAATGGCTGAAAATCTGACAGAACAAGGCATAAAGGTTACTTTAGTTGAAAAACTCAACCAGGTTTTGGCGCCCCTAGATTTTGAAATGGCACAGCTTGCCCATCGAGAGCTTAATGCAAATGGTGTTGACCTGATTTTGGAAGATGGTGTGGCCGGTTTTAGGGATAAAGGAAAAAAAATTATTCTTGAAAGTAGCAAGGAAATTGATACAGACATGATTATATTGTCAATAGGTGTTGTTCCGGAGCTTCCCTGCTTGGAATATGCTCCTATGGATTTTGCTTCAAGGGGAACTGTTCCTGAAAACCCTCTGGCCAAGTCCTGCGGCCTTGCTTTGGGAAAGAAAGGACATATATTAACTACAAAACAGCTTCAAACCATAGATGCTCAAACCGGTCAAGTCATCGAAGATATATACGCTATAGGCGATGTGGCTCAAATAACAGACTACGTTACTGGAAATGAAACAGCAGTACCTCTGGCAGGCCCTGCCAATCGTCAGGGACGCCTTGCCGCAGACCATATAAACGGTCTGGATGCAGCTTATCCCGGTGCACTGGCAAGTTCAGTCCTTAAAGTATTTAACCTGACAGTAGCTTCAACTGGAAATAATGAGCGCCAGTTAAAAGCCAAAGGATTAAAATACAAAGCTGTACATGCCCACCCTGCAAACCATGCTACTTATTACCCTGGCTCATCTCTAATCGCCATGAAACTTTTATTTGACCCAGATAGCGGCAAAATATATGGAGCACAGGCTGTTGGCAGAGAAGGCACTGAAAAGCGAATAGATGTAATTGCTACCACCATAAAACTCGGCGGCACAATCCGCGATTTAGCAGGCCTTGAACTTTGTTATGCCCCTCCTTATTCATCGGCCAAAGACCCTGTAAATATTTTAGGCTATATTGCCTGTAATGTAGCAGATGGCGTGTATGATGTGGTTCACTGGAATGAAATTGATGATATCGTAAAAAATGGCGGCTATCTTCTAGACGTAAGGACGCCCCTTGAATTTGATGCAGGACATATAGAAGGCGCTGTAAATATTGAACTTGATGAGCTGAGAAACAGGATTGATGAAATTACGATATCCAAAGATATCCCGATTTACGTTAACTGCCAGGTAGGCTTGAGGGCATATATTGCAATTAGGATATTAAAAGCCAACGGATTTAAAAATGTGTATAATCTTTCCGGCGGTTACTTAACCTATAAGGGAGCAAAATATGTCATCAAAAATGCCGGGAATATCGGACCGGATAGTATCTTGGCTAATATATCGAAACCATCACAAATTGTAAAGGAAATCGATGCTACGGGACTGCAATGCCCCGGCCCACTTTTTGCCGTATATAATGCCATAAAAGAGGCTCAAGAGGGTGAGCAAATCAAGGTTATTGCTACCGATTACGGTTTTGCGGCAGATATTGAAAACTGGTGCAGCACAAACGGGCATAAACTTATTTCACTGACTCACGATAATGGTAAATATATTGCTCAGATACAAAAGGGCAATAAAGACAACCGCTGCCCTTTATCAGCCCCGACAAGCACCCAGGAAAATGCAACAATTGTACTATTCAGCGGTAATCTTGATAAGGCTCTTGCTGCTATGATTATTGCTCAAGGGGCGGCAATGCAGGGTAAGAATGTAACAGTATTTTCTACATTTTGGGGCCTTAATGCGCTGAGAAAAGATAAGCCTGTTAAAGTGAAAAAGAACTTCATTGAAAAAATGTTTGGCTTTATGATGCCTAGGGGTGCAGAAAAGATGCCGCTTTCAAACATGAATATGCTGGGCATGGGACCTGTTATGATTAAAAATATCATGAAAAGTAAAAATGTCGATGATATCAACACAATGATAAAATCCGCTATGGATTTAGGCGTAAAATTTGTCGCCTGCACTATGAGCATGGACCTGATGGGTATAAAACAGGAAGAGCTCATTGACGGCGTTGAGCTCGGCGGTGTGGCCACATATATATCAAGAAATGAAAATGCAGGTATAACATTATTTATTTAGCAAATTCGGATTTGCTTTATTTTCGGCCTTCAAGATAATTGCCAAATGATGACAGCCATACGCCCTTGACTTTGCCTTCAGTTGGTCAAGGGCACTTGTTTTTGCAAGTTGTTGACTTACAGGATTAAACATTGTAAAATAGAAAAGCAGGCTGATGTGGCTCAGTGGTAGAGCAGCGCACTCGTAATGCGCAGGCCGCCGGTTCAAATCCGGCCATCAGCTCCATGTGAAACCAAAAGCTTTCGGGATAGCCGAAAGCTTTTTTGTTAATTGTTTCCCAAAATATATTTACAGTAAAACTATTTATATTCAGAAGCATATTTTTGTAAGAAAGAATCATTTTCAAAGTAAAAGTTAAAGAAGTTGCGGTTAATTCTTCATTATCTTCAGGTAAATTTCCTATCATCCAGCTTATTGACATTTTCTGTGTTGAATGGTATTCTGTACTTGAAAATGATTTTCGTTATCTTTCAATTAAGAATAATGCTCAAGGGGGTATCCTAATGACTATAAGTCTAGACAATATTCCTATAGGTCAAACAGTAAAGGTTAAAGATATTTCAGACGGAAGTATCAAGAGAAGGTTGATGGATATGGGGATAGTTCCTGGTTTAGAAATATCGGTAGAAGGCAGGGCACCTCTGGGTGATCCTATTGAAATTCTGGTAAGAGGGTATAAACTTACGCTTAGAAAGAATGAAGCACAAAGCATTTTGGTGGAAAAGGAGGTCGAGTAATTTTATGACTCAGCCTTTGGTGTTCTTTTCTGAAGGAACCCGCGGAAGGATTTATGATATCTGCGGTGGCCGAGAAGTTTCTAAGCGTCTTTTTGAAATGGGATTAAATAAGGGTCAGGAGATCGAAGTTGTCAAAAATGACGCCGGACCCGTAGTGGTCGGTTTAAACGGCAGCAGGATTGCAGTTGCTAGAGGCATGGCCTTTAAGATATTGTTAGATACAATTGATAATTGATTAAGCTTTAGTTTTTATTTTTTTTAAAATTCATTGAGAATCATTCTCAATCATTAGGAGGGATTTATATGTTTACTGTAGCATTGGCCGGCAATCCCAATTGCGGCAAGACTACCATCTTTAATGCTCTCACCGGAGCCAATCAGCATGTTGGAAATTGGCCCGGGGTTACTGTAGAAAAGAAAGAGGGAAGGTTGCGATTTGGCGGCAATCAATATAATATTGTAGACTTGCCCGGCACATATAGCTTAGGAGCTTATTCGGAAGATGAGATAGTGGCTAGGGATTTTATATTAAAAGATAAGCCGGATTTGGTTGTAAGTGTAGTTGATGCAACAAATATCGAAAGAAACCTATATCTTACTGTTCAGCTTTTGGAGATGGGTGCTAATGTCGTAATAGCCCTTAATATGATGGATGAGGCCCAAGAAAGGGGAATTAAAATTGATGTAGATTCCCTTCAAAGACAATTAGGTGTACCCATTGTTCCTATGATTGCATCACGACAAAAAGGCATTGATGATTTGAAGTCAATAATATCGGAAGCTATAAAGAAAAATGCGGCAGAACCCGTAAAGATTACGTACGGCCGCAAGATTGATGAAGCGGTTGCATCTTTAGCACAAATAATAAAACAAAGTGCCAGTATCAATGATTACCCTGCTGACTGGGTGGCATTAAAGCTTCTTGAAAACGATAAATATATACTTGACTATGCAAGTAAACAAGCACCGCATATTTCAGATAAGGCTGCCGCTTATATAAATGATTTAACAAAGTCTTTAGGGATTGAGCCTGAAATGGCAATTGTTGACAAACGGTATGAATTTATCAAAGATGTTGTTAGCGGCAGCATAATAAAGCCAAAGCAGCAAATCAAGACAACATCCGACAAAATAGATAAAGTATTAACACATAAATGGTTTGGACTGCCTATATTTGCTTTGATAATGTTTAGCATTTATCAGCTGACTTTTATCATTGGCGAAGATATCTTAGGCGGCAGTGTAGCATTTTTATTGGAAGCCTTGGGCGAAAATGTAGCGGCATGGCTTGAAGGCATCAATGCTCCAGATATGTTGGTATCTTTTGTAACTGATGGTATCTTTGGTGGAATTGGTGCGGTTCTGGAATTTGTTCCTCTAATTATGGTGCTATACATTTTTCTTGGAATACTTGAGGACAGCGGTTACATGGCAAGAGCCGCTTACGTAATGGACAGGATAATGAGAGCATTAGGCCTTCACGGCAAAACCTTTATATCAATGCTGATTGGTGTAGGTTGTAATGTTCCGGGAATTATGTCTACAAGAACCCTTGACAGTAAAAAGGATAGAATGATAGCAATACTAATCAATCCCTTTATATCCTGTGGTGCTAGGTTGCCCATATATTTGGTGTTTATTGCAGCATTTTTCCCCAATCATGGAGGCACAGTATTATTTATCCTTTATGCTACAGGATTTATCGTCGCTATATTAATGGGAAAGCTTTTCAGTAAAACTTTGTTTAATGGCGAGACTTCATATTTTATTATGGAGCTTCCGCCGTATCGCATGCCTACGGTAAAAGGTGTGTTGATACACATGTGGGATAAAGTCGGAGGATTTTTAAAGCGGGCTGGAACAGTTATATTTGCCGTAGTTACGATGCTTTGGGTATTATCTATATTGCCTTATGGTGTAGAACCTTACAGTCAAGCTAGCATTTTAGGTAGAATCGGTTCCTTTATATCTCCCATTTTCAAGCCGGCAGGATTTGGCACATGGCAGGCGTCTGTGGGGCTTTTTGCAGGAATTGTTGCAAAAGAAGCTGTGGTCGCAACACTCGGTATGGTATATGCAGGTGTAGAAGAAGGCGCCGAGCTGGTAGCATCCATTCAGCAGGCCTTTACTCCCTTAAGTGCTTTTGCCTTTATGATTATGACATTGCTTTATACACCCTGTGCAGCTGTTATAGGTACCGTAAGAAGAGAAACAAATTCGTGGAAGTGGACATTGTTTACGGTAGTTTATACATTTTTAGTAGGCTGGCTCGGAGCAGTTCTAGTGTTTCAAATCGGCAGACTTTTAGGATTTAGCTAAAACTAGGATATGAATTTGATACGGCGGTCAGTCAAAATCAACTGAAATAGCAAAAGAATTGTGTGGTGAAAAAAATGTTGCTGGAAGTCTTAAGGCAAATCAGTAAAATGCGGGTTTATTCTCTTTCGCAGCTTGCAAACGAGCTTAAAATAGATAGGAGTATGGCCTCTCACATAATAGATCAACTTAAGGTAATGGGTTATCTTAAAGAAGAAGTATTGAATACAGCTTGTAATGGTGAGTGCAGACAATGTGCAGGCTGCCCGGTAGCAAACGGCGCTACCCCGATAAAGACCTTAACCATTACTGCAAAAGGAAGTCAAGCTTTAAATCTTTGAAACTGTAGAATAATAAGTTTTTGTATAACTTTATTTATATAAATTAAAGCCATGCATATAGGATAGTTTTGTTACTGTATCAATGCATGGCTTTAATTTTATCCGGGGCTTTACGCATTGGTGTTATTGCATAACCTCTTCATTATCTATTACTATCTGCCCTTCAAATACATAAGCATTGTTCATTTTCATTACATTCTTAAAGAAACTTAAGGGCACAAAAGTCCTTTCCTCTGTGAGCTCCGGTGCAGCTCCTAGCTTTATAATATCTTCTCCTACAGCATATCCATCCTTGCCTATTGTTAGAAATATATCTTTGCCCACCATAACGCTTTGTGTTTCATTATTCCACACTACTTCATATCCCAGTGCTTCAGCAATAGCCCTCAGTGGAACCATAACAACACCTTGATTGCTTTCATACGCTGCAGGTGCTTCTATTTTTTTGTTTTCTACAATGATTTCCATTGTTGAGACATCATATGCTTGTTTTTCCTCAACTGCTACTTCTCCTGGTTTCTCTTCTTCCATATCAAATAATACTATTATTTGATATGGAGTCGTTTGTGCAGGAATACTCTTCGTAGCTGACCCGTAAATTACTATAAGTCTTTTGCCTGTAAGCTCACCTTCATAGGTCGTTCCATCTTGTAGGAAAATCTCGGTTTCATCAGAAATATTAAGCTTTAACTGGTTATCAGAGCTTACTAAACCCTCATTAAAAATATCAAACTTAACATTTCGCTCAGAGCTTTCAACTACTACCACTTCAGCGCTATACTGTGGAGGGTAAATCATAATCATGGGCCTTGTGGCATCATAGTATGCAGTAATTGTGTCTCCTATTGAAATTTCAGCATCCTCTAGGATATATGTGTCGCTAGTTATAACAATATCAGCCGGATTCCCGTCTTTACTTTCTATCGATACCAGTTTTGAGTCTTCCATGCCTTCACGTTCTCTTATCTCTTTAACAATTCCGGTAAAAGCCTTATAACGTATTTTTTGTTGCTCATTCGGTTCGGCGCTTGTTGTTGTAATTTGCCCGGCTGTATTCTCATTTAGTGCGTCTTCCTGATTTAGAGCCAAGGACGTTCCTAATGAAAAAATTATTGTGGCAGATAATAATCCTGCAAGTATTTTTTTAAATTTCATATTGCAATCATCTCCTTTGAAAATTTTTATTTCTACTTTTTTAGACGGAAATAAAAAGAATAAGTTCCCTGGATTTTGATGGAAACTTATGCAATATTGATTACTAGGTAAAGCCATTGCTATGAATGCCAGAAGCAATATTATTGTCCTCACTGCAAAAGTTCCAGTTTGTTATCATCCTGAAGGCTTTGCCTGAAGGAGCTTCCCCCAGATTCTTCGCTTTGCTCAGAAAGACAGCTTCGTTAAAAATACCTACCTAAAATATCTCTGATTTTTTCATTTATCTTTTCTACATCCACTGACTCTATCTTTTCATCGTTTAAATTGTATTTTTGTTTTAGCTTTAATATCCTGTATATATGCATATCAAGCTCATCTTCGGTAATAATCCCATCTATCGCCGCCTGTTTTAATGCCTCCAAGACTTTTACCTGCTTTTCATGATCATGACACACAAGGATAATATCCGCACCCGCCATTATTGATTTCACTGCTGCATCATCTATGTCGAAATTTTCCGTTATTGCCCCCATCGTCATATCGTCAGTAATTACGACTTTGTCAAATTTCATTTCAGATCTTAAAATATTGGTTATTATACTTTTTGAAAGCGTAGCGGGGTTTTCTTCATCAATCTCAGGTAGTAATATATGTGCCACCATCACCATATCCGCACCGTTTTCTATGGCACTGGCAAAAGGCACAAATTCAAAACTTTTAAGCCTTTCTAAATCACAATTTACAACAGGCAGTCCTATATGAGAATCTGTCGATGTATCTCCATGGCCGGGAAAGTGTTTGACTGCTGAGATTACATTGGTTTGGATTCCTTTCATGGTAGCAGTACCTAGTTTGCTGACTGTTTGCTCATTAGAGCTAAAAGACCTATCGCCTATGACAGGATTTGCCGGATTGCTGTCTATATCTAAAACCGGTGCAAAATTCATATTAAAGCCTAGAGACTTTAATTGTTGACCTATAATGCTTCCAATCTCAAAGGCAAAATCTTCACTGTTTATTTTGCCGATAGCCCTGCTTGCAGGCAGTTTTATAAATTCCTCCGGCATCCGGGTGACCCTTCCGCCTTCCTCATCAACGGCAATGAAAAGTGGAATTGCGTTTTCTTTATTTGCTTCCTTTAATGAGTTTATGAGAGTCAATGTCTGATAGGCATCCCTTATATTTCGTTCAAAAAATATGAATCCTCCAACTTTGTATTTCTCTATCATTTCCTGAGAATATTGGTCGTTTTCATATCCTTTAAGACCTACCATGACCATCTGACCAATTTTTTCATCTATAGTCATCTGTGCGATTTGTTTTTTCAACGGATCAACAATATCAGCATCTTGGTCAATGATGTGGTCTTGGTCTTTTACTGCTTGATTATTATAGCTCCCGCAGCCATATACTACTATTGACAATATGATGATCATGATAAAAAATAACTTATAATTCATATCGGCCACCTTGTTTTTAGAAGTTGAAAAGAATTTGTATAAGTATTATTAACAAAGGCGAAGTTTCTTACTGTGGAGCTTGCGAATATCCTCAAAGATTCTTCGGTACTCTGTGCTAGCGTAATCCGGGTAAGTCCATTGCCATGGTTTAAAATTGCCATCTACAAAACGCAGTGTAACCTCTCCATAGATTCCCCCGCCCAAGTATAAGCGATGGCTATGATCTTTAGTGCTGGCTAATACTAGCTTTGCTAGGCTAATATAACCTGTATCAATGTTTACTCGACGTTTGCCATCTATTGCACAGTCTTGTTCAAGCAAATTCGACCACTGCTTAAGATCGGAAAGTTTATCTGGGTCAATCAGCTTGGCAAAAGCAAAAATCTGGCGCTTCAGCCCATCTCCCATTTCATCAGTATAATAGTCTGTATGATTAAACGGCAGCACTGCGCTAGCATAAACACACGGTCCAAGTCGCTTGGTCAAAGCCTCTTTTACCGGTTCAAACAGTTCCTTATCTGATGCAAAGACACTGGCTACCGGTGTTACCGGTTCCGGAGTTCTTATTTTTCCCATAATACATCCCCTCTTTTCAACTGCCAAGCGGTCCACTATATCCAAGCAAATTATATGAAAGCCGATGACAAGTTTTAAATTACCTATTAAGATGGTTACGGGCAGATGCTCGGACGTCGTACTGAGCCAGCAGTTATTTACTATAATAGCCTATTCTATTATAACCTATATTGTAATCAACAGCGAACCTAGCCACATAAAAAAAAGGAGGAACTTATCGTCCTTCCTTAATCTAATTTATCTTTGTATTTTATTTATCTATCAGCTGTTTTGCTTAATAGCTGCATCTAAAATTTTTTCTACTATAAATGCAACCACGCCGCCTAGTAATGCCGTATACAGCTGAGGTATCTGCATGGCCTTGGCTACGGGAGGTGGTACACTTACAATAAATCTAACTGCAGATGAGAGCACTAAAAACTTAACTATTGCACCTATAATAAGACCGATAGCAGTACCCGCATAGCCCTTACCTAATTTAGAGCGAGCTGCCACATATACAATCACTAATACAGCATTCCCCAGCATAATAAACGGAATCATAGGTGCCAGCGGCGGTGCTAAAATACCTCTGACAAAGGCAATAAGCGGTGTTAGCATGCCGATGATTACCGCCCCGACTATACCCACATATGTTCCGGAAATAAGCAGCATGGCATTTACGGCAGGACCGGTTACCATCTGAGGAAAGCCCAGCATTTGAAAAGCCAGTGTTATTGCCAAAAGTATGGCAGTTCTAGTAAGCCATCTAATGCTAAAAGGTTTAAGAGTATCTTTATCCATATTCATAAAACCCCCTTATTTAAATTTTGATTTCACTATAGAAAGCAATTTTCTGTTAAATGTTAGGCCTTTTTAGTCATTGCGGATTTTACAGAAACAGCCTTGATTTTACCAAGTTTTCCTGTCATGGCACTAATTTCATCTGAAGTGCCATCCACAATAAGTGATATCACTGAAACACCTTTTTCCCTATAAGGAATCCCCATTCTACCTACAATAATTTGCGCATACTCATGCAGTATGGAGTTGACTGCATTAGCACTTTCTAAATCTTCAACAACAATACCTACAACACCAATTCTTTTGTCCACAGCTTACCTCCACCTTCATAAAAATAAAACCCTCGACAAAAAGTCGAAGGTATTTTTGCATTTAATATATAAACATGCTTTTACTCGGTCCTTCACCTTTTTGCTCAGAAATTCCTTGCAATCAGGAAGTTATGGACTTTTTCATCTTCCGCATCGGAAGCCGCCGAAACATCAGATGTATTGTTATTGTAACACTTTCCAGGAACAGCTGTCAATGAATAATTTGGAACCGTCCCTAATTATTCATGGTGGTCACAATAGCTTTCGTTGCTGATAAGGTTTCCTTCTAGATAATCCTGTATTACTTCATCAACTATACCTGCAGCACCGGTTATGGTTTGTATGTTATTTTGGTCAAAGAGCTGCTTGGCTTTTAATCCCATGCCTCCGGCAATTATACAGTTAATACCTTGTTTTGCTAAAAATCTCGGTAAAAATCCGGGTTGATGGCCTGGGTTAGTAATACACTCTTTTGAGTTCACCTTTTTTTCACTTTCATCTACATCATATATGGTAAACTCTTCACAATGCCCGAAATGGGCGGAAACTTGACCTTTATCCGTAGGTATGGCTATTTTCATAAGTAATTAATTCCTCCTTTTTCTATATCTTGGTAATTCACTTTATCATTCTTCTTTTTTCTTGGCATTTCTTATATTTGTATGATATTCCTTGAAGAATGACATCGGATTTAACCTCTTGTGAATAATTTGGAACCGTCCCTAAAAATTCTAAAAATTGGTTCCTAGAAATTGTGGGCTTTCATACTCTTCTATTCGACCTTCATCACAAAACTTGGCTAACTTATAGTCAATAGGCAGTGAACCTAGATAAGGGACATTTGCTTCTTTTGCTCCCTCTTCGCCCCGGCTCTTGCCGAATACCTCTATTTTTTCTTTACACTTGGGACAAACCATATAACTATAGTTTTCAATGAGGCCGATTACTCTAATATCCATCATATTTGCCATTTTAACAGCTTTCTTGACTACCATGCCCACTAATTCCTGTGGTGATGAAACGACGATAAGGCCGTCCACGGGCAGTGACTGCATTACGGTTAGAGGCGCATCACTTGTTCCAGGCGGCAGATCCACCAACAGGTAGTCCAAATCGCCCCACACTACATCATTCCAAAACTGCTGTATGGCGTTGCCTATCAAAGGTCCTCGCCAAATAACCGGATCATCCTCGTTTTCCAGCAGAAGATTTAAAGACATAATACGGATACCTGTTGAGCTTTCTGCCGGCATAAGCCCAAATTCCAGATTTTCAGGTCTTTTGTTTATACCGAACATGCGAGGAATACTTGGGCCTGTTATGTCCGCATCCATTATGCCCACACTGTAACCCTGTTTTTTGAGGCTTACTGCTAAAAGACCTGTCACTGTTGATTTGCCTACGCCACCTTTTCCGCTCATAACAGCTATTACTTTTTTTATGCGGTTTAATCCCGCTGCTGATGCTTCTTGAGGCTCTTTTTTGATTGTTTGTTCTTTATTGCTTTCATTGCCTTCCTGTTGTTTCACCAAATACACCCTTTCATTCTGAGAAAAATATTTGAAATTCTTGCTTTAATCCGGTATATCTTGCCGGTTATGCCCATGGCATCGACCTCTCTGCATCCTTTTGGGCGCCCAGTTAGTGCTGTGGCAATTAGGGCATTCCTTGCTGGTTTCGTCCTGTGGTTGACTCCATTCATTTCCGCAATCCCAGCATTTTAAAGGCCTGACAAATTGATATGTTCCGCCTTCGATTCGAATGGCTTTACCTTTAACAAGTGCTTCGGCAACTTTTGTGCGAGCTGAATTTATAATTCGGATAAAAGTCGGCCGGGAGATATTCATTCTTTCGGCACAGGGTTCCTGTTCAAGGCCCTCTAGGTCTTTTAACCTTAATGCTTCAAGCTCTTCTACCGTTAAAACCACTTCATCCAACTGTCGTAAAGGCACTCCGGCAGGCTTAAAATATGTTATATCAGGTATAAACTCCACATGACGCCATTTAGGTGGTCTTGCCACGCTCACACTCCTCTCACTCTAATTCTAAAGGTATTTTACTACTGTAATGAACATATGTCAATAAGCCTTTTCGCTATATCTGCCAACGCCTTAGCTGCGGGACCTCGAGAAAATTCTACCAATGGAGTTTCCTTAGCAATAGATTTTACTACGTCCTCATCAAATGGAATTTTACCTATAACTTCAATACCTATATTATTACAGTATTTTTCGATTTCAAAACTCTTTCTAAGGGAAAGGTCATATTTATTAATAATGACTTTTACTTTTACCTTGAAATTCTTTGAAAGCCTGATTACTCTGTCAAGATCATGTTTGCCCGAAACTGTAGGTTCCGTTATAACTAAAGCCGTATCAGCTCCTGATAAAGTCGAGATAACCGGGCATCCTATTCCTGGAGGCCCATCGGTTATTATATGGTCATATCCTTTTCTTTCGGCAATTTCTTTAGCAGCTTTTCTGACAGCAGTCACCAACTTCCCTGAGTTTTCTTCAGCAATACCCAGTTTTGCAAAAATCATCGGCCCATATCGGGTATCTGAAATATACCAATGGCCTGAAAGGTTATCAATTAAGTCTATGGCCTTTTCAGGACAAATGTTATAGCACACTTGGCAGCCTTCACAAAAATGCTCGTTCACTTTGTAATTAGTTATAGCATCAAAACGGCAAACCTCTACACATTTCCCACATCTGGTACATTTTGTAAGATTAATACGGGCCTTCTTGCTCACCCAAAATTCAAAAGTTTGCTTTATCTCGGGTTTTAAAATCAGATATAAATCAGCCGCATCCACATCGCAATCGGTTAAAACCGATTTTTTTAAAAGAGCTGCCAGTGAAGCTGTAACAATGGTTTTCCCTGTTCCGCCTTTTCCGCTGATTATCACCAATTCCTTCATGCCTTCACCTGTCTTTCTATGGCATCCCACAAGTTTTTGAATTCTTCTCTGAGCTCAGGAAATTCTTCTGTAAGTAATTTCCCTTCGGCATAGCATGCAGCATATCGCCGGTCAAAGGGTATCTTCATTAAAACTGGGACATCTTCCTTTGAAAAATAGTTTTCCATATCGGGATATTCCATCCCCACCCGATTTATAATAACACCGAATGGGATTTCAAGTTCCCGGACAACCTTCAGAGCAAGTTTAAGGTCACTTAATCCAAAAGGCGTCGGTTCTGTGACCAATATACAATAATCTGCTCCTGATACTGCATTTATCATAGGACAGGATGTGCCTGGCGGTGCATCAATTATAACGGCAGTATTGTTTTTGATATGTGCCTTTACCTTCTTAATTACCGGTGGAGCTAAAACCGCTCCAACTTCCAATATCCCATATATAAAGCTCATGCCGAAGGCATGGCCGCTCTTTACACTCCCAATTTTTCGGTCAGTTTCTGCAATAGCTCCGACAGGACAAAGCAGCACGCAGCCGCCACAGCCGTGACAGAGTTCTTCAAAGACTAAAAGCTTTACTTTAATATCTGCCAGTGCATTAAAGGCACATTTTTGAACACATATACCACAATGAGTGCACTTATCGTAGTCTATAGTAGGAACGGCAAGCATAACATCCTCACTGTGGCTTATCTCATGATCAATGAACAAATGCACATTAGGCTCTTCCGTATCGCAATCCAAAAGCTGCACAGATAGTGTATCTTTTAAAGAAGCAGCCAGATTCGTTGCTATCGTTGTTTTTCCGGTGCCCCCCTTACCGCTTGCAACCGCAACAATCATAATCTCACCACCATTAAATAATTAGTAAATAATTAAGTACGGTTCCTTTTATTTATATGTCATCGAAATATTTAGGGTTTTCCGTTTTGATAATATATAAATTTTTTAGTTCTATTTATTATGCTGTCCTGTAGTGCTGCCGGAAATCTTCTCAAGTTTACCTTCTGAAAAATTTGCTAGAGCTTGTCTTACAGTCATGGAATTTGCAGTAAATACATCTATGCCTGATTCTTTTAGGACTTTTATAGCATTTGGCCCTATGTTTCCGGTTATTATGGCTTGAATACCTTTTTCCACTATAAACTGAGCTGCCTGGACACCTGTGCCGTGAGCACTGCTTAATCCCTCGTTCTCAGATACCTCAAATTCATCAGAATCAGTATCAACAATAATAAAATAACTTGAACGCCCAAACCTTTCATCAATCATAGAATCCAAATCTTTGCCAACAGAAGTTACAGCTACTTTCAAGGTTATTCCTCCTCCTTAAATCAAGTAGTATTTTTCAATACTTCTGATTACTTTTTATTATAATTAATAGCTCATTTTCAGTAAAATAATATGCTTAGACCAGATCTTGCAAAAAGAATCGTTGGGTGGTATAAGGCCACCCAACAAATATAATTTGTCCGATTTCAATCTTGCTAATCATCAGTGGGATTTTCTTTTTCTGTCGCTTTTAATTGATTTAGCCTGTCCTCTATGGCTTTAAGTTCTTGTTTTAAGAAGTTTGCCTCCCGTAAAAGAGCCTCGGCTTCGCTTTCTTGACTATACTTTGCGTTATAAGCCGGAGCAAATTTAAAAGGGTTGGCTTCCCTTGCCCAAAAAGGCAGACCTGTTGCATAAAACTGATGCCTATAGCCTCTACCTCTACCCGCGAATCCTCTTCCAATTGGATTGAGGAAACCAGGCACTGAAAAGCCAGCACAAAATCCTCTGCTGCGGCCGGTCATAGGACCGTATCCGGCAGGACCAGTTCCATCTCCTCTAGGCATAAATTCACCTCCTTTAAAATTTTATAGACATATGTTCATTACTTTTGATTTTATATTATCATTATTATGGACATATGTCAAGTAATGATAATATAACATATATTTATTCTAGTAAAATGTTACCTATAAGAGATGGGATGTTTTGCTTGACAAAACAATGAATTACTAAGCTGAAAATCATCGGCCAAACCATTGATACCGTTATTAGTTTTGCCGCCTCTATATAATGCATAAGACCTCTAAAGCCATGCATTAATTTTATGACAAAATCGTCTTATATGCTTATGTATATGGCTTTTATTATTACAAATCTATCATCAGTTTTCATAACAGCACCCTAAAAATGCTCTTTTATATGTATCAATATTTAAAAATAACTCATTATAAAGAATAGATTTTGCCATATAGCTCATAATATTTAGCAGAAGGTTTTTACCGCATATTGGCGAAGATTAATTTTTTGATATGATTATTATTATCATTGAAAACATTTTCTTTTTTTTAATACTTCTGTTTTATAAGGAGGATTTTTATTTTTTCTGTCGAATTAGTATAGAAATAGCTAGTCACTCATCATTGATGAGGAGGTGGTAATTTTTTTAGCTGTAAGTAGTTTTTCCATTATTTTTTCACGTAACGCAAATTCTTAAAAGAACTGGAGGATTTAACGTGACTCTTGCTCATTGGATTTATGCTTTGGGTACCATTGCTGTTGTAGCAGCTATGTTATTTCGTCGCAATGTTCTCATCCCATGTATTGTTTCTACTTTTTTGATTGCACTTATTTATAAAGGAAGTCTGGTGGGGGCCGTTACAGCAGTTTTTAATGCTCAAATAGCTGCTCTAGTCGAATTAGGAAGTATTTTCTTAATTATTGGTTTGATGTTTGCAATGCTAAAATCTATTAGTATAACCGGAGCTGATGAAATGCTGGTAGCTCCTATGAAGAAGTTGATGGTTTCACCTGCGGTAAGTTATATTGTTCTTGTTGTTGCAACATATGCTATATCTCTTTTTTTCTGGCCAACCCCAGCCGTTCCTTTAATAGGTGCTTTATTGGTACCGGCTGCTATTGAAGTAGGTCTACCACCTATGGCAGGAGCAGTAGCTATGGCTTTAGCAGGACAGGGTATGGCCCTTTCCGGTGATATGGTTATTCAGGGTGCGCCTGGTCTTTCGGCTAAGGCTGCCGGTATCCCGGTTTCAATCGTGACAGGTTACGGTGCTATTCTTTCTCTTGTCACAGGTATAGTTGCCATTGTAGTGGCTTATTACATGATGAGAGATGAAATAGCACTATTCCAAAAAGAAGGCAAACGAGAAACAGCGGCTGTAAATGAGACAAGACCGGAAATGAAAATGAAAGGTGAGGAGCATCGTGGCGAGGCTTATGCTCCCTTCCTGATGTGGCTGACTGTTATTGCATTAATCGGCGTCATATATGCCATGTTCCGCTTCGATATAAAAGGCGGCGACGCTTCAGCACTTCTCGGTGGTACTGCTGTTTTAATCATGACTATAGCAACCATTCTCGTGGAAGGTGTAAAGAGTCTTGATGTAATAGCTGATTATTTAACCGATGGATTGGTTTTTGCATTTAAAGTAATGGGGCAAATTTTACCTATAGCAGGATTCTTCTTTCTTGGCAATCCTGAAGTTGTTGCTAGTATCTTAGGAGAAGGAGCTCCCGGGTTTCTTTTTGATATCGGAAAAATAATTGCGCAGTCTATTCCTCCAGAAGGCTTTCTTTCTGCCTTCGGTATGCTAGTTCTAGGCATTATCGGCGGTTTGGACGGCTCTGGTTTTTCCGGTTTACCTATGTCAGGGACCTTGGCAGGTGCAATGGCAAGTGGAAATGTCAAGGTAGCATCTGCTCTGGCGGCTATAGGCCAAATGGGCAATATCTGGTCTGGCGGCGGAACTATTGTAGCCTGGAGTTCCCTTATAGCTGTAGCAGGTATTGTAGGCGTACCTGTGCTGGATTTGGCAAGAAAGAATCTTATACCGGTTATGACCGGTCTGATTGTATCCACAATTGTAGCTGTTTTATTTTTGATGTAATCAAAACCACCCGTTTAACGGGTGGTTTTCTCTTTCCCTATAAGGGCATTTACAGGCAGAGCCTTAAGTTGAATGTTCTGCTAAAGGGATTATTTTTTCTACTCATAGCTGTAAGCTTTTTAGAACTGCAGGCACAGCCCGTGGTATTCCAATTACAAATAAAAAGTGGGGTTGAACCCCGCCTTTACTATTTTACCTCAAGTAAGATATAAATTTGCAGCCATTATTATAATGGACTAAGTTATGATCGAAAAAGCAACATCAGCTGGGATTAATCGTTATAAACAAGGAAACTGCTCCCCTTTTATTGTAACTGCAATCAGCTTTTAACCCAGGTAAATTTTTTGATATATTCTGCATAGATTTCCGCCTCATCTTTTATATTCATATTCTTTTCTTTAAAGAGGTTTTTGTAAAAATTTTCTCTGTCTTTATCAAATTGCAAAGATTTCTCCATGCAAATCACTCCTCTTTATTTAAAAACAAAAACTTATATTATCATATTCAAAAAGCGGCTCAAATTCTACAATTGAGCCGCTTAAAATTCTTTACCAACGTTATTGGATGAATTAGGCATTATATCTCTATTTTATTTAATCCTCCCATATATTCATGCAAGACTTCAGGAATTATTACAGAGCCGTCAGATTGCTGATAGTTTTCAAGTATAGCTGCTGTAGTCCTTCCTATTGCAAGACCCGAACCATTTAATGTGTGTACATATACAGGTTTTGCTCCTTTTTCCGGTCGGTACTGGATTCTTGCCCGCCGAGCCTGGAAATCTTTAAAGTTGCTGCAGGAGGATATCTCTACATACCGATTATAGCTTGGCATCCAAACTTCTATATCGTAGGTTTTTGCGGATGAAAATCCTAAATCTCCCGTGCTTAAAACTACTACGCGATAAGGCAGACCTAAAAGTTTGAGAACTTCTTCAGCATCGGCTGTCAGCTTTTCCAGTTCTTGCATTGAGCTTTGCACATCTGTAAACTTTACCAGTTCCACTTTATTAAATTGGTGCTGCCTTATAAGGCCTCGAGTATCTCTTCCCGCCGAACCTGCTTCAGCTCTAAAACATCCGCTGTAAGCCACATAGTATATAGGCAAATCATCTTTCGACAGGATTTCATCTCTGTGTAAATTAGTCACAGGCACTTCTGCAGTGGGTATTAAAAAATAATCATTATTGTTAGCAAGCTTAAAAGCGTCCTCCTCGAACTTTGGCAATTGGCCGGTACCGGTCATGCTGTCACGATTTACTATGAATGGTGGGAGTATTTCCTTGTAATTATGCTTTTGTGTATGCAAGTCGAGCATAAAATTAATCAGTGCTCTTTCAAGCCTAGCACCTGCTCCCTTGTAAACAGTAAACCTTGAACCGGTAATTTTCCTTGCACGCTCAAAATCTAAAATATCCAAATCTTTGCCAATGTCCCAATGAGGTTTAGGCTCAAAATCAAATTTAGTCGGCTCACCCCATCTTCTAACTTCGACATTATCCGCATCACTTTCTCCTATAGGCACTGAATCATCCGGTATATTTGGTATTGTAAGCAGAATTTCTTCAAGACTATTTTCTACCTCATTTATCTTCTCATCCATTTCTTTAATCTGCTGGGATACCTCTTTCATGCGAGCAATAAGCTCATCAGTAGGCTCTTTAGCTTTCTTTTTACGTGCAATTTCTTCCGATTCTGAGTTTCTCAGGTTCTTTAACTTTTCCACTTCAAACAGAAGATTTCGGCGTTCTTCATCAAGTTTTAAAAATCTGTCAAGGTCCGCTTCAGTTCTTCGATTTTGAAGTGACCTCCTAACTATATCCGGATTTTGTCTTACGAACTTTACATCAAGCATATTTTTACCTCCTATGCTACAAGTTTTTACTATATATCATTTCAATTTAAATAGAAAATATTAAAGTCCTCACACCCCTAAAGGGGCGAGAGGACTCGCGTTGCCACCCTTATATATACTTAATTCATCTAACGGAATCATATAAAATTCCGGCACCTTTTCAAAGATGCAGCTTCGGGGCGGAATTAGGCAAAGTCTTTTACCGGCTTACACCTGCCGCCGGCTCTCTAAAAAAAGAACCAAGCTTACTTTTCCCCATCATAGCTACTAACTTTCTCTGTTGTTCTTTTATTATATCGGACAATGCCGAGAAAATCAATAGCTGATGACGTATCTCGAATCCTCGACAGTTAAATAATAAAAAAATCGCTAAAAAGAAGTATATTATTAAAAAATGAAGAATTTTTGGATAGTTTTTATGCTGTATGTACTAATTAATAAGATGATACTTTAGAAATTATAAAGATTAATAATAGACGTTGGGAAATAGAGGAGTGTTTTAGGATTATTAAAAGATGTTTTGGATTTGTATAATTTAACATTCAAGACGAACTTACTTCTGTTCAAAAGTAAATTCGTCTTGATTAAAAAGAATATTCATTTAAAAACTTCTGTCAGGATAATTAGTTATTATAGCTATATCATTGCTTAAACTTTTTATTTTTTGTATATCTTCTCTATTATCAACCGTCCAAGCCATTATATCTATACTATTTGCCTTCAAATCCCTTATTAATTTAGGATTAATAGATTGATACTGGATAGATATAAAACTGCAATTAGTAAATTTAATCTGCTCAAGTATTAAAGTAGGCAGCCCAACAAATAGAAGCCCAGTTTTAATTAGGTTGTTGTCATATTGTTTAAAAGAACGGATTAACTCATGATTAAATGATTTTAAGTATATATTATCTATATATTTAAATTTTTTTAATATATCATATAGTCTATCCAATATTTTATTTTCTCCGCTAATATCTTTAATCTCTATTACTAATTCTTTTTTACCTCCTATTAACGATAATACTTCTTCCAGTCTGGGTATTCTTTCGTTTTTATAGTCTTTAGAAAACCATCTTCCAAAATCCAATGTTTTTAATTCCTTATATTCTAGCTCTTTTATATATCCTTTTCCATTAGAAGTTCTGTCTATATTGAAGTCATGTATTACAACAATTTCTTCATCCTTAGTTAGCTGAACATCTATTTCTATCATATCTACTTTAGCATCTCTTAGGGCAAGTTCTATAGATGACATTGTGTTTTCCGGTGCTCTGCTTGACCAACCTCTATGAGCTACTATTTTATTCATATTCTTTCACCGCTTTCTTTGTTAAATAAATAGATTCTTTGAAGGTTAAACCTGCCATAGAACCTGGCATTTTTCTCTAATACTTCAGGGCTTACTGTAGCAGAAACTATAGTTCCATTTACTAAAAATTGTATAGCATAATGAGAACCTAAATATTCCATATGAACAATGCTTATTTCAAAACAATTATCAAGTCTCTCATTTAATATTTCTATATGGTTAGGTCGTATTCCAAGAATTATTTTCTCCTTTTCTTTCAATGTTGAATTTTTCCCATTTAAATTTAAATATTCCCCATTTACCATAACTTTATTGTTGCTTATTTCCCCTTCTATGAAATTCATTTGAGGATTACCTATAAAGCCGGCCACGAACAAGTTTTTGGGGTTTTCATAGAGTTCCTTCGGAGTACCGATTTGCTGTATTTTCCCTTTATGCATCACTACTATTCTATCTGCCATAGTCATAGCTTCCACTTGGTCGTGGGTTACATAAATAGTAGTTGCTCCTATTCTTTTATGAAGTTTTACAATTTCAGAACGCATTTTTACCCTTAACTTTGCATCTAGGTTAGAAAGAGGCTCATCCATTAAAAAGAGTGAGGGTTCTCTAGCTATGGCTCTTCCTATGGCTACTCTCTGCCTTTGCCCTCCTGAAAGTTGTCGGGGATACCTTTTAAGATAAGCCTCTAAGCCAAGCATTTGAGAAATTTCTTCTACTTTTTGCTTTACAATATTCCTTTTTATCTTCCTAGCTTCCAGCGGTATAGCTATATTTTTAAATACATTCATATGGGGATATAGGGCATAGTTTTGAAATACCATGGATAGATTCCTGTCTTTAGGCTGAATATCATTTACTAATATCCCGTCTATAAATATATCTCCTTTGGTAATTTTTTCTAATCCTGCTATCATCCTGAGGATAGTAGTTTTTCCGCATCCTGACGGTCCTACCAACACTATAAATTCTTTTTCTTTTACATTTATGCTTACATCTTCTACGGAAAAATCTTTGCTGTTATATGTTTTATATAAATTGTTGATAACAAGTTTGTCTTTATTTCCCAATATATCACCTCTTTGTGTTACTGAAAATTTAATCTCATTTATTAGACTGAATATATTTTTCTATGGATTTATTGATCAATTTAGCAGAATCTTTTATCATATCTTCAGGTGATTTTCCGTTAGTTATCATGCTTTCCAACTCAGATTCTATAATTTTTCTTGATTCAGGGAATACAGGTAATAGCGCTCCAGCATATTCGCCTTTTGTATCTCTAAGCTGATCTATGGCGGTTTTAAACTGAGGATTTTCATCTAAATGCTTTTTCATTTCATCCAATTTATATGAATCTTTGTTAATTGGAAAATACCCTGTAGTTTTATGCCAATATACCTGCTGTTTTGGAGATACCATAAACTTTATAAATTCCCAAGCGGCATCTTTTTTAGCATCATCGCTATTGTCAAGAATCCATAAGGAACCTCCGCCTATAGATACTCCTCCATTGTCGTCCGCATTTATTTTAGGATAATATGCAGTACCGACTTCAAATTTGCCGCCAACTTCTTTAAGTATTCCTGCAAGAGCTGCTGTAGATTCCAATGTCATCCCTGCTTGTCCTGCAACAAATGCACTTCTTGCATCTCCTGTGCTGGGAAAGCTCTTTATAACTTTAGAATCTATCATTCTTTTCCATGCTTTAGCTACATTTAAACCACCTTGATTTTTATCAAAATCGACTGCTGTTGCTCTTTCTTCTCTTCCATTTCCATTATTTGCATATGGTAGACCTTGTTTAGACATCCATTGCTCAAAAAACCAGCCATATATTCCTAAAGCCATTCCCGTTTTATTATCTTTAGCAATTTTTTTTGAAACTACTATTATTTCATCTATAGTTTCCGGAGGGTTTTCTATTCCAGCTTCCTTTAACATATCTTTATTATAATATAGTAGTGGTGTAGATGAATTAAAAGGCATTGAATAAAGCTTGCCATCTATATTATAATAAGCTAATATATTGTCTTCTAATAGATTGGTGTCAAAATTATCTTTATCTATAAACTCCTGCATAGGTATTACATGACCGCTTTCAATCATATACTGGGTACCTATGTCATATATCTGCACTACATCAGGACCCGCTTTACCTTTAGTAGCACTTTTAAGCTTGTTTATAGCTTCGTCATAATCCCCTTGAAATTGTTCTACTACTTCTATTTTATCTTGAGTAGAATTGAATTTTTCAACCATGGTTTTTATTCCCTTTCCTCCCGCTCCTCCCATGGAATGCCAGAAAGTTATTTGAACTTTTTCATTGCTGCTTTCACCTGCATTATTATTAGAATCAGTTTTATTCTCCGCATCTTTACCGCATGCATTTAATGATATTAACAAAACTAAGACTAAAGACAAACTCAATATTTTTTTTACAAATTTTTTCATTTCCTTGTTCCTCCCTTTATATCTTTATTTTTATATTGAAATAAAGTTATCCTTTTATAGAACCTTCTGTTAATCCTTCCACAAGCTGCCTGTGGCCCACTAAAAATAATATAATAGACGGCAAAAGAATTATTACTATTCCTGCCATTACTAACCCAAAATTAAGCCCTTCAGCAAATTTCAACATACTTATTCCAATTTGTACAGTTCTTTTGTAATCACTGTTTGTAACCAATAAAGGCCATAGATATTGATTCCAAGTGTTTAAAAAGGTATATATTGATAAAGAAATAACTACCGGCTGAGATATGGGTAAAAGTACTTTTATGAAAAACTTGAAATTACTCATTCCATCTATTTGGGCCGCTTCATGCAATTCTTTAGGTACAGTTAAATAATATTGTCTTATCAAAAATATTCCAAAAGCAGATGTGAGATAAGGAACTATTAGACCTAAATAATTATCTGTCAAGCCCAAATTGCTTACAGTAAGATAATTAGAGATTATAATTGCCTCCCAAGGAATCATCAAGGATGCCAGTACCATAAAAAATAATATTTTTTTCCCTTTAAACTCAAAATATGAAAAGCTAAATGCCGCTAAGCTGGAAGTTGTTATTTGACCTATAGTGACTATTGTACTGACGAGCAAGCTATTTAACAAAAACTTCCCTAAAGGTACACAGCTTATTACGTCCTTATAATTTTGAGCAAATAATTTACTGGGAATTAGCCTAGGAGGTATATTGAAAATATCATCCGGCGACATAAAGCTCATTGACAAAGCATATAAAAGTGGAAATATGATAATCAAACTCATTGTCATATTTAAAATTATAAATATGATATTTTTCTTATTCATCACCTATAATGTACTCCTTTCCCTTCGAATCTAAATTGCAGAAATGTAAATAATATCATAACTATAAATAATATTATGGATTTTGTAGCTGCCATATCAAATCTATCATTAAAAAAAGCATCCAGATAAATTGAATATACTAAGCTATTGGTTGAGTTAGCCGGGCCTCCTCTCGTCAATATATGAATAGGTGCAAATACTTGAAAAGCATTTATAATATTTATAAATACTAAGAAAAAAATTGTAGGAGAAATGAGAGGGAGTTTTATTTTAAATAGAGTATTGAAAAATCCTAGTCCATCTATTTTTGCACTCTCCAATATATGTAAGGAGATGTTTTTAAACGCTGTATATATAAATATGAAATTGATACCTAGGTTTAACCATATGGTTATAGTAGCTATGCTGAAAATTGCTAATTTGGGATTTGAAATCCAATCTATTTGCTTGTTCAATATACTGTTTATAACTCCTATAGTTGGGTGAAACAATATTCCCCATATTATAGCCATAGAAGAACTGGAAACTGACATGGGCAAAGAATAAACTACGCTAAATACTCTAGAGCCTTTTACTTTCTCTGAAGCCAAAATAGCTAATATTAACCCTAAAACCATGGATGGAATTGCAACTAAAATCACTAATTTGAATGTAACAGAAATATCATTTAGGAAAGACGCTGAACCTAACAAATCTATATAATTTTTTAATCCAACAAATTTGACTCCTTTTCCATTCATGTTGGTAGTATTAAAGCTTAAATATATGGTTTTAAAAAAGGGGAAATAAGTAAATATCCCTAAACATATTAAAGGCAGAATAAGATATACATATGGTTCAAAATTTACTTTGGTATTAGGTTTCATTTTTGCCTCCTTGATTTAGGTTTCTCTAATTGACATTTATGATTATAATATGGATAAATTAATTATAGATAAAAAACAGGTAAATTATGTGTTAAGTTTGTTGCCCTATTTGCCACCAATTCCTTTGGAAGGACAGATGTTGGTTTTTATTTAGTTGCAATAATGCATTCAAAATATTTGTCAAAGGCTTTTTCTATTTGATATAATACCATTAGAATTTTAGTAGATATCAGCGGGGAGGATAAGCTTTTATGGATGATAAAATTAAAAAACTTGCATTTATGGGTCTTTTTTCCGGATTATTAGTTATTGCTACAGTAGTATTGCGCTTTCCGGTTCCTACATTTAATCTTTATTTTAATTTAGGTGAAGCTGTAATTTATTTGACCGCACTGCTTTACGGCCCGGGGCCCGGTGCTGTTATAGGAGGTGTGGGTTCGGCACTTTCCGATATCATCGGAGGGTATCCCGTTTGGGCCCCTATTACTTTTGTTATTAAGTGTCTTGAAGGATATATCGTTGGAGCTCTTTCCAAAAGAAATAAATATGTGGCTGTTGCACTCGGTGGTTTGACAATGATGGCAGGTTATGCATTGGCAGCCGGTATTCTATATGGGATGGCCGCTGTGCCGGTAGAACTTGCCGGGGACTTTGTGCAGGTATCCGCAGGAGCTGCTATCTCCTTGTTTTTACATAACAGGCTTAAGGATATTACTTTTAATGATGAAGATAAGTTTTGAGGTGATTAATCAATGTTGAAAGCAGGAAAAGTCCCGCCGGAACTTTTGAAATCCAGTGTTTACCCTTATGTAGGTAAACTAAGAAAAGAAGTTTTGGTCCACTCAGGTTTTGGAGAAGATTGCAGTATTATAGATTTTGGCGATTTAGTAGCTGTCCTTTCCACAGATCCAATAACCGGTGCAGATATTCACAGCAGTCATCTTGCAGTGTACGTATCATGTAATGATGTTGCGGCCTGTGGTGCAGTGCCCATTGGAATTCTTGTTACACTACTTTTGCCGATAGGTTCTAGTGAGTCGCTTTTGAAAGAATTGATGAAGGGAATAAACGAAGCTGCAAACAAAGTTGGCATAGAAATTCTTGGCGGGCACAGTGAAATTACTTCGACAGTATCAAAATCCATTATTTCTACTACCGCCATCGGTATTACTGGAAAGGATAAATATGTAACATCATCAGGTGCCAAACCCGGTGATGCCATAATAGTAACAAAAACCCTTGGACTTGAAGGGTCTGCCATCCTTGCTTCAGATTTTGAAGAATTTCTTAATAAAAAGCTTCCAAGGAAAACAATAGAAAAAGCCAAGAATTTCATAGAAAAAATAAGCGTTGTTGATGATGGTATAATTGCTTCTAAAGTTGGCGTTTCGGCTATGCATGATATCACGGAAGGTGGATTGTTGGGGGCATGTTATGAAGTAGCCGAGGCATCGAGGGTAGGCGTAGAGATATATCAGGATTTATTTCCAATTTTGCCTGAAACTCAAGATATTTGTAAAGCTTTTGGTATAAATCCATTAGGCCTTATTTCAAGCGGGTCTATGCTCATATGCACACCTTTTGCCGACGAAGTTATTGCCGCTTTAACTGAAAATAAAATTAATGCTACTGTAATAGGCAAGGTGACTTCACAAGAACAGGGAAAATTTATGGTTTCCTCAGACAAAAAATATCCAATCATTCCTTTTGAAAGAGATGAATTGTACAATGCTATTGAAAGAATTCATAATCAATTATGAGATAATTATTTATATGGTTGTATAAAACCTCCTAGAGATGGTTAAAATATTTATATAACCTTCTCTAGGAGGAAAGCTTATGGTGGAAATAGATATCTTGGCTGAACTTTCAGATATGAAAATAATAGACTATAGAAATACTTTGGCTATAGTGAGCCTTATTGAGGTCTTGACTGAAAAGGGAATAATATGTAGTAATGATGTGGCTCTTAAAGCTCAGACCTTGGATGCTATTTCAGAAGAGCAAATTAAAATCTATACAGTTTAAAAAAAAGCAGCTTAGCTGCTTTTTTTTAAACTATCACTTCGTCTTTTTCATCTTCGTTTTTCTCTTTTTCTTTGCAATACTCCAAGTATCGCTTATACGACGTTCTTACAAGAGATTTATCCTGGCTATATGTTATCATGTCCAGGGCCTCTTCAATTGAATAGAAGCCTCCATCTGAAAAATTAAGCTCTGCATTAGGATTACAATTTTCAGATAGGGCTTCCATTAAAAACCACGTAATTTGATTGCATACCGGTCTTTGTCTTGTAACAGAATAAAATTCATAGCAGGTTTCTCCTACACATGAAACTATGCGAGCATTTACGCCTGCCTCCAACTTCACTCGCTCTATCGCTACTTCTTGAGCAAGTCTGCCTGGTCTGATAACTCCTTTAGGTAACACCCATTCACCTTTTTCATTTTTCAATATTAGAACCTTGTCTTTAAAAAAAACTACACCACCAGAGCAAATTCTTGTAAGCATTTATTGGCCTCCTTATACCCATCTTGTATTTTTTAAATTTATTTCTTATTGACATGCTTGCTATAAAACTTCCATTATAAAATTTCGACATCACTTATAGAAAATCCTTCTTGTTTATGTCTCATACTCAAAAATTACGATTTTCTTCAACTATGGATATGGATTTAATATCATTTATAGCTGCTTGCAGACGTTTTTTTTCTTCACTATTTAATCTTTCCAAATTTTTCTCTATTAAATCTAAAAAATCTTCTCTATATTGTTTTAAAATCTGACTTCCTGCCGGAGTAATCTTAACCATTACTACTCGCCTATCCTCCGTTAAAAAACACCTCTCAACCAAGTTCTTATCTACCAATCGATCTATCATAACAGTCAGGCTGCCGTAAGACGTATGGACTATTTCACCTAAATCCGACATTTTATATGGACCATTTTTTTCTAAAATACATAAAACTCTATATTGCTTCTGAGTTATGTCTAGGTTATCAGCTTTAGCCAGCTGTTGCCGCTGTATATATTTCATCCAGCGAGTTACGGAACGCAAAAGTGTATCAAGGCTTTCCGCCAGTTCACGGTCATTATCATTAGTCACAGCAAACACCTTCTTCAATCGGTTTTAAACTATGATGTACCTGAGCTATTTGTTTATCGTCTTTTGTAATATTTTTATTCTCAGAAACTACAATACCCCTTCTCCAATACGACAATGGCTACCCAAATCCCATTGCTTCCTAAAGGAGTATGTCGAGAAAGTAATATGCAAGCGGTACGCGAATTCCCCACAAAGATAAAACGGAAATCAGCTCTGTTATAGAAATATCTCCTGTACTTCTAATTATACCATTAAAAACCCACATAAGTGCAAAAAATTAGCCTTTTTTAGGTTTTTTTGCTCTTACTTAAAAATTATTCTTACTATCTTACCAGATTGCTTTATAAAAACTATACTTTATGTATAATGCCA
>JALHJR010000076.1:0-4568 GCA_022840405.1 Tepidanaerobacter acetatoxydans
TAGAATTTGATATTAGAATGCTTCTATAAAATCCTCGAAGCTTTGAGCCTTATAGAGTTTTTCCCTTACTTCCTCATGCATCAGCCTCCTTGATATCTCACTTAAAGCCTTAAGATGCACATCATTAGATTCCTCCGGAACAGCTATAAGAAAAAACAAATGAGCCGGTTCGCCGTCCATTGAATTAAAATCAATACCCTTTGTACTTTTACCAAAAACTATTGAAGCTTCTTTAACTGCGGCGCTTTTACCATGAGGAATGGCAATTCCCATTCCTATACCAGTTGAAAACTCTTCTTCTCTCTTTAATACGGCCTTTTTAAATTCTTCTTTATCTGTTATCTTTCCGTCTTTATATAAGATATCTATAAGTTCATTTATAACCTCTTCTTTGGTAGTTGCCTTTAAATCAAAACTTATTCTTTCTTTTGAAAACATATCTCTTATTTCCATTTAGTGTTTTGCCTCCTTAATAAAAACATTATTCACCAATTCTTTAACCTGCTCTAAAGTGCATACTTGCGTGCCTTCCAACATTACAGTTGCTGCTCCGCAGGCATTTGCAAATTTTAGCGTATATTCATCGCTAAAATCATTTATTAAACTATAAGCAAGAGCTGCTACCATAGAGTCCCCTGCTCCTACTGTGCTTTTTACCGGCACTTTCAATCCGTCGCACTTGTATACTCCATTTTCCGTCACATATATTGCGCCCCGTTCCCCTAAGGAAACAAGAACCTTGTTTATCCCATATTCTATCAGTTTTTTTCCAGCTTTTATTATGGCATCATCTGAGTCTTCATTCAGCTTCACAAGTTTTGTAAGTTCATGTATATTAGGCTTTATAATATCCGGTTTTGCTTTGACCCCTTCTTTAAGCAGCTCTTCTTCCGCATCAAGTATTGTTGTAGCTCCTTTTCCCTTGGCTATTTTAATAAGTTTCCCGTAAATATCGCAAGGCACCGATGGACTTACTCCCCCTGATAAAATTACTATGTCGCCATTATTACATGAATCTTCAAAAGTATCTATGAATTTTTCAAGCTCTGATTTTTTTATATCCGGACCTGCTTCATTTATATCTGTAAACGTACCTTGAAGGGTATCTACTACCTTTGTGTTAGTCCTTGTATTCTCATCTATATGGGTAAAATTCGAGGAGATATTCCGGCGTTTTAACTCTTGTAAAAAATAACCTTCCCAAATTCCGCCTAAAAAGCCGAGGCATAAAGAGTCTATATTGAAATTTTTCAGAACTTTTGAGACGTTAATTCCCTTGCCGCCGATGTCGTATCTTGCCCTCATTACCCTGTTTACTGTTCCTACGGTAAAATTGTCTACATTAAGCGTTCTATCTAGTGCCGGATTTAGAGTTACTGTAATCACCATCTGCATTTGGTCACCCTTTCGCTCGAATTACTCATTTTTTATGATTATCTTGCCTCCCGCATCTTCAAATTCCTTTATCACTTCTTCGTCTAAATCTCCACTGGTTATAATAGCGGTCACTTCTCTGATACTACTTATTACTGAAAAACAGACCTGATTAAACTTGGAAGCATCTGCTACTATATATACCTTGTCAGCTGCCTCCATCATGGCTCTTTTAGTTTGAGCCTCCATAAAATTTGGCGTCGTAATACCTTCTTTTACGGAAATCCCGTTTGCTCCTATGAAGGCTTTGTCCACTCTAAAATTTCGTATAGTGCTTTCTGCTATATGCCCCACCATGGCCCGAGTCTTTTTTCTCAGCGCTCCTCCTGTAATCACAAGTTCCGCATCATCTCTTTCGGAAAGCTCAGAAGCTATGTCAATAGAATTTGTTATCACTGTTATGTCCTTTGCTTCAAGGCACTTTGCTATCCCTAAAGTAGTAGTGCCCGAATCCAGGATTATAGTGTCATTATCTTCTATTAAAGAAGCTGCAGTTTTTGCAATAATTGATTTTTCTCTTTGGCTTTTATCTTCCTTTTCCTTGAAAGTAGGTTCAAATATCATTTTTTTAATTCCAACTGCTCCACCATGAGTTCTTTTTAAAAGCTGCTTTTCTTCCATCTCCTGCAGGTCTCTTCTTATAGTAGACTCGGATACATCAAACATTTCTGCAAGTTCTTTTACTTTTATACTGCTGTTTTTTTCAAGGAGTTCCAGGATTTTCTGCTGTCTTTCTTCTGCAAACATGAAAACTCACTCTCGCTTTTCATTGTCTAATTGCTTATTTACTTTCTTTTATGCTTATTTATTCTTGTTTAATTGAATTATACATCGATTCTAAATTTAAATCAATAGTTTTTTGCTCATTTTTAAATATTTTTGCTTAATTTTTATATGAACTGCGCATATATTAACACATTCTATTCTAAATTCAGGCAGATTCAATCATTTAGAAATAATTCTGAAAAATACTGAAACAACCGGGTGATTGATAAGTTGCCCGGTTGTTTCAGTATTTCATGATATTAATTTATGACATTAAACTTCACATGCGAAGGTCTTTTTATTTAATAATCGCTTTAAGGTCTTCTTCTGGAGTGCTTATTGGCTTCAGGTCAAATTTTTCCACAAGCACATCCAAGACATTTGATGAGAGAAATGCCGGAAGTGTAGGACCTAAATAAATATTTCTAATGCCGAGAGCAAGCAGTGTAAGCAATATGCATACAGCCTTTTGCTCATACCATGACAGCACAAGTGTCAGGGGAAGGTCGTTTACACCACATTCAAATGCTTTTGCAAGGGCTGATGCTACTTGAATGGCAGAATATGCATCATTGCACTGACCCATATCTATAATGCGAGGCAAACCACCAATTTCGCCGATGTCTAAGTCATTGAAGCGGTATTTGCCACAGGCAAGTGTCAGTATTATCGTATCTTTTGGAGCTTTTCTAACAAATTCGGTATAGTAGTTTCTGCCGGGTCTTGCGCCATCACAGCCTCCTACCAGGAATATATGTTTTATATCGCCTGATTTTACTGCATCTATGAGCTTGTCAGCTACGCCAAGGACTGCATTTCTTGCAAATCCAGTCATAAGTTTTGAGCCGCCGTTTATGCCTGTAAAATGCTTATCCTCATCATACCCGCCAAGTTCAAGGGCTTTTTGGATAACCGGCGAAAAATCTTTTACGCCGTTTATGCCTTCTGCAATATGTTTCATGCCGGGATAGCCTACGACAGATGTTGTAAATACCCTATCGGCATAGCTTGCCTTAGGCGGCATCAGACAGTTTGTCGTAAAGAGAATTGGTGCGGGAACATTGTCAAACTCTTTTTGCTGATTTTGCCATGCTGTGCCAAAATTACCTTTTAGGTGAGGATATTTTTTCAGCTCCGGATAGCCATGTGCCGGCAGCATCTCACCATGTGTGTATATATTTATACCCTTGCCCTTTGTCTGCTCAAGCAGTTGTTTAAGGTCCAGCAAATCATGACCTGTTATAATAATGAAAGGTCCTTTTTCTACAGCCATTGTTACCTTTGTAGGCACTGGGTGACCATAAACACTTGTATTGGCTTCATCGAGCAGACCCATGCATTTTAGATTTATATTGCCGAATTCCATTAAAAGTTCCAGCCACTCGTCTACTGTATGCTGGCGACCTAAAGCTCTCAGTCCTTTGTAAAACCATGATGTTACTTCTTCATCTTTTTTACCTGGGACATACGCGTGCCAAGCATATGCCGCCATGCCCCGCATCCCAAAAAGTAGTGTGGATCGCAATGAAACAATATCCGTATCCTGTGTCCAAAGGTCTTTGACAGCAAAGTTCTCAGCTCCTCCCAGCTTTTCTTTTTCTTCTTCTACAAGTTTTATGAGTTCATCTATTCGCTTTGCATCAAAGTTAACATTTGTAACTGTAGCAAAAAGCCCTTTCATAACAAGCTCATCAGCCTCTTTGCTTGGGGTTTTACCTTCTGCGGCACGGGCAAGCCCGATTAGTGCGCAGGTTAATTCATCATGTTTTTCGGCTACATCAGGGTTTTTCCCGCAGACTCCCGATTTTACACACCCTTTTCCTCCAGCTGTCTGCTCGCATTGAAAACAAAACATTGACATCTTATTACCTCCTAATTTTAAATTATTTTATAAGCATCTTAGGGCTTGGAGCCTTAACCACAAAAAATTCTAATGCTTCTTCATGATTGTTGCGCACATTCATCTTTGTTTTATATGGAATTGCTATGATGCTTCCTGCAGGATAGGTGTGTTCATCCTGTGTGCCCAGTTGCAGTGAAATTTTTCCTCTTACTGCAATCATGTACACATTTGAATTTGTATAGTGCTCGGGAAGTGCATCCCCTTTCAGAAGTATCATATGATTTATATCTACATTATCGTCAGATACAACTCTTTCAATGATTTTTGAATCCGAAAAGGTAAATTCATATCTTTTTTCTATCATAAAAAATTCCCCCTGTATAATATATTTGGTTTTTCAAAGTAGAAAATCTGTAAACCTCTATCTTTTTTTATATTTCGTTCCTGTTCTAAATTCAATCCTCGATAATATCCCCTTCTGTGCTTATAGTAACTACATTCCAAGGGATCATCTTGCCGCTTGCGA
>JALHJR010000230.1:0-548 GCA_022840405.1 Tepidanaerobacter acetatoxydans
TGGTATGCGTGACCATGGTTGCGCCAGAAACATCAGATCAACAGTACATCATCCGGAATACCCGTCGCTCGACGCAGCGGAATACAAAACAGGCTCCGGAGAGATAGTAGGCGCGTTCCGAACCCTCTCCGTCCACATCGGCAGCATATGAAGACCTACACCGACCTCTACCAACAGATCTGCACGTTTCCGGCGCTCTACCGAGCGTACCAGCTCTGCCGCAAAGGAAAACACGAGCGCGAGTACGCGATAGAGTTCGAGCAAGACCTGGAAGAGAATCTGCTCGGGCTCCGCGATGAGTTGGTGGAGGAACGGTGGCATCCGGACGCATACACTCAGTTCTTCGTCGAGGACCCGAAACGCCGGCTCATCAATGCGCCGCCGTTCCCGAACCGGGTTGTCCACCATGTCGTCACCGATGTGGTCCTCACCCCGATTTGGGGGCCAACGTTCATCTTCGACACATTTGCTTGCATAAAAGGGCGAGGGACGCATGTCGCCGTGCGGCGGCTCCAGCGGTTCATGCGCCGGCACCCAGAAGGCTCCGG
>JALHJR010000230.1:596-1515 GCA_022840405.1 Tepidanaerobacter acetatoxydans
AGCATCGATCACGAGATCCTGCTATCCCTGATCGCGAAGCGGATCCGGGACCCGCAGATGATGCACCTGATCCGCCTGATCGTCGAGAGTTACGAGGACTCGCCCGGCACCGGTATCCCGCTCGGGAATCTGACGTCGCAGGCCTTCGCGAACATCTACCTCCACGAGTTGGATATGTTCGCGAAACACGATCTCCGGGTAAAGGAATACCTCCGCTACATGGACGACATCACACTCGTGCACGCGGACAAAGCCCAACTCTGGGCCTGGCGTGACGAGATTGAGGCGTTCCTAACGGACCGGCTCCATCTGCGGCTCCACCCAGTCAAGCAGACGCTGACTCCAGTCGATTCCGGCGTCAAGTACCTCGGATACGTGGTCTATAGAGACCACATCCGAGTCCTGGCACGGAACGTCCGGCGAGTCCACAAACGCCTGAGACAGATGGAGGCTGGGACGTTCGAGGGTGACGCCCGGGCGTCGATATCGTCCTGGATCGGGTATACGATGCACGCGGATTGCTACGGTCTCAACTGCCAGATCGCCGAACGGCATCCATTTCTGCGGGTCGCTTTTGATCCAATCGAGGCAAAATCATGACAGCAAAACAGATTATGCGCATCCACACGGCCAACGGTGTCGAGGACATCGACGCCGACCGGCTGCTGGTACAGGGAGATGAATACATCCTCTTCCGGGGGGAGGAGGAGGTCCGGCGGGTGCCGATCGCCGATATCCTATCGGAGACCGACCCCGAGACCGGAGAGGAGGCGGGGGGCATCGAGACGATCTATAGCAGGAGTTGAGGGGGTATGGGCCAGTCTGGTTCGCGTCTACGACAACTGAACCGGACTGAACCTATCCCCTCAGACAACTAATAGAGGACTAAGCAATGCCTGAACTGAAAACCAAATCGATC
>JALHJR010000029.1:0-30596 GCA_022840405.1 Tepidanaerobacter acetatoxydans
ATGACACTCGAACTCATGCCATAACTAGAGTATACCAAGGAATAGCAATTAATATTCGTTTATTGTGGCGTGGAAACACGTGGGAATTCTGAGTGCAGCAAAGAATCTTATTTAATCCTTACAAAGATCCTTCACTGCACTCAGGATGACAAGTCGTTTTCAACTTCTGAATAGTAACTTTTGCTTTATCTGCTTATGATGAGGAAAATGGACGTTTTGAAATCAAAACATCCATTTATAATTCAAGGTTGATTCTACCGTAGAAAGTTAATTGTAGCCTAGAAATTTCAATATATTGTTTTAGATTTAATAAAAACGCTATAGGTTGACCATCAATTTGAGAAAACAGGGTTTTTACATTAGAATCAAGGTTATAATAGTTTTACCATATGATAAACTTTTTTGCCTTTTCTAAGTAAGAGTGTTTTGTCATCATCGAAATCCTCTGCAGTAATTTTTAAATCAACGTCATCAATTCGTTGGTCTGCAACATAAATGCCTCCCTGTTTAATAAGTCTTCTTCCTTCACTTTTTGAGGAAGTCAGGCCGGTAAGCATTAAAAGCTCAAGTAATTCCATACCATTGCTTAACTTTTGTGCATCTATTTCTGTTTGGGGAACTGAAGACATATCCGCACCATCCTTGAAAAGTGCTCTTGCAGCCTCTTGCGCCTTTTTGGCTTCTTCTTCGCTGTGAATCATCTTAGTAAGCTCATATGCCAGCACTTCTTTAGCCTTGTTTATTTGGGCACCTTCTAAAGAGCTGAGCCGTTTGATTTCATCCATGGGAAGGAATGTTAGAAGTGACAAGCATTTCTCGACATCTCTATCGTCAATATTTCTCCAATATTGATAAAAATCATATGGGGATACCTTCTCAGGGTCCAGCCAAAGGGCTCCCGCCTGAGTCTTACCCATCTTTATACCTTCGCTGGTGGTAAGAAGCGTAAATGTCATGCCATAAGCCGAATCTCCTTCCACTCTCCGGATTAAGTCAGCACCGCTTATAATATTCGACCATTGGTCATTGCCGCCCATCTGCAATTTACAACCGTATTTCCTATACAAATGTAAGAAGTCATAAGACTGCATCAGCATATAGTTAAACTCCAAAAAGGTCAGACCTGCTTCCAGCCGTTGTTTATAACACTCAGCTGTAAGCATGCGATTTACGGAAAAATGCCGACCAACTTCACGCAGAAAATCTATATAGTTAAGTTGCATTAGCCAGTCTGCATTATTTAGCATATAGGCCTTATTATCCGAAAAATCCAGAAGTTTTTCGAACTGTTTTTTAAATTGTCTTGCATTATAATCTATTTGTTCCCGAGTTAGCATTTTGCGCATATCGGTTCTGCCTGATGGGTCACCTATCATTGCAGTGCCCCCACCCAACAAAGCTATTGGAACATGGCCGGCTCTTTGCATATGTGCCATAGCCATCATTGGAAGCAAATGACCTACGTGCAGGCTGTCGGCAGTAGGGTCAAAGCCAACATAAAAAACAACCTTTTCTTTTTCAAGAAGCTCTCTGATTTCTTCTTCATGTGTCGCCTGTTCAATAAATCCTCTTTCTTTTAGAATATCGTATACATTGTCCATGTTGTAATCTTTCCTCCTTGAAATCATGTAATTAAAAAGCTTCCCAGTCTTTTAAGGACGAGGAAGCTCGTGGTACCACCTTAATTCGCATTTAAAATATTTCGTCTAAATGCCTCTTATACAGTAACGGCTTAAGCCGCTAAAGACCGAAAACTCCTGAGTGTAATTCACTTGTTTTGGCACGCATCCTTCCACCAACCGGATTGCTCTCTTTATACTGTACCCTAAAACAGCTACTTTACTCATTCATCGCCAAAAATATTCATTTATACTATACTAACACAACCATTAATACAATTTCAAGTGCTGACTTTAACATACGTGTCGTGCATGTCCTAGACCGCCCTGCAAGAAGGGTTACTTTTTTTATCTTGCACAGTTAAATTTCTGCATCATTTTCCTCTTTTAATTGCTTTTCATCCAGCTGTTTTTTCATCTTATCAATAATTTGTTCATAATCTTTTATCGTTCTTGCCTGTTTTTTTATTTGTTGATTCATTTTGAAACTTTTAACAAAACCAAATACCATTATAACCAGTGCTCCAAGCATTGCTGAGCCGATTATCACTAAGGCCTGTGAGGTTGCAAATTCGCCCAGAAACGGAAATCGAATAATAACCTCAGAGGAATTCCACAGTGCAAAAATGGCTACAAAAAATGCAAAAATTAGCCCACTAATTAAATAAAATTGCATTTTGATTGCCCCCCATTACTATAAATAATTATAATCGATTTTGATACAGAAAGCTATACCGTTAAAAATCAAGGCATTCTTCCTTGAAATTAGACCTGCTGTTCTAAAATTGTTACTACCCAGAGGTTGAAAACGACTTGTCGACTGAACATAGTAAAGGACCTTTATAAGAAGTAAATAAGATTCTTCGCTGCGCTCAGAATGACAGCAGTAGTATGTAGCAGAATAAAAGAAGTCTATATAAGCATGAAGGAAGTATAACAGAATGACAGCAGTATGCAGTATATAGGGAAATGACACAGTAGATAGTAAAACAACAGTTGTATATAGCAAGATGACAACAGTGATTCTACCGTAGAAAGTGAATTATAGCCCAGAAATGTCAATATATTGTTTTAGATTTAATAAAAACGCTATATGTTGACCATCAATTTGAGCAAACAGGGTTTTTACATTAGAATCAACAGTATATAGTAAAATGGCAGACCTCTAGATAGTTACCTGAGATTTAATCTTACAGGCTTGATATCGCAAACATCAATTCACCTTCGGCGGCTATTTCACCATCTACCGTTGCTTTAGCTTTGCCTTTTCCGATAGGACCTTTTATTTTCGTAAGTTCTACTTCCAGTCGCAACTGGTCACCCGGTATTACCGGATGCTTGAATCTCATACCATCAATACCTGCAAAAAGTGCTATCTTATTACGATTGTTTTCAGAACTTAGAATCGCACAGGCTCCAACTTGAGCCAAGGCTTCCACTATTAATACTCCGGGCATGATGGGTTTTTCCGGAAAATGCCCCTGGAAAAATTCTTCATTAGCAGAAACATTTTTAACGCCCACTGCCCTCTTTCCTTCCTCTAATTCCAGTATTCGATCCACCAATAATAACGGATACCTGTGTGGTATTATTTTTTTTATTTCTTCGATACCAAGCATAAAAGCCATCCTTTTTAAATAATATTTGATTCTACCGTAGAAAGTGAATTTTAGCCCAGAAATGTCAATACATTGTTTTAGATTTAATAAAAATGCTATACATCGACCCTCAATTTGAGAAAACAGGGTTTTTGCATTAGAATCATATTTGGCTTAAAAACAATTTTTTTAGATTCAAAGTATATATAAATACAATTTATAAACAAAGGATTGCATCCTTCAATTTTAGAGAAATCGATGATGGAAAATTACCTATTTTAAATCAATTATGGACGAATCGTAAAGTCCATCCCCTTTATATTTAATAAATTTTCTTAAATATATTTTGAAAGCTGTTCATAAAGCTGCTGTGCCAAACCGATTCCTCCGTTTTGAGAAATTTCTTCAGCTAGGGCTTCATCATGCATAGATTGTATAATATCAAAAGTTACACCTTTTTCAAACATGCCCCCATCTGGTATTGTATCCCTCATGGATTTTAGCATATAATTTAAAAAGATGGATTCAAATTGCTGACAAACCTCTTTTAATTCTGTTTCATTTTTGTTTTCGCTTTTTAAAGAATGCATCTTAAACTGGGATATAGGAATAAAATCAATTCTACTGTCTATTATTTCCATAATTCATCCCCCTAACGCCTGAGATTATTGGCCTGAGCCAGCATTTCATCAGATGCCTGGACGGCTTTGGTATTTACTTCATAGGCTCTCTGGGCAATGATAAGGTTTACCATTTCTTCCACTACCTGAACATTGGACATCTCCAAAAATCCTTGTAGCAATGTACCATATCCTGGATCTGATACATCTTCCATTGGCACATATTCTCCGGAAGCTTCAGTTGCCTCAAAGAGATTGTTGCCGATAGCCAAAAGTCCCTGTGGATTTAAGAATTTAACAATCCCTATTTGACCTAGTTCTTCTATTGTCCCATCTTCATCCTGTCCTGTAATCAAACCATCTGATGAAATACTAATATCAGTATATTCCTCAGGAATGGTTATATAGCTTTCGTCTCCACTTAGAACATAATATCCTTCCGATGTAACTAAATTTCTGTCGGTTCCATCCAAGGATACTTTAAATGAACCATCTCTGGTAAAAGCCAGATTGCCGTCGGGTCTTTCTACCATGAAAAACCCTGCTCCTTCAATGGCTACATCAAATGTATTGCTAGTAAGCTGAAGATTGCCTTCGGTAAAATCCCGGCCGGTAGCCGAAGGTCTAACTCCATGACCTACTTGAATTCCCACTGGTGCTGCTGCTCCTGGAAGCAGCTCGGGACTGTCCGGCCGCTGAAGTGTTTCATATAGTAAATCTTTAAATTCTGCACGGCTTTTTTTAAAGCCCGCTGTGTTTACATTGGCCAAATTGTTTGACGTAATATCCATATTCAATTGTTGTGCCTGCATACCAGAACTAGCACTCCACAGTGCACGCATCATAGTTTACTCCTCCTTATATTATCACTGCTTCAGTCAGTCGGCAGTGGAGGGCCTCTGAGTATTCAGTCCGGCCCCAAAATTATATACTTGCTATATCATTTACAGCTCTGCCAAGAGTTTCATCATGAGTTTGTATTACTTTCTGGCTGGCTTCATACGCTCTAAAGGCTGTTATTAAATCAACCATTTCTGAAATCGTGTTGGTATTTGACCCCTCTAAAGCACCTTGAATCACTTCGGCATCAGTCGGAACCGTTGGTGCTTGGGAGTTATATAAATTATTGCCTTGTTTTACCATCTGCCCTTGGTCGGCAAAATTTACTATTTCAAACCTGTCCACAAATTGACCGCTTACAGTCACTTCTCCTTGTTGACTTATTACAACATCACCTTCCTGAGGCAACAGCATCGGTCCATTCTCACCCAGAACATAATAACCGTCTCTTGTAACAATATATCCATCCCGGTCTATGGTAAAACTGCCGTCTCTTGTATACCTTATGCCCTCGGGAGTCTGAACCTCAAAAAAGCCTTCCCCTCTCAAGGCAATATCTAGTGGATTTGACGTTGTTTTTATAGCACCTTGGGAAAAATCCGTATTTATTTCATCCAAAACTACTCCGGTACCCAGCATGCCAATGAAAGGCCTCGGATCTATAACCCGATCAAGGCCGACAGTTACCGGATCATCAAACCGATGAATATTCATCTCTGGAAAAGCTCTGAAAATTGCCCTGTCTTTCTTAAACCCAGAAGTATTTACATTGGCAAGGTTGTTTGAAATGACATCAGTTCTGCTCATTTCAGACAGCATTCCTGAAGCTCCTGTATAAAGACCTCTTATCAATTTTAATCACCTCCTTCTTAAAGAAATGGTTTACTTGGTAAAAACAGCATTAGGACCAAGTATGTCCAAATTTTCTAAAGCTTTACCGGCTCCAATAGCCACGGCAGAAATTGCCTCTTCTGCAATTATAACCGGAATACCGGTTCTTCTGCAAATTAACTTGTCCATGCCTTTAAGCAGCGAACCGCCGCCGGTCATTACTATACCCTTTTCACTGATATCAGATGCTAGTTCCGGCGGAGTTTTTTCCAAAACACTATATATAGTATTTACAATCTGTTCTACAGTTTCTTGAAGTGCTTCACAGGTCTGGCCTGCAGTAATGGTGACGTTTTGAGGAAGTCCGCTAATTAGGCTTCGGCCTCTTACTTCCATCGAAACAGCCTTGTCTTCATCACTTTCGGGAAAAACATCAGCTACGTTAATCTTAACCTCTTCAGCGGATCTTTCCCCAATCATAAGATTAAATTCTTTCTTTACAAACCTCACAATAGCATCATCAAATTTATCGCCGGCAACTCTTAAAGACTCACCGCAGACAATGCCTCCCAGGGACATAACTGCAATATCCGTGGTGCCGCCTCCGATATCAACAACCATGCTTCCAAAGGGTTTTGAAATATCCAAGCCGGCACCTATAGCAGCTGCTATAGGTTCTTCTATTAAATATGTTTGTCTGGCTCCCGCCGCATTAGCAGCCTCAATAACCGCTCTTTTTTCAACAGTTGTAATAACTGCCGGAACACATATCATCATCCTCGGCCGAAAAATTCTGCTGTGTGCAATTTTGTTCAAAAAATACTTAAGCATGATTTCCGTTGTGGAATAATCCGCAATAACGCCTTCCTTCAGCGGACGTATAGCCACTATATTTCCTGGAGTACGCCCTATCATTCTTCGGGCTTCCTCTCCTACAGCCAACATCTTGCCGGTGGATCTATCCATAGCAACTACAGAGGGTTCTTGAAGTACAATTCCTTTTCCCTTAACATAAACCAAAATTGAAGCGGTTCCTAAATCAATACCTATATCCATGAAAGTTTCGTTGCCTCCTGTCAAATTTAACACATTTAGGAATTAATTCTACATTTTTTTCAAAAATCCTCTTTTATTCTTGTTTAAAGATGTATGTATTTTTCTCTTGTAGCTCTTCCACCTCTAATATGCCGTTCGGCTTTATTAAATTCCAGCACTTCTCTTACCTCGATTGCTTTTTGCGGATTTATCTCCAATAATCTTTCGGTCATATCCTTGTGCACCGTACTTTTCGATACGCCAAAAACTTTGGCGGCTTGTCTGACGGTAGCTTTAGTATCAATAATGTAATCTGCAATTTCTAGGATTCGCTCCCTCATATAATCTTTCACGGCAGTTCCCCCTTCAAGCAAGTTTAATAAATATATATGATGTAAAGTAGCTTTATAGAAGATAAAAAAGCAAAGTATGCTTTTTTGAAATACATCATTTGCCAGAGGTATACAAATTGTTAAATATTCAAAAAAATAAAGCGGGCTTTTCCGCCACGCTTTCGGCTGCTTAAGTACAGGTATTTCAGTTATGAGTTGCTGTGGTATCCTCCAGCATCTACCTGATTTCAGGAAGATATTGCTGTGGATCTATATTTTTACCATCCTTTAGCACTTCAAAGTGAAGATGAGGAGGATCTTCTATCTCATAAGGTGCAGTCTTGCCTATAGCTGAAATTACTTGACCTTTTTTAACCTGCTCGCCTTCTTTAACCAATTTATCCGAATTAAGATTCCCATATAAAGTTTTAACACCGCCACCGTGATCAATAACTATAACTACCCCCAGCTTAGGATCATTATTTGTTACCTCAGCTACCGTCCCGTCTAAAACGGCTTTTACCGGTGTACCGATGTCAGCGGCAATATCAATACCACTATGGCAGTTCCATTGCTCCAAAGTCTTAGAATAGATTAGGGTATCCATAGCAAAAGCTGTTGTTACCCTTCCCATAGCCGGCATAGCCATGGTTGCCATAGCTGAAACCACCGCAGTTTCTTCTGGTTCCTCTCCTGCTGCTTTTGTTATATTGCCGGATCCATCCTCTTTTGTTTTTTTAACTTTTTCTGTGTCAAAAGCTGTTTGTTGCTGCAAATTTCCAGCTACCTCACTGGGTTTTACAGGGTTTTGTTGATCTTCTTTTTTCTCTTGATGTTCCTTAGACGAACTACTCAAATTCTGAGTATTATTATTCAAACCGTATTGCTTTTCTATATCTTCTTCATTTAAAACCTGTTCGTTCATATCAATTTGCCACTCAGACAGAGGTTCTTTATCATTACTTCCGTTAAATTCAAAGCCTTTATGTGTAGCCCGATACCACCAAAAAAAACTGTTGGTTATGATTAAAAGTGTAATCAAAAATGCAGCAAACAAAGTCTTTTTAGGCAGTTGAATTACCTGTTTGACAAGTTTATTACCAGAGTCCTTAACTTTTCTAAAACATGAAGAAAGTTTTACTGGCCATTTGAATCGGTTCATATAATCACCTCATCTATATTATGACCAGTATTTTCCTTGTTATGCATTTGTTTACTGGCACAAGAGATAAATTTTATCCTTATTTCATCACCTTCTGCCAACGCCGCTATTCTATTTTTTTAATTATTTCTACACCCTTGTAATAATGTTTAATTATATCAATATAACTGGCACCATTTTTAGCCATCGCATCAGCACCGTATTGGCTCATGCCCACGCCATGTCCGTAGCCTGTTGTCATTATTTTAATATTTTTGCCGGATCTTTCCCATTTAAAATCTGTTGAGTTCAGCTCGAATAATTGACGAAACTCAGTACCTTTTATTACTTTATTACCCACTTGCATTTTTTTGACTCGCCCTCCCTCACTGACTTCTAACACCTTCCACTGGGCTTGCGGATTCTTATGGTCAATAACTATATCAGGCCATTTTTGACGCAGCTTAGATACAATTTCTTCGACAGTAAACTCCTTTACGGCAAAAAAGCGTGGCGCTGCTTCTTCATCGGGACTTACTACACTTCTAAGATACGGGATTTGCTTTTCCCAAACATCTTCGGAGTTTTCGGTTTTACCATTGCTGGTAGAGAAAAACAACGGATCTATGGGTTCATCCTGATATAATATGATCATGCCAGCAGTAGAGTTTACAGCTTGGTTAATCTTACTGTAATAGTGATAATAGGAAAATAATCCCCACTTTTTCAGCATCTCACTTTTTGTAATCCAAGCCTGACAATGGCTTGGATTATCGCATACATCCGCTTTGGGATGCAGGCTGCATCCATTACCTCCTACCGTGCGCCACCGTTTATATACATATGTCCTTGCTGCTACTGACTGAGCTTTTAAGGCTTCGATATTAAAGCTTGCCGGCATTTCGGCAGCTACTACACCTTTTACGTAATCCTCCAGTAATATTTTTTCAATCTTTTTAGATGAATTTATATAGACACTAATAAAATTCTCGCCAACAGCCTCTTTTATCCTCTTTTGCTCACTTGGGCCTTCAAACTGTATGGGTTTGCAGCTTTTCACTATCAAACCCGGAACAACAATAACAACAAAAATTATAAAGAAAATTATATAATAGCCTGCTCCTTTCATTAAATCCCTCCAGATAACCAAGCTAATATTATATTTTATTAGCACCTTGTTAGATATATGTGTTATCCTTTTGAATTTGACAGTCCAAAGCGAAATCTGTCTTTGCTAAACCTTAAAACCGGCATAAATACTCGTCAGGTTTAACAAATTTCATATTACAATTAAATTGTGTTAGTGCAAATATGTACCAAATAACCACGGTGAAAAGAATATCCAAAAAATAAATAATAACCACACGTAAAACGTGTGGTTATTATTTATTAGCAAAGTCAGTCAACAAGCAGGATGGCTTTATCCTCTTAATCGACTTTTTTTATTTTAGCTCCTAGCCCTTGAAGGTTTTCCACAATATTTACATATCCCCTGTAAATATGATATGTGTTCATTACTTGGGTTGTTCCTTCTGCAGCCAAACCGGCAAGAATTAGTGCGGCACCCGCCCGAAGGTCAGTAGACTTTACAGGTGCTCCCGAAAGTTTTTCAACGCCTTCTATTACAGCACTTCTTCCCTCTATCTTTATCTTAGCGCCCATGCGCTTTAATTCTTCCACATGCATAAAGCGATTTTCAAAAACCGTTTCTATAACCATACTGGTTCCGCTGGCAATGCTTAAATAAGCCATCATTTGTGCCTGCATATCTGTTGGGAATCCTGGATAAGGCAAAGTTTTGACATCAGATGCGATTGGCCTGCCATCGCCTATTACTCGGAGGCCTTCCGGTTCCTCTGTAATTTTTGCACCACATTCTATCAGTTTGGCTATTACCGGCTTCAAATGCTCTGGTACTACATTTTCAAGCAGGATATTACCGCCGGTTATGGCTCCGGCTACTAAGAAAGTGCCTGTTTCAATCCTATCCGGAATCACAGTATATGAAATACCTGAAAGTTCCTTAACGCCATCTATTTTTATCACATCAGTGCCTGCACCACGGATTTTTGCTCCCATGCTGTTTAAAAAGTTAGCCAGGTCAATTATCTCCGGCTCTTTAGCGGCATTTTCAATAGTTGTCTGCCCTTCAGCTAAGGCAGCAGCCATCATTATATTTTCCGTTGCTCCAACACTTGGAAAATCCAAGTATATAACAGATCCTACAAGTTTATCACATCTAGCCTCCACAAACCCATGACCAAGCTCGATATCAGCTCCCAATGAAGCAAAACCTTTTAAATGCAAATCTATAGGCCTCGAACCTATAGCACATCCACCAGGCATTGATATGCGTGCTCGTCCCTTTCTGGCAAGTATCGGACCCATCACCAAAAAAGAAGCCCTCATTTTTCTGACCAAATCATAAGGGGCCTCAAAAGAATTAACTGTCCCTGCACTTATTTTTATACAATCTTTATCACGAAAAACTTTAGCTCCCATAGATTTTAAAACTTCTCTCATGACTTTTACATCTTCCAATTCGGGGGCATCTTCGATAATACATTCGGCTTCAGTAAGCAGTGATGCAGCCATAACAGGTAATACCGCGTTTTTAGCACTGCTTATTCTGACGGTTCCTTCTAGCGGCTTTCCTCCCTCAACAACAATACTTGACAACGACTTTCCCTCCGATAGTTTAGTATAACGGGTATTTTGGTTAAAATATCCATATTATACCATTATAAACTCATTCAGTATTCAAGAGAAATGACTGGTGTTCCAATCCATATATATGTTATATCTTCATCTGAATTATATCTTATTGCAATATGGATATTATAATTTTTACCTAATATCTGTATACCCTCGGATAATAGCGGGCTAAATCCTATTATACTAAAATTATATTTGTCTTGAATTTTTTCTGTATTGATAATTTCAAAATAACTTGCAATTATTTCTACTAATTTATCCTGCTTTACCTCATCAAGTTTACCATTAAACGTTCCAGTAACACAAGAGGTAATTTTTGACTGACCACCTAAGGAATTAATGGTTTTGCTGACTTTTTTTACAAAATCACTGTATTTCTCCAGATTCCGACTGCTAATACTTATTGTTAAATACGTTTGAGGATCTTTTTCATATTCTGCAGGTAAAATCACTGACTGAATAATTATTTGTAGAAAAGTATCGGAATCTAATTTACCCTCAGTATTTAATATTCGGTACGTTCCGTTGTTTTCCTCCGTGAAATTAAAATTTTCCTTTTCAGCATTAAAAATTTTCATTATTTCATCCTGATATTGCTGCATTTGAGTAAAATCCATAAATTCGCGATTAATAACCGACCAGTCTACAATATCCAGTATTTCGGGATTTGCACCAACTTCACTGAGGGCTCCTGCTAACAAATTATCACTATCTTGACTGCAATTGGCCTTAGGTGTAATCATAACCAAAAGTACTACTGCTGCAGTTAAGGTCTTTAAAAATTTCATAAGACAATCCCCCTGAAAAATATCTTTTTTCTTTACGCCTTTTACAAATGTAATAGCTTTACGTGCTTTTCAATTTAGAATTAAATAAAATTAGATTAAATGGTTCCTTGTATAATTATTACCGTTTCTTACCAAAATTATGCTTTGATGTATTTTAAATTGCATAAAAAGAAGATTCGAGAATTGTCCAAGCATCTCCTTCAGTGAATCCTGCTAGTTTTTGTCTATTAATTGAAACTGACATATTGTTTTTAAGACTCTGTTTTAGTATATTTTGGTTTTTATAACATTTTTTATGTGCAACGTTTTATATTTGCTTTTAACAATAGTATTTGATATATAAACATCTTTTATAATAATCATTTATTTACAATGAATTAATTACCCTGAAAATGCTAAAAGTCACAGTAACGTCAACCTTGCAGTCGACTGTGTCGGTCAAATATTGGTAGGTTGCAATCGATTTTTGCTCAATAAAGTTCTGGTACTCTTGTCGGCCTCACATAAAAAAGCTGCTCCAAGTTTTGTGAAGCAGCTTTTTATAAAGATTCATTATTCATAATGTGATATATCTTTAGATAAATTTTTAATTGATTTATCATGTGTCGGAACATGCTTTTGCCAGTTAAAAATTGCATATAAGCATTCTTTATACATTTGCAATCTGTACATGAAACCAAGTTTAAATCCATATTTTTCCTCTTTGGTATAGTGGGTTATATCTTGTAAAGCCGGCTCAATTACCGGAATATTATACTTTTCGGCTAAACGGCTTAGAAATATCTCAACACCAAACCGAGCCCATGAAAGCGAGGGAAGGCTCATTACAAAAAAGTTTGCCAGCCCTCTTTGCCCATTTAAAATAGAAAAATATCGTTGAGCCAGATCAACATTCTTCTTGCCCCCGCTTTTAAACATACCTATTGTCATGCCTACTTGCGGATTTTCTTCCAATGGCAAAAGCAGGGCATCCATGTGCTGATGTTTTAAATTAATTAGGTCTGCATCAAGAAAAAGCCACAGAGGCGAATCATTGACATGATCTATCCCCGTCTGCAGTGCAGCTCCCTTTCCGAGATTTTTTTCGTGTCTTATTACCTCTACTCCGGCTCTTTGAGCAGCTTTGTATGTATCATCCGCAGAACCATCATCGATTACTATTACTCGCTTTTCTTGCGGGTAGCTGCATACTACATCTAGAACATCTCCTATCCTAGGTGCCTCATTGTATGCCGGGATAAGAATGGTAACAGGTTTCATAACAAAGTCATTCCCTTCATGTTATATGCTCTACTGTGTTAATTCGCCTGTTTTTTGATAATATCCTTCTTTGCAAAGTCTTTGGTTATTGTAAAAAGCAGATAAATATAATTGATACCCATGTCTGAATCAAAAGGAACCATCCTTAAAATGTGCCATTTCAGGGATGGTTCCTTTTGATTCATTTAAGTTTACATAACCATTTCTTTGATTTTCATAAGTCTTGTGATATTTGAACGTTCATTCTCATCGAGTTTCATTGTAATATACTTTATGGTTTCTTCCATTGAAGGAATCATAACGTATTCCAATGCATTGACCCTGCGGCGAGTTTTTTCAATTTCATCAGCCATTAACTGACAAGTTTTTTCGATTTCCGAAAGTTTTAGCATTTTAGATAGCATACCTGAAAGTATGCTTATGGCATTGTCCAATTCTGCAGATGTACTCGCAAGACCATATGAGTAGATATTGCTGCCTTCTTGCAAGTGAATATCAATTTTCGGTACATTTACACTCATGATATTCTGTTTCCTAACATCTATATTTACCTGTGCTGCCGGAATCATGAGGCTTTCCTCAAGCACCTCCTGAGGCATTTGACTTCGTGCCATGGTAAAGCTTTTCAGGGCCATCTCCAAATCGTGTTCTATTTCTTCTCTGAGCCTTTTATTTTCCTTAATTAAGTCGATAAATTTTTTAATAAGCTCATCCTGCTTATCTTTGAGCAGTTTGTGTCCACGGCGTGCAACAACTATTTGCCTCTTTAAACGGGTAAGCTCCATTCGAGTGGGATTTACTTGAGTCTTCATTCTCAGTCTTCTCCTTTTTTAGGTAAATACTTGTCAATATATTCATCCCTAACTCTCTTAAGTTCTGCTTTGGGTAAAATGGTCAAAAGCTCCCACCCTAAATTGAGTGTTTCCTCAATGCTTCTATCTTCATTTTCACCTTGAGAAACATAACGTTTTTCGAATTCATCGGCAAATTTGGCAAAGAGCTTATCTGCGTCACTGAGTGCAGCCTCACCCAAAATTACGGCTAATTCCTTTGCTTCTTTGCCGCGAGCATAAGCAGCAAATAGCTGGTTCATAGTATCAGCATGATCTTCCCTGGTTTTGCCTTCGCCGATACCCTTATCCTTAAGTCTTGAAAGCGAAGGCAGCACATCAATAGGCGGCATTATGCCTCTTGTATACAATTCACGACTAAGGATGACCTGGCCTTCTGTAATATATCCTGTCAAGTCCGGAATGGGATGCGTCTTATCATCTTCAGGCATCGTTAAAATCGGTATCTGCGTAATTGAGCCTTTTTTACCCCGTAAACGCCCTGCTCTTTCATATATGGTGGAAAGGTCTGTATAAAGGTACCCAGGATAACCTCTGCGGCCGGGGACCTCTTTCCTTGCAGCTGAAACCTCTCGAAGGGCTTCACAGTAGTTGGTCATATCAGTTAAGATAACCAAAACGTGCATATCCTTTTCAAATGCGAGAAATTCAGCACATGTAAGCGCCATACGCGGTGTTGATATACGTTCAATAGCCGGATCGTTGGCCAAATTCATAAAAAGCACTGATCTGTCTATAGCACCGGTTTTTCTAAAGTCTGAAATAAAATAATTTGCTTCTTCGAAGGTAATACCCATCGCCGCAAACACAACAGCAAACCTGCTTTCCGTTCCCAGAACCTTTGCCTGCCGTGCTATTTGAGCTGCTAGCTGGGCATGTGGCAAACCTGAACCCGAAAATATAGGCAGCTTCTGACCTCTGACCAGTGTATTCAAGCCGTCAATAGCCGAAATTCCAGTTTGTATAAACTCCGATGGGTAGTCACGTGCCGCCGGGTTTATAGGACTGCCGTCTATGTCAAGCCGCTTTTCGGGAATTATTTTAGGCCCATTATCCTTAGGTCTTCCTGAGCCATCAAATACCCTTCCTAACATATCAATAGAAACACCTAATTGGATACTCTTGCCCAAAAATCTTATTTTGCAGTCATTTATATTAAGTCCCGTTGAGCCTTCGAAAAGCTGAACTAACGCTTTATCGCCGTCGATTTCAAGTACTTGTCCGCGTCGTATTTCGCCTGAAGCCGTTTCAATTTCAACGAGCTCATTGTACTTTACGCCTTCTACATTCTCTACCATCATTAAGGGGCCTGCAATTTCCCTAGCAGTTCTATATTCTTTAATCATTCAGCTTTTCCCCCTTCCATTAAGGTTTTAAGCTGCTGTTTTAGTTCGGATTCAATTTCATCAAATATTTTCATGTCTTTTTCATCGGCATACTTAACTCTGCCAATCCGCTCCCGAACCGGCAAATTTTCTATTTCAGAAAATACTACTCCACTGTCAATTGCCTTTTTAGATTCTTCATAGAACATCAGAATAAGTTTCAACATTCTATACTGTTTATTCAAAGAAGTATAAGTGTCCACTTCATGAAAGGCATTCTGGTGGAGAAAGTCCTCTCTTATTGACCTGGCTACTTCCAATATGAGTCGATCCTTTATCGAAAGAGCGTCAATACCTACCAATCGCACAATTTCCTGCAGGCTGGCCTCTTCCTGCAAAAGTCTCATAGCCTCTGCCCTTAACTCTTTCCAATTACCAGATATGTTTTGATTCATGTAATCTTCTACCGTATCAGAGTACAGGGAATAACTGGTTAGCCAATTTATAGCCGGAAAATGTCTGGCATAAGCCAGCGATGCATCTAGTGCCCAGAATACTTTCACAACACGGAGTGTAGCCTGAGTTACCGGCTCCGAAAGGTCGCCGCCGGGAGGCGAAACTGCTCCGACTGCCGTAAGGGCACCTTCCCTATTATCACTGCCGATAGCAACAACCCTTCCAGCCCTTTCGTAAAACTCGGCAATCCTTCGAGATAAATACGCCGGGTAACCTTCATCACCGGGCATCTCCTCAAGACGTCCGGACATTTCCCTTAAAGCCTCGGCCCAGCGCGATGTTGAATCAGCCATTAAAGCTACACTGTAGCCCATATCCCTAAAATACTCAGCTATAGTTACACCGGTATATATAGAAGCTTCTCGAGCTGCCACCGGCATGTTTGAAGTATTTGCAATCAGAACAGTTCTCTTCATTAGCGGTTCACCGGTTTTGGGGTCAAGAAGCTCCGGAAACTCAAGCAAAACATCAGTCATCTCATTGCCACGTTCACCGCAACCGATGTAAACAACGATTTCCGCATCCGCCCACTTTGCCAGCTGGTGCTGAACAACGGTTTTTCCGCTGCCAAAAGGTCCTGGTATACAAGCTGAGCCACCCTTTGCTACCGGAAAGAACGTGTCAATTACTCGCTGTCCTGTAGCCATAGGTTTCTCAGGAGGAAGTTTTTCCTTATATGGCCGTACCATTCTGACAGGCCATTTCTGCATCATTGTAACATCGACGATATCACCGCTATCGGTTTTTATCTTTGCAATTACATCTGTAACAGTAAATTCTCCTTCATAGATTTCTACAACTTCACCTGCAATATGCGGAGGCACCATAATCTTATGCTCCACTATTACAGTTTCTTGAACACTTCCGAGAAAATCTCCTCCTGATACTTTCTGTCCTTTTTTAGCAATGGGTTTAAACTCCCATTTCCTTTTTCTATCAAGTGCCGGGACATCAATGCCTCTTGTTATATAGCTTCCCATCGTTGATTCTATAACATCAAGGGGTCGCTGGATTCCATCGAATATCCCCTCAAGTAGTCCCGGTCCCAGTTCAACGCTGAGGGGAAGCCCTGTAGAAATTACCGGGTCCCCGGGGCCCAAGCCTGAAGTTTCCTCATAGACTTGAATGGAAAGTCTTTCTCCATGGACCTCTATAACCTCACCAATTAGGCCTTGCTCTCCTACTTTTACCACGTCGAACATCTTGGCTTCGGGCAGCCCCGTTGCCACTACGAGGGGACCGGAAACTTTCACTACAACACCATTCGTCATTCCTCTCCCTCTTTTCCAAATATGATATCTACTCCAATGGCTTTTTCCACGGACTTTTTCACTTCACCTATTCCGATTCCAAAAGTGCCCTGGTTGCCGGGAATCAGTGTTATGGCCGGAAGCATCTGATCCCTGAACTGGTCTATTTTCTCCGGAATTTCTTTTGCAATCTGTTCCGTAATAAAAATAACCGCATAGTTTTCCTTAGCAAGCCTAGTTATTGTAAAGCTTGCCTCCCTATCGCTTAAGACGGGAAAGATGTCGACCCCCAGAGATTTAAAAGCAAGTACTGTATCTTTATCTCCTACCACCGCTATTTTATACATAGACATCTCTTAATCGCTCCCTTATCATATCCGAGGATATGCCGTTAATCTTTCCAACTAATATAATTCTCAGAAGCTTCAACTCGTTTTCCCTAGCGGCCATATAACCTATGACTGTTTCCGGGCCAAAAGGTTTATAAAGACCTTTTCTTGCCAGAGCAACCATATAATTATCAATCATTTTTTCAAAAATCAAAGGACTACCTGTTGACTCCCATGATGCAAGACCTTCTTCAACCACTTCATGATACGGCGTTGAATTAAAGGCTTCGATTATATTTTGAGTATTGCCTGTAAAAATCTCTTTGAAAAATTCTTTTGTTAAATTTCCACCCTCAACTAATGCACTTTCGAGAGTGCGTATATCTGCATCTGTCTTTTGCAATCTCACCAATGTTTTTATGTTTGTAAGGTCTGCCAATGCAGCCAGGTATTCCTTTAAAAAGGAATCACTTGAGTTTTCAACAATCATCGTCATTTCTTCGAAAAGGGCCTGATCCAGCACTAAATCTACCTTTTGTGGATTTTTTGTTATTTCATATGTTTCCACGGCTCTATGATAAGCTTCTTTTAGGGTATCAGGTACTATTGCTCCGGTATCCCCTTGTGCATATTTTTGCATTTCTTCAGGGGAAACCTCACCCAGTTGTGAGAAATATTCTTTAAACTCCGCACCAAGTATATTCCCCTTTACGATTACCTTTAAATTATGATAATCATTTTTTAAGGTAAAGAATCTTATAATCTCGTGATTCTTAAATGATTCCTTTAAAGTCTTGATAGTTCTTTCCATACTTTGTTCCAAGACTTTTTCGAAATCATAGATGTTTTCCATATCGGCAATGTCGCTGCCGTACTCAGTATCACTCAATGCTTTGATTACATCCTCTGCTTCTGAAGCATCAAGCAGCCTATCAATAGCGTTTTTCCCGAGGAGTTTGGTTTCCAAAAATTTTATTCGGGCCGAAACATATAAAAAATCCGTATCTTTCGCCATTTAATCACTCCTCGAAAAGTATTTTTGCTATTTCTGTTTCCAATTCTTCCCTTTCCATGTTGATAAGGGAATCAAATGTGCAATTAATCTCCATGTCCTCGGATTTGAGTATAAGTCCACCTATCATTTTGCCGGGAGTTTCGGAAATTCTAAGATTTCCCTGTTTTCCCATGCTTTTTAGCTTTTCATTGATTTTTTTAATAAAATCCGGTGTAATCCTATTCTTGTCATCTTCAGAAATTACCACTTCTTCATTGCCGGTAACTACACTCTTTAAAAGCATTTCAGCGATCAGGTTGCGATAATCTTCATCTGACATATTCTTTAGTTTAGCTTTTGCCTTTTCGAAAACTTCATCAATTATTTGTTGTTTTGCTTGAAGTAGTGCTTTTCGATTTTCCAGCTGGGCCATAGAAAGTATTCTGCGCTTTTTCTCCTCAGCCGCCCTGTTCGCCTTTTCTAAAATGTCGTTTAAAATTTCCTCGGCTTTATTCTTATACTTAGCCCTTATATCCTGAGCTTGAACCCGAGCATTTTCAAGAAGTTTTTGCTTTTCTTCCTGGGCTTCCTCCAATATCGTCGCTTTTATCTTTGCAATACCCTCCATGGCAAGACACTCCCTTATATTACGATGCCGAACAGCATCAATATAGTTGCCAGCAGTGCAAGCACAGCATAGGTCTCAACCATGGCCGCAAAAGTTATACCCTTGGCTACTTCTTCAGGACGCTTAGATACTATACCTATTGAAGCGGCAGCTACTCTGCCCTGATAAATGGCCGACATAAAGCCGACTATCGCAATAGGCATACAAGCAGCGAATATAAGCCATCCCTGAAAAGTAGTAATGTCTACCACTGCTCCTGATAGCAATCCAAGCTTTTGGATGGTGAGAAATCCTGCCAAAAAGCCATAGATACCCTGTGTTCCCGGAAGTGCTTGAAGTATAAGTGCTTGACCAAATTTGCTCGGATCTTCTGTTATAAGTCCCGCTGCACTTTCACCCACAATGCCTACACCTCTTGCAGAACCAATTCCCGGCAGGCCTACAGCCAGTGCCGCCCCTATTAGTGCTATAACCTGTCCAAAAGTTAGTGACATTTATAACTCCTCCTCAAATATTATTCTAAATGTATATTTATAAATCTTCTAATTTAACATAAGTTGTTTTGATTCTCAGCGGGTCAAAAGCTCGACCGCCGCTGTCATAGAATTTGCTGAAAAACTCAATATACTGCAGACGGCTGCTGTGAACATATGCACCTAACATATTGATTAATATGTTAAACACATGCCCTCCCAGTAAAATGAGTATCATTGCAACATAGCCTACTATGCTTCCGCTTACTGTTTTGGCCATAGTATTTATTACAGTCGCTATAACGCCTGTCGTAAGGCCTAAGGCAAGCAACCTAGAATATGACAATACATCGCTAAGGTAACCTGTGATATCATATAAACTGAGAACTCCTGAAGCAAGTTTCATTATAATGCTCTTTTGTGACCTTCCCTGCGTCAGAATCAATCCAACTGCTCCAAAGATAGCTACATATTTGGCTGTTGCTCCCAGCTGTGGAACTGCAAACATCAATAAACCTGTAAGCAGCACCAACCACAACCCCTGATCCATCAAAGCATCAGCTACGTGACCTTCTCTGATGTTTTTATATGCATTTAAGATAATTCCCATATATATCTGTATTATTCCCATGATAAACGACAATATCAGAACAGACATAGGATTATCTAAGGGATTTATCCATAGCGGCTCGACTTTGATGAGATCGCCGAACCAGCCTCCAAAAATTGCTCCCCAAATAGCTGTTGATATACCACAAAGGAAAAACATTGATACAAATTTCCTGCCAGAACCCTCCAGCTTAAATTTCAGCAGAGCTAAGGCCGTAAGCAGGCTTACCACAATCCCATAGCCCGCATCACTGAGCATCATTCCAAAAAAGATAAAATAGAATGGTGCCATGTATGGATTTGGATCAATTCCCCTTGGATCAGGCAAACTGTAAAGTTCAGTTATCACTTCGAAAGGTTCTACCAATTTTGCATTTGAAAGCAGCACCGGCATGTCATCATCTTCATCCGGTTCGTTGAACTCTAAATAAACCGATTCAGTAACACCTAAAATCTTCTCCTTGACAAAATCCTTGTGTTCTTCAGGAAGCCATGCCTGCAAATAGAAGGATTTATCAGTATCAAGCAGCTTTAGAATATTGCTTTTTCTATCTCTTTCTACTGAATAATAATCATGTAGGATTTCAAAATACAGCTTTTGACTGGATAGTTCCTGCGACTTATGCTTGATATCTTCACGTTCCTTTTCTATATCTGCAAGCCGTTTTTTATCCTGCTTTATAATTTGAGCCGGATTACCGGTTAAACCGGGAAAATCTTGAACGGCTACCGAGAATTCTTTAAACAGACTTTGCACAGCTTCTTTGTGATTTTTATGATATATCACCAGTGTATAAACGTCATCACGGTTTTCACCAAGAGCTTTTATGCAGGCAAGCAATTCATCTTCTTCAAGGCTCTTTTGAAGCTCATCCTTTGCCTTTCTGGGCATCACCGCCGTAATAAAGACAGTTTCTTGCGTATCACCAAGCTGTTCAAATGGAATATCTAAAGATTGCCACGGTAAAAGTATTTCAATTTGATTTAGAATTTTTGATTCTTCCGCTTTTAACTGTGCAATTCTTTTGTCCAAATCAAAAACAGCTTGTAATGCCTCTAAAACCTGTGCTTCATCTTTTAAAACCTTCGTCAATTCATCTTTTTTAATATTTGGCTTCCCTTGTATGAGCGGATTTGCAGATTTAGTAAAGGGTCTTAAAAAATCAATGCCAAATTTCAGATTATTAAGTTTAGATTCCAAATCCATCAAATCTTTTGTCAGTTCACTGCGAATCTTACTGTCTTGCTGCACCTCTTTTGCCGTTTCATCATTATCCTCTACTATGTCAATTACTTCAACAATACCGGTTTTTTGCAAAGCACTCATTATCTGACTCTGCTCTTTTTTCAGGCCCAAAAGGTGCATTTTTTCCATTTTAACTATCGCCATAGGACTTCACGATCCTCTCTACGATCATGTCCACCGCCGCTTCGGTTTTGCCGGCGGAAATCTCTTTTAAGTGTTTGACCTGTTCTTCATGCTCCTTCTTGAGGCTCTCAACTATTTTCAATGCTTCAGCCTCTGCTTCCTGAATAAGTTTTTGTCTTTGCTCTTCACCTTGCTTTTTTGCATCTTGAAGGATTAATTCTCCCTCCTCTGCTGCATCTGCTACAATAGCTTTTGCCTCTTTTTCGGTTTCACCTAAAATATTTTTCGCTTCTTGTTCTGCAGCCTTTACATCTTCTAATGCTTCTTTCAATATCTACCACCTCCCTTTAAAAATTGAAAACGGGTTTTCTAGTCTTTATTATTACCCTTTTTCTTTAATTCATGGGATATCAACCTGTAGACTCCTGTAATGCTAGAAAAAATGCCCAGCAAAGTGCCGGAAATTAAAAAAGCGCTACCAGTGGAAAACTTTTGGTCCAAATAAGCTCCAATATACATACCACCTGCTATAGGTAGTGCGATATTTATTCCGATTTGTGTAGCAAATACAATATATTGTAAACCTTTATAATCTCTCATGGTATAAATTATATAACATCGATATAAGAAATTCAAACTTTATCTCATAACTCAGCCGAAGGTTTTTAGATCTATGATTTCTTTCTATATATATTGTATTATTATATGTGAATCTTGTCACATTTGCAAGTGCTAATTCTAAATATTAGATGCAAATTTTATATAATTTTCATTCTAATTTCCGTTGTGCTTTTTATTGAACTTTTTCTGACCTTTATTGCTTCTATTATTTAGCTTTATTCTCGTTTTTGAGTCTTTTTCGGTTTGCTTTATCTTATCCTTTATTGCTTTTATCGGCTGTTCTTGGTTTTTTCTGTTTTCCTCCTTTGGTAGAAATTTGCTGTTATTTCTTATATCCTTATATTGATTTTTTATGTCTTTCTTCAATGTCTTTATTTCTTTCCATTGCTGCTCATTATAGATATTATCATTGCCTTTTTGATCGATTTTTTTAATTTGCTCATTACTTGCCTTCTCCAGTTCTTTAATAATTTGAGTCACTGGAGTTTCTTTTACACGTTTTAATGAAATATCCGGTTTCACTTCTTTCAATTTGTCATATAATACCAATTTACCCTGAGATATGTTCAACTTCTTTGCCGCTTGGTGTTTTTCAAAAGTTGTACTTTCTACTATTATATCTAAGTCGGAATTGGCTGTTTTTACAGCATCATGGCTTTCCAACGCCACATCTTTAGTTTTTATTTCACCGCCGGATGTATTTGCCGTTTCCGCTTGAAATCCGTTTTTAGATATCTCCTCTAATTGTTTTTGTATATTTGGAGATATGGAATCCTTTACATTAGACGCCGTAAGCATAATGGTATTTGTATCTTCATTTAAGTAATTAAACTCTGCCGCTCGCACAAGCAGCAAATTAAGTGCTGCGTCAAGTTTCATATTTTTATATTCACGACCATCGCCCACTATGGAATTCCCTTCATCATTTAAGCCATATGCCTTAATTACCAAATCATATCTGTTTATTGAAAATTCTACACTGGGGTTAATATCAACCGTTACATATGTAACAGGACTTACATAGTCATATATACCATAACTTCCAATAATCATGATAAGAAAACATGCTGCAGCAGCTAAAGCCCTCTTTGCAAATACAGATGATAGCATAGGTTCCAAAAAGGCTGTTCTGCTTTCTTTAATGGTTATTTCATCACCTATCTGGCATCCGGTATAATTGTTATATATCCTTTTAAAATCGCCCTTGCTGTTGGCTACAATGATATATTTGCCATCAAAGTCAACTATGATACCTTTCAATGCTATCACCTCCACTTTATATACTCATTGATAAACTGATAATCTCCTGATAAAATCAACACTGCTGCTACTATATAATTTCGACCTCTTTCAATACTCTTTCGGGATATTTTTAGGGCCGATGTAATTTTTTCAATTGGTAAATACTTTCTTTGCTTGACTATATCTAATATTTCAGGGTTATTCACAATAAAATCCACTGCTTTAAGATAGGTTTGTTTGGTACCTTCTTGTTTGGGCGAACTCTTAGCGACATCAGAAAAGGATATTCCCCACAGTTCCAATTCTTTTTTAATTTCCTGAATTTCTAGTCTTCTCCATTGACTCATTTGTGCTTCGGTATATTCTTTTACAGATTCAGCAGCAAAAAGATCAATTGATTCGTCGTCCTGCTGCTGGATTGGTTCGGCATGTACTACCCGACTGCTTTTTCTCTGTTCTTTTCTGTAATAGTCTATAAGCCTGCGCTTTACGGTAACTCTAGCAAAAGATAGGAAATTTCCCTTTGTTATATCATATTTCTTGATGGCTTCATGAAAAGCTATCATAGCAATACTGAGTTCGTCATCAACTCCATATTCCACATACCTTCCAAGGTGGTTTTCCACCGTCGATGCTATAAACGGCTTATATTCTTCAATCAGCCGACTGACTTCTTGATTATTATTTTTTATGTCAATAACCCTCTCATTCAGGCTCTGATAATTCTTCATAACTTTCCTCCGCCTGGATTTCTGAATTGAATAGTTTATTGCAATATAGAATTCTATATTATGTAATAGACTCCTTTATTGCTAATATTCTTAAGATTTTAATGTATAAAGATGCACCAGTCATGATATCATTACTTTTACAAAAATTTACTGATTATACATAAAAAAGGACCCTGTTTAAGGCCCTATTTTGTAATATATGTCAGTTTGATATGCAGCAGTAGATAACTAAGCCTGCTGCTTCCCTGCACATTATTCCAATATTTAATATTGCATTATTTTAATATTGAGCTTTAAATTCTGCCGGTTTATCATTACTAATCCCAAAATAATAAAGTAAAAAATCTGCAATTCTTTCCGAGGCATGACCATCACCATAAGGATTTATAGCATTGGCCATTTGTTCATATTCATCTTTATCTGTTAAAAGCTTCCTTGCTTCTTCATAAATGGTTTCACTTTCTGTACCAATTATCTTAACAGTGCCGGCTTTAACAGCTTCCGGTCTTTCGGTTTCATTTCTTAAGACCAGCACCGGTTTACCCAAAGAAGGAGCTTCTTCCTGAAGGCCGCCCGAATCGGTAACTACCATATAGCAATGAGCCATTAGGTTGTGCATTTCATCGGTATCTAAAGGTTCAAGGAGTAGTATGTGCTCATGGCCGCCCAGAATATCAAAAACAGTATCCCTTACAGCCGGATTTAAGTGCACCGGATATATTATCTTGATTTCGGGAAAATTATCCGCTAATTTTCGAAGTGCATGACAAATATTAGCCAAAGGCTTGCCCAAATTCTCCCGACGATGGGCTGTAACCAGAATAACTTTCTGCCTTTTATAGTCTAGATTATTTAGCAAATCAGTAGAAAAAATAAAATCTTGTTTTACCGTAGTTTTTAATGCATCTATTACCGTATTACCAGTAACCACTATTTTTTCCGGTTTTACTCCCTCTTCCAAGAGATTTTTTCGCGCGATTTCCGTAGGTGAAAAGTGTACGTCAGCAAGAGAGCCTGTGAGCTTTCTGTTCATTTCCTCTGGAAATGGAAGCCATTTGTCGTGAGTTCTAAGGCCTGCTTCAACATGCCCAACCTTAATTTGATGATAAAAAGCCGCCAAAGCACCGGCAAATGTAGTGGTGGTATCACCATGAACTATTACCATATCAGGCTTTACCTTATCCAAGACTTCTCCCAAACCAAGAAGGGAACTTGTTGTAATACTGAATAATGTTTGCTTTTCGGTCATTATATTTAAATCATAGTCGGCTTTTATGTCAAAAAGGCTCAGCACCTGATCCAACATTTCCCGGTGTTGAGCTGTAATCGCTACCTCACACTGAAAATTATCTCTCTTTTTAAGTTCCTGCACTAATGGTGCCATTTTTATAGCTTCAGGTCTTGTACCAAAAATCACCAGAATTTTTATTTTGTCCAATAGCTACTCCCCTTTACATTCCATGAGTAGATTTTTTTGCTTCTACAGTTATATTAATATACCTTACCGAAACTAACAACATAAAAATTACTAAGGCGAATACTGCAGCTGCCTGCTTAATGCCTATCATGGCCAGAACCACTGAGCATATTCCCAGCGAAATACTTATAACATACATATACAGCACAGCCTGTTTCTGAGATAATCCTATAGCCATTAGTCTGTGATGTACATGACCTTTATCTGCCTGCATTAACGGCTTGCCATTTATAAACCTGCGTAAAATTGCGTAAGCTGTATCAAAAATAGGCAGACCTAAGGCTAATATGGGAACAATCAAGGCTATGGCAGTAGCACTTTTAACAGCTCCTTCAATAGCTTGGGCAGCCAGAACGAAACCTAAAAACATAGCACCCGTATCACCCATAAAAATCTTAGCCGGATTAAAATTATATGGCAAAAATCCAATTGCAGCACCGGCAAGAAGAGCCATTATAAGAGCTCCATTAGCCTGTTCAAGACTTAAATTTACCAGCATCATAGTAAAAGCTGCAATAGCGGCAATTCCGGCCGCCAACCCGTCAAGGCCGTCAATAAAATTTAGTGTATTGGTAATCCCCACTACCCAAAACAAGGTTGCAGGAATGGCTAATTTCCCAAGGAGAATCATGCCTCCGAGCGGATTTGTAATCAACTGTACTTTTATACCAAAAAGCAGCAGCACTACTGCAGCTGCAATTTGCCCCAACAGCTTTACTTTGGCGGGAAGGTCGTAAATATCATCTAAAATTCCAACTATTACGATTATAGTTGCACCTAAAAATATCCCCTGTACATACGGAAGATTTAAAGGTAAAGTTATTAACCCTACTACCACAAAAGAAATATAAATGGCAAGGCCGCCAAGCCGAGGCATTGGTTTTTTATGAACTCTTCGGGTATCAGTAGGTACATCAACAGCTCCAATTTTCCAAGAAAGTTTCATTACAAACGGTGTCACTAAGTATGCCAAAACCATTGACATCAAAAAACCGTATATGTAATGTTGCAATGAAATCGCTCCCTTTGTAGTGTATGCTCTTTCATTCATTATTTTATTTCAAATAAGATGGTTTGTCAATCTCAACTAATTGCCAAGCTTTTAGTAGTTATTATCTTTGCTAGGCATGTAAACCACTTCTATCCAAGGGGCATCTTTGAACCAATCATAATCCGGCGGGTACTCGACGGCGTATACTACTCGCTTTATACCTGAGTTTATGATAAGTTTAGAGCACTCTGCACAGGGGCGAGCAGTGACATATATAGTAGCACCTTTGCGTTCTTCAGGAGAACATTCTAGGAGGGCATTGACCTCAGCATGAATAGTCCGCACACAATGGTTTCCTCGCATCATACACCCTACATCATCACAGTGATCCATACCTGACGGGCTGCCGTTGTATCCTGTTCCTTTTATTCTGTTATCCTTTACAACCACAGCACCCACCTGAAGCCTTGGGCATGTAGACCTTTCCCTTACCCTGAATGCTATTTCTAAAAAATACTTATCCCAGTCTTTTCTCATAGTAAAAAGCTCCTTCCAAGCAGCTAGTATGTATGATTTTAAAGTAAATAAATAATTTGTAAAAATATTTAAGCATTACGGTTATTTAATACATTTATTATTTCATCTATGATTTTATATACCTTCTGTGAGCTTTGTTTTGCTATTTGATAATAATTGTTCGCTTTCTCAACGTCCTTATCCCTTATGGCTAGTAAAGCCTGTTCGCCGGCTTTATGTAAGTCATTATGATATCTGTCAATATTTTCCCATAATTGCTTAATTTCATCATCGTGTATTATAAGCGAATTGTAGAAATGACCAAAGCCGCATTTTTCTGCATCCAATTGTAATGGAATAATCTTGCTATTCCTTACAGCTTCTTCTAAGATATCCATCCATAAGTTATGCTGTTTACTAGCATTTTTTAAAATATGTACTAATTCTTCTTTTGTAACTTTGCAATCATTATCCATAAATCTTTGATAATATTCTCTATTTTGCTCAATAAATGCTGTATCCATATCATTTATTTCATGCTTAATAGACTCTAAATTTTTTAGATCACTATCAAGTCTATTGACCATACTAACTATTTCTTCGGTTTCAGTCGAAAGACTATACATGGCAGAAGTTACTTGGTTTATCGCTGTACTTATTTGCTGAAAAGATGCGGCAAAACCTTCTATATCGCCTTTGATTAGGTTAACAGCGTCAAAATTTTTTTCAACCGCCTCCTTGATAGTCCTAGTTACCAAGGGAATTTGCTGCATGACTTCATTAGTCTGTTTCATGCTTTCTAAGCTCTTAGCAGAATCTTTATGGATTTCTTGTGTGAAGTTTTTAAACTGATCTAAGCTTGCTTTAGTGCTGTCTGCTAATTTCCTTATTTCTTCAGAAACCACAGCAAATCCTCTACCAGCTTCTCCTGCTCGTGCAGCTTCTATACTTGCGTTTAATGCTAAAAGATTTGTTTGATCTGCGATCTGTTCTATTACCTCAACGATGTTTCCTATTTCCTTCAAATTATCCAAAAGCTTGTTTAGGGTAATATTGACAGTATTATTGCTTTCTGTTACTTTATCACACACTTCACCCATTAATTTGATGCTCTCTATATTCTTATTATTGTTTACTACAATATCTTCGATATTTTTATGAATCTCATCTATATTTTCTACATTATCTTCTATGGCTTTGTCAATTTCCCCCATAGAAGCTGTAGTTTCTTCTGCAAAAGCCAAGGTATTTTCTGTTTGAAGACTCAGTTTATTCATAATAGCTTCAATTTCATCTATTAAATATGCCACATTCACTTCTAAGTTGCCTAGTGAAGAGCTCAAAGATATGGTTTTTAGCAGCATCTCTCTCGCGTCTTCTTTTATATTCTCTAACTTATTTATTTTTTCTACTACGCTTATAGCTTTTGGATTTTTTGTAGATATAGGCTTTTCTTTAATGATTGCATCTAAAATTTTATTTGTATTTTCAAAAAACATCTGTTCTCCTCCTCATGTACTAATAATTGATATCAAAACAAATAGTGATGATAATCATTATATTTAGTATTTTATCATATGCAGCTATAAAATAGAAGTTTAATTTTTAAATATGAAAAGCCTTGCTACTTTTTATGCACGAAAAAGTAGCAAGGCTGCTAAACAAAAAATCTATTAAAGCAGCTTTTCGACAACTGCCTTAGATGTATTTTCTTTATTTACTATGGATTCTTTGCGAGTTCTTTTAAAATACTCGGCATAGAGGATATCCAGTACAAAAAGCTGTGAAATTTTTGCAGACAAGCTGGCACTTTGAAGGGGGCCTTCGTTTACACCGCACAGCAGAATAACGTCAGAATACGCAGTAAGAGGTGATTTAGCAAATCTGGTGATGCAGATAGTTTTAGCGCCTCTTTCCTTTGCAAGCTTTGCAATCTCTATTATATCCTTAGTCGAACCTGAATAGGAAATTAAAACTGCTGCATCATTTTCATCCATCAGAGCTGCTGACATAATTTGCAAGTGTGCATCTATAGAGCATTCGGTTTTATTTGTTATTCTCATAAACTTGTTTTTAGCTTCTAAAGCTGTTACGAGGGAGGCTCCAACGCCAAAAAAGTGAATCCTGTTGGCATTTATAAGGAAGTCAACTGCTTTTTTAATATCTTCCTCTTTTATTAGATTATAGGTTTCATTTAAGGCACTGATATTTGTTGCAAGCAGCTTTGAGGATATCTCTTTTATGGTATCTTCCATGGTAATTTGACTTGACAGATGGAAAGTTCCTTCATCGTCAGGTGAAATGCTGTGAGCCAGTGCTATTTTAAACTCTTGATACCCTTTAAAATCTAAAGTCTTGCAGAATCTAAATATACTCGAGTCTGCTACACCGCACTCATCGGCCAGGTCGGTAATTGACATATAAATTACGTCATTTGCATGCTCAAGGATATAATCGGCAATTTTCTTTTCAGTATTAGTAAATAAGTTATATCTTGACCGAATTTGTGAAAATATATCTGATTTTATAATGCATCACTTCTTTCTGCCGCCTCTTTTAAATGAAGGGATACTGCTCCGAGAACTCCGGCTTTATTTCCAAGAGATGCCTTAATAATTTTAACGTCCCTGAAGCTTTCCATAATCATTCCATTTACTTTATCAGAAATCATATTTACAAGAACATCCTGCTCCATGACCCCTCCACCCAAGATAACGGCTGCCGGATTAAATATGTGAATTAAGGATACAAGCCCCAGTGCTATCTCAAAGGTCCATTCATTTACAATATGTTGTATTTGGGCATCGCCTTGTTTTATTCTATCAAAAATCTCTCTTCCGTCCAAGGGGGTTTTAAGCAGTTTTTCGGCCTTTTCTACTAAAGCTCTGGTAGAGGCATAAGCCTCATAACAGCCTAAACTGCCGCAGCTGCATTTTTTGCCCAGGGGATGTGTTATAATATGGCCAAACTCAGCTGCAATTCCGTTATGACCTTTATAAAGCTTGGAATCTATGATAATTGCCCCGCCAATACCGGTGCCATATGTTAGGCAAAGAAAATTGTTAAACCCTCTGCCTGCTCCAAAATATTTTTCGCCGAGCGCTGCTGCATTAACATCATTTTCTACTTTTACCGGCACGCAAAATCTGCTTTCTAAAATATCCTTCAGTTTTGTTCCTGTGTAATTTGGTATATTTTCATTGGCATATATAATTAAGCCTTTTTCGCAATCCACCTGTCCCGCAGTGCTGATGCCGATAGCTTCGAACCCCTTATGCTCGCTTATTATATTTATCAGCTTTTCTATAAGAAACTTTCCGCCTTTTTTAGCTTCAGATGGGTATTCCTTGAAAACTTCCAGATTACCTTTTTCATCAGATATACCAAGCTTTATAGATGTCCCTCCAATATCCGCAGTAAGTATCCTCATCAATGATCATCCTTTATAAAATCCCTTTATCTAACACACGTGCCAGAATCCACTACTTCCTCAATTGCATTTACAAACCTCTTGGTTATTTCCATAGGTCTTGTTATTGCGCTGCCAACGACGGCTGCATGGACACCTAAGCTAAATATTTTTTTAATATCTTCAGGAGTCCATATACCGCCTTCGGCTATCACAGGAACGTCAAAATCTTCGACAAGCCTTCCTATCAGTTCCAAATCCGGCAGCTTTCTATCCTTTGTATATTCCGTATATCCGCATAAGGTAGTGCCAAGGCAGTCAAATCCCAATTCATAAGCCTCTTTTGCCTCTTCATATGTTGAACAGTCTGCCATAAATATTTGATCAGGATATTTTTCTCTAAGCCTCGGAAACATTTCACTGATTGTAGTGCCGTCCGGCCTTATTCTCTTGGTAGCGTCTGTTGCGATAATGTCAACGCCTTCA
>JALHJR010000077.1:0-4519 GCA_022840405.1 Tepidanaerobacter acetatoxydans
CCTCTATGAGATATTCATGGAGGATTTTTTAAAGCTTAAAAGAAAGTTATGTAAATATAAAATTGAATGAACAATGAAGATTGATAAAAAGTTTATAATATGATATTATATTCTAAGAAGGCAGTATAATCAGATAACATAACCCCATCAGACTTAAAAATGAAGCTCCCCAATTTTAACTAAGGACAAGAAAATCATTTTATAGGCGTTATGCCTAAATAAAAAAAATAAAAGGAGACGATTGTCTTGAATAAACCTATTGACAAAAATTATCAATTGTTAATTGGAGGTCGATGGGTGGATGCAAAGGATGGGGAGACGTTTGAGACTCACAACCCGGCAAATGGCGAGCTGTTAGCTACTTGTGCCAATGCCGGTAAGGAAGATGTGGATGAAGCAGTTAAAGCTGCATGGAAGGCATTTGAAACGTGGAAAGATGTTAGTGCACAAGAAAAATCAGGAATATTACTTAAAATAGCCGATCTGATTGATGAAAATGCTGAAAAACTTGCTATGATTGAAACTCTCGACAACGGTAAACCCATTCGAGAAACACGAAACATTGATGTGCCGCTAAGTTCTGATCATTTTCGGTATTTTGCCGGAGCTATCAGGGCTGAAGAAGGCCAAGCCGTAATGATTGACAAGAACACCTTAAGCATTATCTTAAGAGAGCCGATTGGAGTTGTCGGCCAGATAATTCCATGGAACTTCCCGCTGCTGATGGCGGCATGGAAGTTGGCACCAGCATTGGCTGCAGGATGTACGGTTGTTATTAAGCCGTCGTCTTCAACACCTTTGAGCATTTTAGAATTAGGTAAATTGATCAATGATGTTCTTCCCCCGGGAGTTGTGAACATCGTAACTGGCAGCGGAGCCACCACAGGAAATTATATGTTGGAACATCCGGGATTTAGAAAACTTGCCTTTACAGGTTCAACCGAAGTAGGCTACAGTATAGCCGAGGCGGCAGCTAAAAAGTTGATTCCGTCAACACTAGAGCTTGGTGGAAAATCCGCAAATATTTATTTCCCAGACTGCCCATGGGAGAAGGCTATAGAAGGGGTGCAACTGGGCATCTTGTTCAATCAAGGGCAAGTTTGCTGCGCAGGCTCTAGGGTATTTGTGCATGAAGATATTTATGAAGAATTCCTTGCAGAATGTGTTGAAGCCTTTAAGAAAATCAAGGTTGGTTTGCCATGGGAAGAAGATACTATTATGGGAACGCAGATTAATGAAGGTCAGTTGAAAAAGATTTTAAACTATATTGAAATTGGGAAACAAGAAGGGGCAAGACTTGCCTGCGGCGGTTCTCGCATCACTGAAGATGGCTTAGATAAAGGATGCTTCATGCAGCCTACGATTTTTGCCGATGTTGATAACAAAATGAGGATTGCTCAAGAAGAGATTTTTGGGCCGGTAGCATGTTTCTTGAAGTTTAAGGATGAAGAAGAAGTAATAAAAATGGCAAATGACAGCGAATACGGATTGGGCGGCGCTGTGTGGACGAAGGATATAAACAGGGCGCTTAGAGTGGCAAGAGGAATAGAGACAGGCCGTATGTGGATAAATGATTACAACAACCTGCCTGCTCATACTCCCTTCGGAGGCTATAAGAAATCCGGAATTGGCCGCGAAACTCACCATATGATGCTCGACCATTATACTCAGAAGAAGAATATAATGATAAGTATGAATGAAAAGAAGGCTGGCTTATACTAAAGCGTAAAGAGCTTAAATTTGCAAATGCGCTTACATAAGGGAGGCCGTATAAAATATTATAAGCAGCCGAAAGAATTGTCCATCAAGTATATAATGTTGTAATGAGAATAAATAGGAAAATCCTCCTTGAGTGCAAAGTGCAAGCGCAGCAAGGAGGATTTTCTGACAAATTTGAATTTCACTCATTATAAAGCCTATTTTTGCGAAGTTAACCAGTATCTCGAATAAAAAATAGTGCTGAAAAGGAACTATTTGCCGACTTTTTTACTAGAATAATAGTAAAGACTTTAATGGAGGGGTTATATAATGAGTGAAGACTTTGTTGATTTAAAAGGGTGCAAAACTCCTGAAACCTATAATAAATGTGCGTATCCGGCACCTTATCCGGAAATTAAGGTGGCAAGGGAAAATCCTTACTACGGCAAACTTTTGCTTGAAGATTATGCAGGTAGAGCCGGTGAACTTACAGCAGTAAATCAATATATTTATCATCATTTTGTGTTGGAACCGGAATACGAAGAAGTAGCTGAACTCTTGTCCTGTGTAGCATTGGTGGAAATGCATCATATGGAAATTCTTGCTGATACCATATTAAAATTGGGAGTAGATCCCCGTCAAAGAACCATAGCGACAAACGAAGTCGAAATATACTGGGATGCAGGCTTCGTATATTATGGAACAGTCCTTTGTGACATGATAACTGCTAATATTGCCGGTGAATGGGCGGCCATAAGCAATTACCGCAAACATCAACAGATGATAAACGATCTTTATGTGAAAAAGATTTTGGAAAGGATTATCTTGGATGAAATATATCATGTTCAGTTATTTAGTCAAGTAACTGAAAAATACTGTCAACCGAATATAAAAAGCTCAAATTAGGAATAAACGCGATGCTTTCTATATGGTCTGCCCTTCACAGATACCCATACCACCCGAAACCTACACAGTAAATGCGGCACTCGCATGATGGGAAGGGGCAATTATATAATATATAGAATCTTGGTACAAAGCTTAAGCCATGCATTAATTGCAGCAACAAAGCCGCTTTATATGCATGGCTTTTATTTACAGGAATCTACACATAAATTTTGCTACAGCCCCTTTTTCAAGATTAAGCGCTAAGCCTCGCTTAAGAATGCATAATATGCTTTTTTGGCTTCATAGAGGTCGGCCTTGCTGGAGATTTCCCAAGGTGCGTGCATATTGTGCAGGGCTATGCCTGCATCGATGACTTGCATACCGTAGTTGGCGAGGATATAGGCTATGGTACCGCCGCCGCCCTGATCTACTTTTCCAAGTTCTGATGTCTGCCAGATGACCTTGTGTTTATCCATGATGTTTCTGAGTTCTGCAATAAATTCCGCATTGGCATCATTGCTGCCGCTCTTTCCTCTTGATCCGGTGTATTTATTAAATACGATTCCCCTGCCAAACCTTGCACAATTCTTCTTTTCCATGACATCGGGATAATTTGGGTCAAAGGCCGCACTTACATCGGAGGATATCATCTTTGAATTGGCTAAGGCTCTTCTAACTTTCAGCTCACTATAGTCCCCAAGCAAGTTAGCAATTTCCGCTACGGTATTTTCAAAAAATCTTGAGTGCATGCCAGTAGCTCCGACACTGCCAATTTCCTCCTTATCAACAAGCAAAGCTACACAAGTCTTTTCAGGATTTTCTATTTCGGTTATAGCTTCAAAAGATGTATAGGCACAAACTCTGTCATCCTGGCCGTAAGCCATAATCATACTCTTATCTATTCCATAATGTCTCGCCTTTCCGGCAGGAACGATTTCAAGTTCCGCTGAGACGAAATCTTCTTCAACTATGCCGTATTTCTCATTTAGGATTTTCAAGATATTATGTTTGACTCTGTTCTTTGCATCTTTACCCTTTAAGGGTATACTGCCAACTAGTATATTAAGGTTTTCGCCTTCCACACCATCGGCCAAGGTCTTTTTCATTTGGTCTTGTGCAAGATGGATTAGTAAATCCGATACTCCCAGCACTGGATCGCCCTCGTCTTCGCCCATAACTATGTTTATGCGGGAACCGTCTTTTTTCGCGATTACTCCGTGTAAGGCAAGGGGCAGCGTAACCCATTGATATTTTTTAATTCCGCCGTAATAATGGGTTTCAAAAAGTGCCAAGTCTGCGTCTTCATACAGAGGGTTTTGCTTTAAATCCAACCTTGGGGAGTCTATATGTGCTCCTATTATACAAAGACCTTCTTCTAAAGGCTTTTTTCCGATAACAAAAAGAGCAATAGTTTTTCCCATAATTTCCGCATATACTTTGTCTCCGGGCTTTAATGATTTTCCCTGGTTTATAAGTTCCTGTAGATTCCTGTAACCTTTCTTTTCTGCACGGCTTGTAAATTCTTCGACACATTCTCTTTCAGTTTTACAACGGGACATAAAATCGATATATTTCTCGGATAAATCAAATACTTTTTTTAAATCTGTTTTTGAATATTTATCCCATGCGATTTCGTATTCCTTTTCAAAGGGAGATTTATTATCTTCATTCATCGAAATTTACCTCCAATATTTTAATTTACTCACACACTATATTTTACCAAAGATGAAAAAATATATAACAAAAAAACCTATGACTTGATTTCAAGCAAATAAAACGATAAATGCGGTATAATAAGGAAAAGGCATTTTTGCAAATGTCATATATATTTAATATAATGATTATTACCCAAAAACTATAGTTTTTTACAAACCAACTTAGCCATTTAAGCCTCAGCCGTAACTTGAAAACAGAATATCTTCGACAAATGTCTGTG
>JALHJR010000078.1:0-4389 GCA_022840405.1 Tepidanaerobacter acetatoxydans
TCTGCTCGTTCAGGAACTCCACGACCCTGCGAAGACGCCTTGGGATAGTGTCGGCGGCGAATATCAAGCGCACTTTGCCCGCCTGGAGGTTGGTCTTAACCTGATCCCAGAATACTTCGTGATCGGCAGTACTCCCAAGGAAAGTCGCCAGGACCTCATCGGGATTGGCACCCCGTTGTTCCCACGTCGCGGCGTACATCCCCCGCAGTCTGTCGATCGACCAGTATACCACGGCGTTTGCCGCGTAGTCGAGCATCTGCCCGATGACCTCTCGCCGAATACGGGTGTCGGTGCTCCGCTTCACCTCGACGAGGGTTGGTATCCCCTCCCCGTCGAGGAAGAGGTGGTCGAGGGAGAAATTGTCTCCTTCGTTCTCGTCCCCGGGGATGCCGACTTCATTCTTTACGAGCAGGAGTGCCGGTGCATCGTCAGCCTTCGAGAGCAGGAGTTCCGGATGGTTCGCAAGGAGCCCCTGCAGATCGGCTTCATACTCGTAGAGTGTCTCTCTCATCGGTACCAAGGTGTCATCTTTAGAGACAAGGTAAACTGGATCAGCCATGGATCATCTTTCCCGGTGGACATATGTCGGGCTGCTCTGGTTGTTGCTGGACTGAGTGCTGCAGGGCTTTCGCGTGTGTGCCTGTCCGCCTTGTAGAATAGTGTTAGTGCTCGACACCTTAAGGTGCCGGATTGTTTGGGGGAGAGACCCCTTCTCATTCCTCAAAAAGAGTGATCACGCCATCTGCTCGCGGGTGGCGTCCCTCCCCGCAAGGATATCCGTGAGATGCTCCCGTCCCTCTTCCCGGGCGGTCCCGATCCAGAGGCCGATAGCCACCTTCACTCCGGAGAGCGCTTTCTTCGCGGTTCCGCACAAAGCCGGGCACTCCTCCGCGTTGAAAAGCAAAAAGATTTTATCCCATGCAACCATTCCACTCATCGCCGATAACATCTAATGGATGTTAACCACGAAGTTCAACCGGAACTTCGTGCTATCCGGGATGTGAAGAACATCGTAGGATAGGCAACGTAACAACTGAGTCTACGTTGTGTCCATTTTTGTTACCGGCTCCAAAATGGAGTCGAAACATGGCAATTGAGAAACAGTCTCGCCGGATCGGGGTCATCGGCCTCGGTTCCGTTGGTAAAGCGGTTAAGCATGCTCTCTCCTTCTACCATCCCTGCACTGGGTATGATATCCGCGGGGATTACTCCTGGGAGGACGTACTGGACACATCGGTCGTCTTCATATGTGTCCCCACGCCGGAAGGCGGGGATGGGCGTCTTGACTGCTCTATCGTGGAGAGCGTCCTATCGAGGCTCTCCTCAAGCCGGTACGCTGCGGTCGTCGTAATCAAGAGCACGATCGGTGTCGGTTTCATGGACGAAGCGGTCACCGAATACCCGGATCTGCGCCTTGTCTACATGCCCGAATTCCTCCGCGAGAGGAGCAACTTCACGTGGTTCGTGAACCCCGACCGGCTGGTCTTCAGCGGAAAAGAAGAGGACGTCGAAGAAGTCCTGCAGTACTTCGCCTGGGTCGAGGATGACGTACCGGTGTTACGGCTGACTCATCGGGAGGCCGAGCTCGGCAAACTTGCTCACAACGCGTACATCGCGCTGAAAGTGAGCTTCACCAACGAGATCGAACGGATATCGCACGAGAGGAGTGCTGATCCTGCCCACGTCATGAGCGTGATCTGGGCCGATAGGAGAGTGCTCTCCCGGGAACACCTCCGGCCGGGCTTCGGGGCATATGCGGGGAAATGCGTGCCCAAAGATACGCGCGAACTCATCAACGCTTCCGGGTGCGCCACGCTCCTGCAGGCCGCCGAAGACCTGAACAACAGGATTCTTGCCCATGAGGAGGCAGTGCCGGGAAAAGATGCTGCAGCGCTCTGTGAGATGAACAGGAACACTGCCTGAAGAGGTGCGCCATGGCAGATGTTGCTGTTATCATTCCGACACGGAATAGGCCTGCCTCTCTTGCAAAAGCGCTGGCATCGGTCGCGGCACAGACACTGTGTCCTGACCGCGTGCTCGTCGTTAGCGATTGCGAGGGTGCGTACGAAGACGAGACAAAGAGCGTTGTCCAGGAGGCTTCCGAGAAACTGCGAACGGTCGAATGCATACGGAACAGGAGGACGAAGAACCTCTCCGGTGCCGTCAACACCGGCCTTGCCCGCCTCATCGAGATGGGCGTCTGCCCCGAGTCGACCTTCGTCGCGCTCCTCGATGACGACGACGGATGGGAGCACGGGTATCTGAAGACATGCCTGGAAGCAGCAGAGTCTGAAGGCTCCGATCTCGTCGTGGCTGGCCTGATTCGGCACGAGTCGGAGAGCGATCCGGGCACGCTGCTCTCCATACCAGATGCCCTTTCGACACACGACTTCTTCGTCGGAAACCCGCACATCCAGGGTTCCAACCTTTTTGTCCGGCTCTCCGTTCTTCTCCAGGCCGGAGGATTCGACGAATCCCTCGATAGCACGACGGATCGCGACGTCTGCATTCGGCTCCTCGATATCGGGGCAGTGAAGGTCGGATTCGTCCGGGCGCACCTCGTCCACCACTGGGCTATACCGACACGGGAGCGGCTGTCCACGCCCGGGTCGACGAGGAAGAAAAACGGGTTACAGGCCTTCTACCGGAAATATGCGCCCCGGATGACACCCTCTGAGCGTGAGGCGTTCGGGAAGCGCGCCCGCGATCTCTTCGGGTGCACCGTCGAGGAGCCATTGCGTCCGGAGAGCACAACAGGGAGTGACGTGCCCGATGAGATGAGCAGGCCTCAGGGGGAGCCGGAGTTCCCGATCGTCGTCGGGTTCATGGCAACGAGGATGGATTCGACGGAGAACCTCCTCGATGATCTTGCGACGTTCTTCGCAGGTTCGGCTATCAAGCGATCCGTCGTCATCTACGACAACTCCCGTTCGACGGCAATACTGCAGCGGTTGGTTGAAAAGCCGAAGTACGCTCCTCTCAACTGCAGGCTGCTCGATGCCGAAACAATTGAGAGGGAGAGCGGGAGAGGAACCTACGGAAAGTATCTCGCAGATCCCGCGAACAGAATGGGCATTGCATCCGGGCGGACAATCCTCCACCATGCCCTCTATCGAGAGGCAAAGGAGTGTCCTGGTTCGGTCGTGTGGGTGCTCGACGACGATATCCGGCTGGAACGGGTGAACCGGGACGGCACGGTTGAAAAGGCAACCCTTGTAGAGGTTCAGCAAGCGATCCTCCACCTGAAAACGCAGGGAATCAGCATTGCCAACGGGCAGGTGACAGGCGACGCTCCCATCCCTGCGCATAGCATGCTCCGGACGCAGCTGGTCGACCTTTTCGCTCACCTGAAATTCTGCGAGGCCGGAGGCTCTGTCGGGTTCGGGCAAGCGGGTTTGCCTCCAGATCTCATTGCGAAGTATCCGGATTACTACTACGACTACTCGGACCTCCACACCGCACACCTGGAAACTCCGTTCCGGACAGATGCAGACTGCGGACAGCTGCTCCGGCGAGTGCCCGATATCGGAAGCGGGATCAACCTCTTCAGGCCTGTCGTTGCAAGAGAACAGGAAACCGCCAGTAGTATGGATGTCCCGCGTCCGATCCCTCCGCGGGGCGGCAACACGATGGTGCTCAATTCCGGGTGTCTCCGGATGTTTCCGAACCTCTCACCCCGCATCGGCGCGACAAATGCCCGGCGGGGCGATACGTTCTGGTGCATCCTCAACGACCGGGTCAAGGGTCATGTAGTTGCTCCGTTCCCCGTCGCCGTGAGGCAGGAACGCACCGCCGAAGCGGCGGTGAAGTTCAATCTCGACACCCTCCGCGCAGATATGTACGGCAATGCGTTCGTCCGGGCGATGGATGTCTACTACCTTCGCAAGATCGAAGAGACGGGCAGGATCCCAAGGAGGATCCGGCTTGCGATCAGCGATGAGGAGATTGAGGATATCGTGCAGTCATTCCGGGCAGCCCTGGAGCAGAGGCTCGTCCGTTTTGTAGAGAATGGCTACCGCATCCTGGGACTCTGCTCCGCGATTGAAGCGACGCTCTGTTCGCCGTCCTTCGCGCGCCGTGACGAGACGGAAACAGCACTTCGCTTTATCCGGGAACTGAAGGAGACGTATTCGCCCAAAGAGATCCGGCAGTTCTACGAACGCACGAGACTGTTTCCCGAAGACGACCTGAAGGCGTTCCTGCGAAACCTGCCCGATACTATCAGGTCGTACCGTTGCAGCCTGCCGCCCGACGTGCTGCCGGAGGCAGTCGATCGCGCCCGCAGGATTGTCTCCTCGATCCTGGAGAAGAGGACCGGGATACCCGTTCCGGAACTGCGGTATCTTGGCCACGGCCACGAAGGCGCGGTCTTCACCGATGGAAACCGTG
>JALHJR010000078.1:4418-4962 GCA_022840405.1 Tepidanaerobacter acetatoxydans
TCCAGGAGGGGAGACTCGAGTTTATTCGGGAGCGGATTCTTGACAATCCGGCCTTCCGACACGTTTGCCGGTTGTTCGAGATCGTGGAAGACGCGGGAGAACTGATCTTCGTGATGGAATATGCAGAGGGGTCTGCATACAGGGGAGGCCACCTCGGGGACATCTTCGCCCTGCTTGACGAGTGCCGCCGGGCGGAGATCGCGTTCACGAACTTCCACCCGAAGAACCTCATCGTCACCGATGACGGACTCAAGCTGATAGACCTCGGCGACTCCTTCGTGCCCTACAAAGAACAGGAATTCCTGCAGATGTGTCGTCGGGCATACCTGACCTACCGGTGGCATTTCAGAAATGATCTCTCTGAAATTATGAGCCGGGCGCTCTTTGATCCGGACATCCCGGAACTTACCTGCTTTGAGTACTTCTACGAAGCGACCCGGGACAAACGAAAAAGCACGCTTCTGAATGAGAAGCTCACTGCAATGACGGCCGAAAGCGGCCCGTGCCGGGTTCTGGATTTCGGGTGTGGGCGGGGAGCGATCGC
>JALHJR010000030.1:0-28339 GCA_022840405.1 Tepidanaerobacter acetatoxydans
TGATCAAACTTCAGGACTTCTTAACGGAAAATATACCGATGAGAATGGACAGATACACGAAGTTTGGATGGAAAGCGATTATTCAATAGATGCGAAGGCTAAGATGGTTTTACAAAAGGGCTTAAAAGGAGTAGCTTTATGGCGCCTGGGCTATACTACTTCCTCCCTTTGGGATACCTTAGCAGATAATTTTGAACCTGTAAAAATGAATTAACATACATCCATTTTATCTGTACATTTTATAGCAAATTAAGACCCTTATGTCATTAGGGTCTTAATTTATATCTTAGCTGATATGCTTTTAATTAATCAATGAAATTCAATTTAAAAGTTTATATGGCAAGATAACAGTTATCATGTATACAAATATCTTTAAAAAGATGATATAATAAATGAGATACATATTTGGAGGCACAATTATGCGAACGTTAGCTCTCGTAGGAAAGAGCGGTACAGGCAAAAGCCATAAAGCTCAAATAGTCGCAAGAAAAAATGGAATAAATTTTATAATAGATGATGGTCTTCTTATACATGGCAGCAGGGTGCTTGCCGGCTATTCGGCTAAAAGGGAAACTACACGGGTAGGAGCGATTCGTAGAGCTATCTTTCAAGATCCGGCACATGCAGATGAAGTAAAAAGCAAGATTTCAGAGATGAAGGTAGACAGCCTTCTTATTCTAGGAACGTCATATTCCATGATTGAAGTAATATGTAAAACTCTTGATATACCAATGCCGGAGCAGATTATCAAGATAGAAGATGTTTCCTCACCTAGGGAAATTAACACTGCTATAAGGGTACGTGAAACAACCGGGAAACATATAATCCCTGTCCCTACTCTGGAAATAAAAAAAGACTTTTCCGGATTTCTTTTAGACCCTTTACGAATATTTAGAAAGGGAAAGAGCAAATATCCGGAAATGTTGGAAGAAAAATCCGTTGTAAGACCCACTTACAGCTATATGGGCAGGTATACCATAAACGATACTACTATAAATCAGATTGCTCTATACACTGCACGACAAGTGCCGGGAATCGGTCCTGGAGGGAGAGTTTTTATTGAAAACAATGAAAACGGAGTTATATTAAAACTTGAGCTATCTGTTGAGTATGGGATACAAATGCAGCCAGTCCTTGCTGAGGTAAAAAGGAAAGTAACCAAAATGATTGAACAAATGACAGGCTTAAATGTTTTAAGTGTAGAGGTAATTGCAAAAAATCTTTATTTTAAGCCTGAGCCGAAAAATAAAAACTAATTAATAAATTAATATAAAATATATTAAAATTTAAGGAGGCTTACTATGTTTCAGATAATAGACAAAAAAGACTTGGCGCCATCTATAAAACAGTTTGTGGTGGATGCACCGCTGGTAGCTCAAAAAGCACGGCCGGGGCAGTTTATAATCCTGCGGATAAAAGAAGGCGGAGAAAGAATTCCCCTTACGATAGCCGACTATGATGCACAAAAAGGAACCATAACAATAGTATTTCAAGAAGTTGGCAAAACAACCAAAGAACTAGGGACACTCAAAGCCGGGGATTATTTAGCGGATTTTGTAGGTCCATTAGGCAAGGCAGTAGAATTCTCAAACCATAAAAAAGTCCTCGGAATTGGCGGAGGACTTGGGGTAGCTCCGCTATATCCAAAACTCAAGATGCTGCATGAAAATGGAGCTGAGGTAATCAGCATCATTGGTGCAAAAACTGCTGATATGCTTATAATGGAAGAAGAAATAAAGGCGGTCAGTGATAAAACGTATGTTTGCACAGATGACGGTTCAAAAGGGCGTCACGGCTTTGTCACTGTAGTTCTTAAGGAGTTGCTGGAGCAAGGAGAAAAATTTGATGAAATCATTATTATAGGCCCGCCAATATTGATGAAAATTGGGACAGAAATTGCCAAACCATATAATATACCTATAATGGTCAGCTTAAATCCAATTATGATAGACGGTACAGGCATGTGTGGAGGCTGCAGGGTTACAGTGGGCGGCGAAACTAAGTTTGTGTGTGTAGATGGTCCTGCATTTGATGGAACCAAGGTAGATTTTGATGAACTTATGAAGCGGCTGCAAACATATACAGGCGAAGAAAAATTAGCATTAGATAAATACCAGAGCGAAAGGGGTGCCTGCAAATGCCATCAATAAACAGAAGCAAAACAAAAACCCCCATGCCTTCACAAGATGCAAAATTGCGAAGCAAAAACTTTAATGAAGTTGCATTAGGCTATACAGAAGAAGATGCAATAAATGAGGCCCAGAGATGCCTAAACTGTAAGAAACCTTCATGTATGCAAGGTTGTCCGGTCCAGGTTCAAATACCTCGCTTTATTAAATATATAGCAGAAAAAAACTTTGAAAGTGCCATAAGCGTTATAAAAGAAACCAATAGTCTTCCGGCAATATGCGGAAGAGTCTGTCCTCAAGAAGAACAATGTGAACAAAAATGTGTACTGGCAAAGAGAGCAGACCCGGTAGGTATTGGAAGACTCGAGAGATTTGCGGCTGATTGGGAGCGGCAGCAAGGGGTAAAAATTCCCGATAAAGCTAATCCCATAGGCAAAAAGGTAGCAGTAATAGGTTCCGGCCCTGCAGGTCTTACTTGTGCCGGAGATTTAGCCAAGCTGGGCTATGATGTTACAGTGTTTGAGGCTTTTCATGAACCCGGCGGAGTCTTGATTTACGGTATACCTGAGTTCCGATTGCCGAAAGAGATAGTAAAGCAAGAAGTAGATTTTTTAAAAAAACTTGGTGTAAAGGTAGAAACAGATATGGTTATGGGTAAGGTATTGACAGTAGATGATATTTTCAAGAAGGGATATGAGGCTGTATTTATAGGAACAGGTGCAGGCCTGCCCAAGTTTATGAAAATTCCCGGGGAGAACTATCTGGGTGTATATTCGGCCAATGAATTTTTAACAAGGATAAATCTCATGAAGGCCTACAAATTTCCTGAAACCGATACACCGGTGAAGGTTGGCAGGAAAGTAGCAGTTGTAGGCGGAGGTAACGTAGCTATGGACTCGGCAAGATCTGCCCTTAGAATGGGAGCCGAGGAGGTATACATAGTTTACAGACGCTCGGAATCAGAAATGCCTGCAAGAAAAGAAGAGTTTGAACATGCTAAGGAAGAGGGAATTATATTCAAATTTCTGACAAATCCAACCCGCATAATCGGTGATGAAAAAGGATGGGTAAAAGGCTTGGAATGTATTCAAATGGAACTCGGCGAACCTGATGCCTCAGGCAGACGCAGGCCGGTTCCTATAAAAGGTTCCGAATTTACCTTGGATATGGATACGGTAGTGATTGCCATAGGAACCGGTCCAAACCCTCTGCTAATTGAGGCTACGGAAGGTCTTAAGCTCAACAAATACGGGTATATTCAAACCGATGAAGATGGCAGGACTTCAAAAGAAGGAGTTTGGGCAGGCGGAGATATAGTTACTGGTTCGGCTACGGTTATATTAGCCATGGGTGCCGGAAAGAAAGCTGCTCAATCGATACATGAGTATCTGCAAGGTAAATAAAGCAGCAAAAAAGCAATAAAATGTAAAAATAATGTATTAAGGGCGGAACCGTTTTATAATTAGTGTAATTACTTTTTCCGCCCTTTTATGAATATGGTGAAGGAATTATTAAATCCTCGTTGAAATATATTTAATAAGGCGTAATTTAGAGGAGAGATAAGGATGAAGATAGGTATTCCTAGAGCACTGGCTTATTATGCCTACTATCCGTTTTTGGAAACCTTTTTTGAGAAGCTGGGTTTTGACGTAGTGGTATCTGACAAAACGACCAAAGAAATTATGGATTTGGGCATTGAAGATGCTATCACTGATGCCTGTGTTCCTATTAAATTATTTCACGGTCATGTACGGAATCTTAAGGATAGAGTTGATTATGTGCTAGTTCCCCGACTAGTGAAGATAAAACATGATGCTACCTTTTGTCCTAAATTTTTAGGATTGCCGGACATGCTTTCTTGTTCCATACCACAGTTTAAAAATATGTTAGAAGTAAGGGTGGATTTAAAAAGAGGTAGATTCGACTTATTTGTGCTTTGCATGAAGTTTGCCAAGAAGTTTAAGAAAAGTTTTTTTAAAGCATATAATGCATATTTAAAAGCATTACTCAGTTTTAAAAATTACACTCATCAATTTCTGCAAGGAGGTATTCCGCCTCTGGGAATTGTTGGGCAGAAAAAAAACAGCCCCATATGTCTTGCGGTTTTGGGCTATCCATATATGCTTTACGATCCATACTTAAGTTTAGACCTTATAAAAAAACTGATAAATATGGGCGTATATGTTGTTACTCCTGAGATGCTTAGGGAAAAGGACAAACAGAAACAGGCAGCTAAACTTAAGAAGACGCTCTTTTGGACATTTAGCAATGAAGTGATAAGGTCGGCATATTGTCTTTTTGAAAATCAAAATGTCGATGGAATAATACATGTTACAGCCTTCGGATGTGGTCCTGACTTTATTGTTGATAAACTTATGGAAATTGATGCTAAGAAGTACGAAATGCCATATCTGACTATAACACTTGATGAGCAAACCGGTCAGGAAGGTTTAAATACAAGACTTGAAGCTTTTGTTGATATGCTGAAAATAAAAAAAGCAAAGAAAGAGGCGGCAATGGCATGAGAAAGGTTTCCTTTCCTTATATGGGAACATCTTATATCCCGTTTGAAAGATTGTTAACAGCATTTGGGAATGAAGTGGTAGTTCCTCCAAGACTTACTGAAGAAACAATCAGCTATGGGACTAAATATGCTCCCGAATTTGCCTGCTATCCTTTCAAGATTGTCTTAGGAACATATATCCAAGTGCTTGAAGCAGGAGCCGATACCTTAGTTTCTTCTGGCGGTGTCGGACCTTGTAGAGCAGGCCTGTATACGACTTTACAGGAAAAAATACTGAAAGACATGGGATACGAATTTGAAATGATCACATTGGAGCCGCCCGGAAGACATCTTAAGGATTTGATATATAATATAAAAAAACTGATAAACGACAGGCTTAGTTTAAAGGATTATATATCTATAGGGCGATTTGCATGGAAACAATTAGTTCTTTTGGACAAGGTGGAGAGGCTGTCACATAAGATAAGACCTTTAGAGGTCAAAAGAGGTGACACAACTCAAACATATAAAAAATGTGTAGAATTAATTGCAGGAGCAAAAAAATATAGTGATTTAAGGGAAATAGAACGTGAAGTGGAGCTTTTATATGATGCGATAGAAAAAAAAGATTATGATCCGATAAAAATTGGAATTGTAGGAGAAATTTATGTTCTACTGGAGCCGTCTTCAAATTTGGAAATCGAAGAAATGCTGGGAGAATTGGGAGTTTATGTTGAGCGGTCCATGTTTCTATCAGAATATACCATATCTAATGCAGTAATGGATTTATTCCATATGGCAGGCGACAGAGATGCTAAGAAAATGGCTGCTCCTTATTTTAAGGAAATGTGCGGAGGTCATGGCAGGGAATCGGTAGGAAACTCGGTGCTTTTTGCAAAAAGAGGCTTTGATGGGATAATTCAGCTTTCACCTTTCACCTGCATACCTGAAATCGTAGCAAAGAGTATTCTTCCAAATGTATGTAAAGAGCATGGGCTAGGTTTTTTAACCATAAGTCTTGATGAACAGACAGGGAAAGAAGGCTTACGAACCCGGCTGGAGGCTTTTGTAGATTTACTTATGGCTAAACGAAAAAAAGCCGAGTTTTTTACGGTTAAATCACAGTATGTAAAGGAGATGGCTTAATTGTCCCATTATCTAGGTGTTGATGTGGGTTCGGTTAGCACGAACCTTGTGTTAATAGATGAGGACGGCTTCTTAGAAGAGGCAATATATATCAGGACACAGGGCAATCCCATAAAAGCTGTTCAAGAAGGGATGGAGCAGCTTTCATTTCGAAATAAGGGTAAATGGAATGTAAAGGGAGTTGGGGCTACTGGCAGCGGACGCCAATTAGCAGGTGTAATCGTTGGTGCGGATGTAATAAAAAACGAGATTACCGCACATGCGGTGGCTGCCCTGCGAGAAGTTCCGGATGTCCAGACGGTTCTTGAAATAGGCGGTCAGGACTCTAAAATTATTATTCTTAGAGATGGAGTTGTGACTGATTTTGCCATGAATACGGTATGCGCCGCAGGGACAGGTTCATTTCTTGACCAACAAGCCAATCGGTTGAATATTCCTATAGAGGAGTTTGGCGATTATGCTTTAAAGTCTGAAAGTCCTGTGCGCATTGCGGGCAGATGTGCTGTTTTTGCCGAGTCGGATATGGTTCATAAACAGCAGTTAGGATATAAAACCCAGGATATCATTCGTGGCTTGTGTGAAGCTCTAGTAAGAAACTATTTAAATAATATTGCAAAAGGTAAAGAAATTTGTCCCCGCATAGTTTTTCAAGGTGGGGTAGCAGCAAATACTGGTATGAAAGCAGCCTTTGAAGATGCTCTTGAAGAAGAAATATACATTCCAAAGCACTATGATGTTATGGGTGCAATAGGTGCCGCATTGTTGGCAAAGGATGCGGAGATATCCAAAACCCGATTTAAGGGATTTGGATTATCAAACATAGAATTTACTGCCGACAGTTTCGAATGTAGCGGTTGCCCAAACCATTGTGAGGTTGTTAATATAAGGATGGAGGGCAAGGTCATAGCTCGATGGGGAGATAGATGCAATAAGTGGAAAATCGTAGATAACGGAGTAGCATAATAATATACTTTGAAAAGTAAAGAAAGAGTGAAAATGATAAGGGGTGCCATTTGAGCGGCACCCCTTAAATGCTGGGTATAACAGTAATACCTTTCATACAGCTTAGCGGTTACATTACTACATATGTAAGTACTCTTTTCGAGAATTACTTATCGCCTAAATAGCCATTATATCCGATTGTTTCAAGCCTTTCGGCCTTAGCCGTTACTTCGGACTTCATATTTTCCTTATATTTTTTTATATGGTTTCTAATAGCAGTATACTTAATTCCCAAGATTTGTGCCGCAAGCAAGCCGGCATTTATGGCATTGTTTATTGCTACAGTAGCAACAGGAACGCCGCCGGGCATTTGAACTATTGAAAACAGTGAGTCAAGGCCATTTAAAGTGGAGGTCTTTATTGGCACGCCGATGACCGGTAATGTAGTAATAGCTGCTACCATTCCGGGAAGATGAGCAGCTCCTCCTGCACCTGCTATGATTACCTCAATGCCTCTTGATTCTGCATATCGAGCGTAGTCAAACATCCGCTGAGGGGTCCGATGAGCAGATACTATGGTAATCTCATAATTTATGTTGAATTTCTCTAATACTTTAGCAGCTTCCTTCATTACGGGAAGGTCTGAGTCGCTACCCATGATTATACCTACCAAAACCTTATCATCCATTTTCTATCCCTCCGAAATGACTTTTATAGTTTTTCTTACCATATCAGCCTTTTTTAAAGCACTATCAAGATTTTTGTCAACGATGGTGACATGCCCCATTTTTCTGAAAGGCTTTGTTTCCTTTTTTCCGTAAATATGAAGGTTTACGCCTGGTATGCTCAGTATATCTTCCACACCCTCAAAACAAGGTTTGCCTTGGTAGCCTTCAGCACCAAGAAGATTAACCATCACTGCCGGTATTATTAATTCAGTAGAACCGAGAGGTAAACCTGTTATTGCTCTTAAATGCTGCTCAAATTGTGATGTGATACAGGCCTCGATGGTATAATGCCCGGAATTATGAGGCCTAGGAGCTATTTCATTTACAAAAACCTTTTTATCCGGTGTCAAAAACATTTCTATACCAAAAATACCGATACCATCCAAAGCTTCGACACATCTTACAGCCAAATCCAAAGCCTGTTTTTTTACAGATTCTTCAATGCGGGCCGGAGCTACTGTATTATCACATATATTGGCCCTTTGGTCAAAGGTCATTTCTACGACAGGGTAACATTTTATTTCTTTATTTGTGTTTCGCGCAACCATTACTGCCAATTCTTTTTCAATAGGAATAAGTTCCTCTAAAAATGAGTCGCATTTTAAGGCATTTGAAATATCTTCAGGTTTTTCAATTACATAAACACCTCGGCCATCGTAACCGCCCTTACATGCCTTTTGAACTGCAGGAAACCCAAAATTCTCAATAGCATCGGACAAATCATCATTTACCATGACCCAGCGGGCGGTAGGTATGCCGTTTTTGTCCAGCATCTGTTTTTGTTTAGATTTATCCTGTATAATTTCAAGAACATGAGGAGAAGGGAATATTTTATGCCCTTTTGCGCTGAGTTCGTTAAGTATACGAGTATTTATATGTTCTATCTCAAAAGTAGTAATATCGCTATTTATGACAAGTTCACGAATTTTATCCTCATCATAAAATCCTGCTACGATTTGGCGGTCTACTAATGAATAGGCTGGGCACTCAGGCGTAGGATCGAGAACCGTTACGGTAAAATTAAGCTTTTTTGCTTCCTGTGCCAGCATTTTCCCCAGTTGACCGCCTCCGATAATGCCAATTTTAAAATCCATTGGGTGAGCCATAAAGTAGTTCATCTCCTAAAATAATTACTTTGCTTGAAAAGTATTATATCATAAACTCGGAAAATTTTATATAAATGCAAGAAACCTGTCAATGACTAACTATCGATACCATTAGTGAAAAGTACCTTGCTAGTCATTAACAGGTAATATTATATTTCCCAAAAAAAATAGAGTTATAACGTTAATTTGATGGATATTTTACCAAATGCTATAATAATAGATGAGCGGCCCATAATCATTTTAGCAGACTGCAAAAGCTGCCGGACAATATTATGTATATTCAAAATTGACATAATAACAGTAAATTAAATCGGAGGTAGTAAGTTTATGGAATTACCAATCGGTCCAACATATACGGAAATAAATTTGGATACGATAGCAAGTAATACGAATAATATAAAGAGATTAATTGGAAATAAAGAACTGATGGCTGTTGTAAAGGGCAATGCCTACACCCATGACATGATTGAAGTTTCCAAAACTGTTCTAAAGAATGGTGCATCAAGGCTGGGCGTTGGAAGACTTGAAGAAGGAATTTATTTGTGGAAGGCAGGTATAACAGCACCAATCTTAAACATGTGTTTGAATATGGAAGGTCAAGAAAGAGAAATCGTTAAGTATGATATTGTACAGACGGTCTGCGATTTGGACACATTACACAGGCTTTCTTATGAAGCGGCAAAAATGAATAAAAATGCAAAAATACATGTTAAGATTGATACGGGTATGGGCAGAATAGGTATTTTCCCAGAGGATGTATCAAATTTCATCAGCGAAGTTAGCGCAATGCAGAATATAGAGCTAGAAGGTGTATATACCCATTTTGCCACTCCTCATGATAAGGAATTTATGGGTTATCAGTTAAAACTGTTTTCAAGTGTTTTGAAACGGCTTAATCAAGAAGGGTATTCAATACCGCTTAAACACTGTGCATCGAGCGAAGCACTTGTTGCCATGCCTGATACATGGAAAAAGTTTGATATGGTTAGAATCGGTGATCTTATATATGGTGTCTATAACTCAGAAGAAGAAAAAGATAAAATCAAAGTTAATTTTGCTCAGACCTTTAAAACAAGCATAGTATTCCTAAAAAAACTGGGCCCAAATACCAGTATAGGCTATGATAGAACATACATAACCGATAAAGATACAATTATTGCAACACTGCCTGCAGGATATAATGACGGATATACTAAGCTATACTCAAATAATGGTATTGTGCTCGTAAGAGGTAAAAAAGCGCCTGTTGTAGGAAGAATATGTGCAGATCAGATGATGATAGACGTTACAAATATTCCGGGTGCAAAGGTCGGCGATGAGGTTGTTTTGTGGGGCAGACAAGGCAATGAAATGGTGCTGCCTGTATATGATTATATTTTTATGGGTGACAAGCAGAGAGTTCCAAAAGTGTTTATAAAAAATAATAAACCGTGGAAAGTCAAGAGCATGTTCGGGGAAAAGGTATTTTAAATGCATTAAAAATGATTTACTAATACAAAATAATATTAAGATTCATGGGGGGGTGGTTGTTTGACCAAAATCTTAGTTATAGGTGGTGGTCCGGCAGGGCTTACCGCAGCCATTGAAGCTGCTAAGCAAGGTTTTAACGTAACACTCTTTGAAAAAGCCAAAATCGGTGAAAATATAAAATGTGCTGAAGGCTTTTTCGATACCATGAAATTGTTGGAAAAACCATGTGCAGGTGTATTGTTTAAAGTGGAACAAATTATAGTAAAAGCTAAATCGACATATAGCTTTGATGCAAGTTATTTAAATTTATGGATGATTGATAGGGCAGTTTGGCAAAAAGCATTGGCAAAGCAAGCAGAAAATAGTAAGGTTATAATCAAACAAGACTTTCCCGTTCAGCATAGAGAATTAAAGCAATTAAGAACAGCATACGATTATATTATAGATGCAAGCGGTGCCCCCTCTGTTACATCAAGGTTATATGGTTTTTCAAGCTTTCATAAAGAAAATTCCGCAAGGACAGTTCAGTACACTTTAAGAGGAGACTTTTCTCATATCGGTAATTGCCTTAAAGTTGGTCTGATGCCGGATTTTTGGGGATATTATTGGATTTTTCCGAAAGGAAAGGATGTTGCAAACGTCGGTGTCGGAGATTTCTATCCGGTGCAAAGTGAAAGCCTGTGGGCGCGCCTTGATAAGATAATTGAACAAGAAGGTTTAAGCGAGTATGAAATATTAAAAAAAATCGGCGGTATATGCCCGACGGCAATACCTGAAAGTTTAAAGTATGATAATATATTATTGGTAGGCGATGCGGCGGGCCTTACATCTCCTTTGCACGGCGGAGGACTCGATATGGCTGTTATAAGTGCCATGGAAGCCGTAAAAGCCATAGCTTCTAATGCTCAATCCTATGATAAAAATTTGAGAGCAGTTTTTGCTGCAAAACTGAAGTTTGAAAGGTTTTTAGCTAAACTATGGCGTCAAAGGAATCTCGATGAAATGGATGAGTTAATTAAGAATTTAGAAAAAAATAGGATATATGGTTTTATGCTAAATCCTCATCTGATAAATGATACTACGATAACTTTATTAGAAAAGTTTTTTGCAAAACAGCAGTCTGTTGAAAGCTAAAAATATTATTATAAAGTAAATATCTCATAAAAAACGAAAATTTTAGTGCTAATAAAAAATATCTTTTAATTTTTTTCAAAAAAAAGGAAGTATCGCAAGTTATTTAAAAGCAGCCATGTGATACTTCCTTTTTAGATTTACTTCGTTTTAGTTTTTGGAGTTATTCTACGAGTAATTTCGGCTATTTCGTCAGCAAAACTAGAGATCGGCTTTCCTTCTTTTATACCTTGGGCTACTTTTTTTAAACGAGTGATTAGGTTCGGATCTGTTGTGATACTGACTGTTTTAATACCAGTGTCGGCTCTTTTGATTTCATCGGCTACTTTAGTCTTAATTTCTTCGGTTTTTTTAGCTTCAATATTCGGATTTGTTTCCAAACCAACCATGGCTGTAGAATCAGTTATAACAACAGTAGCCGATTTAACACCTTCGACCTTCTCCGCTGCCTTAGCTAACTTAGTAGCTCTTGTATGAGCTGAAGTTGCCGGCTTTTTAGCAGGCGACGGCGTAGGCGTCATTTTTGCAGGAGGAGCCGGCTTGGGAGCTGGTTTTTTAGTTGTGCTACAACCGCCAAGGGCCAATGAAAGACTTAAAGACAGTATTAAGCTTAATACCAATATTTTTTTCATGGCTTTTTCCCTCCTATCTAGTTTTATCATAAGAAATTTGAAGGTATTTTATACTGTAAGTTTAAGGGTAAAATTATCAGCCAGAGTTTACCATGTGTGATTTGTGGTATAATATACTTGAGGTGGTTTTAGTGTTTGAACTGCTGTCACGAGTTTCAAAATATATTTTTATTGCTCTCATATATTATTTTTTGTTCAATTTCCTAAAAATAATGATGGCAGATTTAAGAAGAGAAAAAAACTATCCAAAGGAAACCGGATTTATCTTAGTAGAAGAAAATGGCAAAAAACACACGCTGTTTGATATAAATACGATAGGCAGAGCTGATGATGCAGATATAATTATTGATGACCCTTTTATTTCCAGCAAACATGCTTTAATTGCAAAAAGAGGTTCAAAGTTAGTAATTCAAGACTTAAACAGTACAAATGGCACATTTTTAAATGGTAAAAAAATTAAAAAACCGGTTAGGTTAAAAGAAAAGGACGAAATTCGTCTGGGTACAAAAAAATTTACGTTCTTAAGAGGTGAAACCATTGGAACCGGGGACCGAAGCTACTTACAATAAAAATATAGCAATAACTGCATTAATAGGACTTATAGCATCTCTGCTGCTATCAGTGCGTGAAGGTTCTTTTTCCCCTGTGCCTATTTATGGTGATATAATTTTTATGGTGATTATGTTTTTTGGATATTTTTTAAGTAATATTTTATTTCCCGAACAAGATCCAGCATTACTTATTCTTGTAAGTTTTATAGCTCAATTAGGATTGATAATGCTCTACAGAATAGACCCGGAATCGGCTGTCAAGCAACTAGCTTGGTTTGGGATAGGTTTATTTTTATTTTTTGCAAGTACATTTATATCTAAAGCTTGGGTTGAAGTTAGGATAGGTTCATTTTACCTTTTTGTGATAACTGCATTATTATTGGCATCACCACTAGTTCTTGGAGTGGAACGCTGGGGTTCTAAAAGCTGGATAACATTTCAAAATTTCTCATTTCAGCCTTCAGAGTTGGCAAAAATAACATTCAGTCTTTTTTTGGCCGACAGCTTAAAAAATAAAAAGATAGAGAATCCATGGCAGTTTTTTGGGCAAATTTTTATAATCCTGGCTCTTTTGGCAGCAGCCAAAGATTTGGGTGGAGCAATGCTTTTTTATTGTACGGCTCTTGCAATTATTTTTGTGGCTACATCTCGCATAGATCTCACAATAATCGGCATTGTCATTGCATGTATTGCAGGCCTTTTAGGCTATGAATTTTTTGGACATGTACAAGTCAGGGTAAAGGCATGGTTAAATCCTTGGGAAGATGTCCCGGGTAAGGGCTATCAAATCGTACAATCACTTTTTGCTATAGCTGAAGGCGGGTTTTTTGGTACAGGGTTAGGCCTCGGGCGTCCGGACTATATACCGGCTGTTACCACAGACTTCATTTTTTCGGCATTTTTTGAGGAATTTGGTTTTTTAGGTGCATCGGCATTAATTGTGGTATACTTTTTATTGGTATATAGAGGGATAAGGATATCGTTATCCATTAAAAGTAGCTTTTTAAGCTTGTCAGCTTTAGGTATTACATCTTTTTTCGGGATACAAATCTTTACTATAATAGGCGGAGTGATAAAACTCATTCCAATGACGGGAGTTACATTACCTTTTATGAGTTATGGCGGCAGCTCTATGGTTATGAGTTTTATTTCATTAGGGATACTGAATGGCATAAAGATAAGGGCTTCAGGCGGTGAAAATGATGGATAAGCTTGAGAGAAATATAAAGCTTTTATTTATTGTTTTTTGTCTTCTTTTTATTTCACTGATAATATATTTAACATATTTTACTGCTGTCGAGCGTGAAAGGCTTATCAAAAGCTCATATAATCGTCGACTGTGGGAGCAGGAAGAGAAAGTAATGAGGGGAACCATTTATGACAGGAAAGGCAGACCTTTAGCCGAGTCAGTTACAGAGAACGGGAATAAAAAAAGGATATATAATGGTGGAAAAGCTATAGGACCGCTTGTCGGATATTCGGACCGAATTCTGGGCAGGGCAGGACTTGAGAGCATTTTTAACGGTGAATTGCTGGGAATATCTGAGCAGGACCCGGTTGCACTTCTGCGCCAAAAAATATTAGGAGTAAATGAACGCGGAAGTGATTTATATCTTACCATAGATTTAGATTTGCAAAAAAGGGCTTATGATTTGTTTCAAGGTCGTAAGGGAGCATTAGTAGCACTAGAACCGAAAACAGGTCAAATTTTAGCATTGGTGAGCTCTCCGGGCTATAATCCGTCAACGATTAAGCAAGATTGGGAAACCATTTCCAATAATGAAGACAAACCTCTGATGAATCGAGCTACACAGGGGCTTTACCCACCGGGTTCAAGTTTTAAAATCATAACATTAGCAGCAGCGTTAACACATAATCCTGAAATAGAGACTGAAACCTTTTATACGCCCGGATATATAAAAGTTAATGGAAATATTATAAGGGATTCAGAGCATTTATGGCCGGGCGAATATGATTTATCCACAGCTTTTCGATATTCTAGCAATACTGTTTTTATTCAAATAGGGCAGAGGGTTCAAAGAGAAAAAATGATATCTATGGCTGAAAGTTTTGGCTTTAACAGCTCCAATAAATGTGATATTCCCGTAGCCAAAAGCACTTTTCCAAGACCTTCTATGGTTGCAGGCGATGTTGAAATGGCTGAGGCTTTTATAGGCCAAGGAAAGATTTTGGCAACACCAATGGAGATGGCCCAAGTCGCTGCTATTATTGCAAATGAAGGCAGAGCGGTAACCCCATATATTACGGAAAAAATTATTTCTCCACTGGGGGATGTAAAGGCTGTGAAATCTATTACAAGCACAACTCAGATTGTAAGCAAACAGGTAGCCGATAAGATAAAAGCCCTTATGGTAGAAGTCATAAGAAACGGTACCGGAACCGCTGCAGCAATAAATGGAATTGAAGTTGCCGGTAAAACAGGAAGTGCTGAAAATCCGCATGGTAGGGCACATGCTTGGTTTATCGGTTTTGCTCCGGCACAAAACCCCGAGATTGCATTAGCGGTTATAGTGGAAAATGCAGGCTCAGGAGGTGCTGTTGCCGGCCCTATTGCGCGAGATGTAATCTTACAGTATTTAAACAGCTTAAAATAGTTAGCTCTATATAGATGAATTTACTTGCACTTGTAAAACCTAATATAAATGACTAAATTTTATTGTAGAAGTTAGAGGTGAACAATTTGAAGAAAAGTACGATGGCAGACATAGCATTATTTTTCGTGGCTCTTGGCTGGGGGCTGAATTTTGTTGTAGAAAAGAAGTCTTTAACAGCGATTACTCCACTCATGTACCTGGGCTTAAGGTTCATTCTAAGTGCATTGCTTATGGCCGTAATATTCCATAAACAATTAAAAAATATAACTAAGGAAGATATTAAGGGTGGCCTAATCATTGGTCTGTTTGTGCTGTTGGGCTTTGTGACTCAGACCGTTGGTCTTGTTTATACAACCCCGTCAAAGTCTGGATTTATTACCGGCAGTAATGTGGTTATGGTGCCATTTTTGGCATATTTTATAACAAAAGACTTTCCACAACTAAATCAAATAGTCGGAGCAATAATAACATTTGTTGGTTTAGGTTTTGTTTCTATCGATGAAAATTTGGTTATTGGCTGGGGAGATATACTCACATTATTGTGTGCATTATGTTTTGCATTACAGATTACCTTTACCGAATATTATGTAAAAAAATCCAATCCGATAAATATAGCCTTTATACAAATAGCACTGACAGGCATAATAACTATGGGTATTGCAATAATCCAAGAACCTGCCGTATCTTTAAGCTATGACCTAGAAATATGGGGTTCAATTTTATTTGGTGCGGTATTCTGCACTGCCGGGGCTTTTGCTGTTCAAAATGTTGCTCAAAAATATACCAGTTCTACACATGCTGCTGTGATACTGTGCACTGAGTCAATCTTTGCAGGTATCTTTTCTTACCTGTTCTGGGGAGAACCACTGGCTTTAAAGACAGTGGTTGGTTTTGTTTTAGTTCTAGCAGGAGTTTTAATCACAGAAATAGTTCCCGCCAGAGCAACCGAATGCATTAAAGAATCGGCAGAAATAACAACACTATAAAAGGCATTTAATTTATATTAAAAAGTGAGCGTCTTAAAACTATTTTTTAAATAGTTTTAAGACGCTCACTTTTTTATTCTCCAAGATAAGCTTTTTTTACTTCTTCATTTTTTAAAAGATTTTCTGCAGTATCTTGTAGTACTATTTTACCTGTTTCTATGACGAAACCCTTATTAGCTATGGATAAAGCCATTCGGGCATTTTGCTCTACTAATAGAATAGTGGTTCCTTCTTTGTTTATTTCTGTTAATATATCGAATATATTTGCTACGATTTTAGGTGCAAGTCCCATAGAAGGTTCATCCAAAAGCAGCAATTTTGGTTTGGCCATTAAGGCTCGGCCTATGGCCAGCATCTGCTGCTCACCACCGGAAAGTGTGCCGGCAATTTGCCTTTTACGATTTTTAAGAATAGGAAAAAGTGTAAAAACTTCTTCAAGATAATTTTTTACTTCCTGTCGGTTTCTATTAAGGTAAGCACCCAACTGAAGATTTTCCAGTACGGTCATCCTGGGGAAAACTCTACGCCCTTCGGGAACCATGGCTATACCTGCTTCTACTATATCCGAAGTTGCTTTGCCCGTTATATCCTTATTTTGAAAATAAACCTTACCTGAAGTAGGAGATATAAGGCCACAGATGGTTTTTAAAGTAGTCGTCTTACCGGCTCCATTAGCTCCTACGATTGTAACGATTTCTCCTTGCTTGACCTCGATAGATATTCCCTTTAATGCTTGAATGTTACCGTAATGTGTTACAATATTGTCTAGCTTCAGCATGCACGGCCCTCCTTGAGGGAACTTTCCCCAAGATAAGCTTTTATGACCTTTTCATCATTTTTTATCTCGTCAGGAGGTCCATCGGCTATTTTCTTACCATAGTCAAGCACCATGATTCGCTTAGAAATACCCATGACCAATTTCATATCGTGCTCTATTAAAAGCACCGTTTTACCCTTGTCATTAAGTTTTTCAATAAGCTCTATGAGTTCGTTGGTTTCCTGAGGATTCATACCTGCTGCCGGTTCGTCAAGTAAAATAAGTTCCGGGTCTGTAGCTAAAGCCCTTGCCATTTCCAGACGTCTTTGCTTGCCGTATGGAAGGTTTTTGGCCTTTTCATTGTGCAGTGCTTCAAGACCGACAAACTTGAGAACATCCATAGCCTTTTCCTTAACGAGTGCCTCTTCTTTCTTGGCTGACGGGGTTTTAAATATAGCGCCAAAAACGCCTGTCTTAGTGCGGCAGTGCTGTCCGATTATAACATTATCGAGGACACTCATTTCACCAAACAACCTTATGTTTTGAAAGGTTCGAGCAATGCCCATTTTTGTAATTTCATAAGGTTTAAGATTTCTAATTTCCTTTTTTCTAAAGTATATTTTACCTTCTGTAGGTGAGTATACTCCGGTTAAAAGATTAAAGAGAGTAGTTTTGCCGGCACCGTTGGGGCCGATAACACTTAAAACCTCTCCCTTATCTATTTTAATGTCAACTGAGTTTAATGCTGAAAGACCTCCGAAAACCATTGTAAGATTATTACCTTCTAATAATTCTAGTTCCATTGATTATTGACCTCCTTTCTCGAGCGAGTTTTTGTATTCTTTTTTATTTGAAGATGGTGCACTTATTATCCCTTCAGGTTTTACAATCATCATTATAATAAGCAGCAAACCATAAAAGACCATACGATATTGAGCGATTACCGGTGATATTGAACGCAAAAGCTCAGGCAGCACAGTTATTATACATGCGCCTAAAACAGCACCATAGGTGTTACCCATTCCACCTAAAACTACCATACACAGTATTTCAATCGACTTCATAAATCCAAAGTCCTTCGGATTTATGTACCGGAACAAGAAAGCATATAGCCCTCCTGCCGATCCGGCATAAAATGCACCTATAATAAATGCGAGAATTTTAAACTGAGTAGTATTTATTCCCATTGCTTCGGCCGCCAATTCATCTTCGCGGATTGCAATAAAGGATTTCCCTACACGGGAATTCATTATTCGATTTAGAGAAAAAATGACCAAAAACAGTGCTACTGCAGAGATATATATATTTGTAACCTTTGGGATACCTCGAAGACCCATAGGACCGCCTGTAATTTCAAGATTTAAAAGGATATTTTTCATAATTTCGCCAAAGCCGAGAGTAGCAATAGCAAGATAATCGCCTTTTAATCTTAAGGTAGGCACTCCGATTATGAATCCAAAAAAAGCTGCTACAGAAGCACCTAAGATAATGGAGATTAAAAAAGGCAAATGCAACTTTAACGTAAACAAGGTGGCAGCATATGCTCCTATACCCATAAACGTTGCATGACCAAGAGAAAGCTGGCCGGTATATCCTGTTATTAAATTCAGGCTTACAGCTAGTATAGAATTTATCATAATAACTGTCAATATTTGAAGATAATAATTCAACCTTGCTTCACCTACACTTTCTCTTGTACACTGCGGCCTAAAAGCCCGGTAGGTTTAAGTAATAGAATAAATATCAAAACTGCAAAAGCAATAGCATCCTTATATCGTGACATATAAACCGCTCCAACCATTTCGACAAGTCCGAGAATTAAGCCACCAAGCATTGCACCGGGAATACTGCCGATTCCCCCCAGTACAGCTGCTACAAATCCCTTTAAACCGGGGAAGAATCCCATCATGGGATCAACTGAATCAAAATAAACTCCGACAAGTACGCCTGCGGCACCACCTAATGCCGAGCCTATGGCAAAAGTAAAGGTAATAACATGATCGATCTTTATTCCCATTAACTGAGCCGCTTCTTTATCTTGTGCAGTAGCCCTCATAGCCTGACCGAGTTTAGTTTTTTGTATCAAAAAGTGCAATCCTACCATAAGAATAACGGATACCAACAAAATTAAAAGCTGCAATGTTGAAATACGAAATCCTCCGATATTTAAAGTTGTTATATGAAGGCCGGAAGGAAATGACCTGGCTTGGGGGCCGACTATCATTAAAACGGCATTTTGCAAAAAGATAGAAACTCCTATTGCACTAATCAGCGGAGCTATACGATTAGCTTTCCTTAACGGTTTATACGCGGCTTTTTCAATAATAATGCCTAATAAACATGATCCCATCATGCTGATAATAAGTGCCGCAAAAAAAGGCAGCTTATAAACCGAAACCATTGTAAGACCTATAAAGGCACCAATCATATATATTTCGCTGTGTGCAAAGTTAATAAGTTCCAAAATTCCATATACCATTGTATAACCGAGAGCTATTAATGAATATGTGCTGCCAAGTGTTAGACCATTTATTATTTGTTCGAAAAACATTTCTAAATCAATTCCTTTCTAAAGGGCAAAGTCAATGGATGGACTAATCCATCCATTGACAAATTTATCTAACATCAACTGTTATTGTTAACGAAGCTTAGTAAATTTTCCATCTTCTACTTTTAATATAATTATATCTTTTATTGCATCACCAACATCTGTAAAAGATGTGTTTCCGGTGATACCTGGGAAATCTTTAATTTTTGCCATTTCCTGTTGAAGGGCTTCTTTGCCTTGGTCATCGGTGTTTTTAAGAGCAGTTAACAGTATCATTGCTGCGTCATATGCTTGGGCCGCAAACATATCAGGTTCACTGTTGAATTTCTCCTTATATACCTTAACAAAATTCTGTGTGTTTTCAGAAGGATCATCAGTAAAGAATCCGGCTGTAAAAACTGCGCCTTCCACGGCGTCGCCGCCTAATTCAAGTAATACCGGAGAATAAAAACCGTCTGCACCGAGAATTTGAACATTAAGACCTTGATCTTTTGCCTGTTGGGCTATCTTGGCGGCTTCGGTATAATAACCTGCGATGTATAAAGCATCAGGATTTGTTCCTTTAATCTTAGTGAGCTGAGCTCTAAAGTCCTTCTCACCATCATTATAGGTTTCTACGGCTGTTACTCCTGCAAGCTCTTTAGCTTTGGCCTCAAAAGCTTCCTTAAGCGAAAGGCCGTAATCATTGTTTGTAAACATTATGGCAAATTTCTTAAGTCCCAATTCCTTAACGGCATATTCAGCTAATTGTATAGCTTGAACTTCATCTGACAAGCAGTTTCTAAAAATATAATCACCAATTTCTGGAACTCCGGCTGCTGTTGATGAAGAGGAAATCATAACAACTTTAGCATCATTGGCTATCGGACCGGCAGTGAGCGTTTCCGAGCTTATTACGCCTCCAACAATGGCTACTACCTTATCCTGCTCTATGAGCTTTGAAGCAGCATTGGCAGCTTCGGTTTGTTCGCCGCGCGTGTCTTCCGATATTAGCTTTATGGGTTTACCGTTGATTCCGCCGTTTTGGTTAAATTCTTCCACAGCTATCTCTACACCGTTTTTAGTACTTAAACCATAAGTAGCAATATTTCCTGTAAGAGGACCTATAGTACCAATTTTAATTGTTTCTTCAGCTTTCACCGGTTGTGACGTATCAGGACTTTTTTCCGACTGATTTTGGCTGCAGCCGGATAAAAGTGCTGCTGTCAACATGATTATAAAAAGTATGGTTAGAAATTTCGAGTGTTTAGACATAAACATAAAACAACCTCCTAAGGGTATTCTCAAAATAATATTAATGATATTAATAAAAATAAGCTTTTTTCAGACAAGTAACTCAATTCGTAAATATTTAAATTACTTTAGACTTTAACCCTATTATATTATACACCACCCCCAAAGCTCCAAGTATAAAAAAATAGCAGATTACTCATGACAAAGCATAAGTGGAACCTGCCGCTAGAGTCTTTTATACTCACGGTGTACTAGAAAAACTAGCTGTACCGCTCGGACCAGACGCAATATAGCCGGAACCCTAGGTACACTCCCACATCCTATATATATAATAAAACATTAGATTTTATATCATATTATAATCTAAATCAATCAAAATGTCACTAATAAAAATGATAATTTATAAATATATTCGCATAAAACATGCATATTTTTCTTCTATAAGTGGAAAAATACAAAAGTGGATTTTATTTAAATAACGCGAAAAATAAAGAAAAAGGCAGCATAATCGGTAAAAATACAATTTATTCAACTAACAGCGAGAATAAGAGAAATTGATTTTAATGGAAGCTTTGTATATCATATTAAATGTAGTTAGCACTCATCGCGATAGAGTGCTAACAACTTGCTTGATAGAATTTACACCAATGTCCTTCATACTTTGTTAAAAGTTTTTGCTTTAAACAAGATTGATAAATAAAATCATAAAAGGAGGGTTATACAATGAATATTAAACCACTAGGTGATCGAATTGTCATCAAAGTTTTGGAGGAAGAAGAGAGAACTAAAGGTGGCATAGTATTGCCAGACACTGCGAAAGAAAAACCTCAGAAAGGTGAAGTAGTAGCAGTTGGGTCCGGCGAAATCATTGATGGGAAAAAGGTTCCGTTAGAGGTGAAAGTAGGAGATAAAATTATTTTCTCCAAGTATGCAGGAACAGAAATCAAACTAGATAGTGAAGAATATTTGATATTAAGACAAAGTGATGTTTTAGCTATATTAGAATAAAAATGCGAGGAGGGATTTTTAAATGGCAAAACAGATAAAATTCGATGAAGATGCTCGTAGAGCTTTATTGGAAGGCATTGATAAACTTGCTGATACTGTTAAAGTAACTTTAGGACCTAAAGGACGTAATGTTGTTTTAGAGAAGAAATTTGGAACACCAACTATTACTAATGATGGTGTTTCCATAGCAAGAGAAATAGAACTTGAAGACCCCTATGAAAATGCAGGAGCTCAACTAATAAAGGAAGTTGCTACAAAGACACAAGATGACGCAGGTGATGGAACTACTACAGCAACCTTGTTGGCTCAGGCCATTATACATGAAGGTATGAAAAATGTTGTGGCAGGTGCCAATCCGATAATTTTGAAAAAAGGCATTAAAAGGGCTGTAGATGCAGTAGTCGAGGAGATTAAAACCTTCAGCAAACCTGTTGAAACGAAAGAGGCTATAGCACAAGTAGCATCAATTTCCGCAGCCGATGAAGAAATCGGAGAACTTATTGCCGAAGCTATGGAAAAAGTAGGTAAAGACGGTGTCATTACTGTTGAAGAGTCACAGACAATGGGAACTACCCTTGAAGTAGTTGAAGGAATGGAATTTGATAGGGGATACATATCTCCCTACATGGTAACCGATACTGAAAAAATGGAAGCTGTCCTTGATGATCCTTATATTTTGATAACTGATAAAAAGATCACAACAGTTCAAGACCTGCTACCCATTCTGGAGAAAATAGTGCAGCAGGGCAAGAAGCTCGTTATAATTGCAGAAGACGTGGAAGGCGAAGCACTTGCAACATTGGTTGTTAATAAACTGCGCGGAACATTGACATGTGTAGCAGTTAAAGCTCCTGGATTTGGAGATCGCAGAAAAGAAATGCTGGAAGATATAGCTATTTTGACCGACGGACAGGTGATTTCCGAAGACCTTGGCATGGATCTGAAGAATATTGATATGAGTATGCTTGGCAGAGCAAGACAGGTAAGAGTAGATAAAGAAAATACTACAATTGTCGAGGGCTCTGGCAAAACTGAAGATATTAAGAAACGCATTAGCGCAATCAAAGCCCAGATTGAAGAAACCACATCCGATTTTGATCGGGAAAAGCTTCAAGAGCGCTTAGCAAAATTAGCCGGCGGTGTAGCTGTCATTCAGGTTGGTGCTGCTACTGAAACAGAACTTAAAGAGCGGAAGCTTCGCATAGAAGATGCTCTGTCGGCTACAAGAGCCGCTGTAGAAGAAGGCATAGTTCCAGGTGGCGGAACGGCATTTATTGATGCCGTACCAGCCCTTGATAAAATTCAGGCAGAAGGCGATGAAGCTATTGGCATAAATATAATAAAGAGAGCATTAGAAGAACCGGTAAGACAAATTGCAGCAAATGCCGGCTATGAAGGCTCAATTATTATAGAAAAACTGAAGGCCAGCGAAAAAGGCGTTGGATTTGATGCCCTACGTGAAGAATACGGAGATATGCTTGCTAAGGGTATTGTAGATCCGACAAAAGTAACGAGATCGACACTCCAAAATGCTGCTAGCGTAGCATCTATGGTAATCACCACAGAAGCTGTTGTAACCGACATCCCGGAAAAAGAAAAACCAATGCCACCCATGCCCGGCCAAGATATGATGTATTAATAAAACGTAAATAAAAGACTCGCAAAGTGATTTGCGGGTCTTTTTATTTATGTTTTATTAATACATATACCCGATAATTTTACCTTATTAGCATTAATTGACATTAGTAGAACAAATGATAAAATTAATAATAGGAAGTTCCACTATGAAAGTTGGGGATAACTATGACATTTCATATTCTTGTCAATCTTGCCAGCCGGCTTGGAGTATTTGTCATAATAGCATTTCTATTATCTCAAACTGCTACTTTTAAGAAACTCATCTTAAAAAGGGAAATCTTCTTAGGTGAAAAGATAATCCTTTCGGTTATATTTGGCTCTTTTGGGATTTTAGGCACCTATATGGGGATTCCTATCTATGGAGCTCTGGCGAATTCCAGGGCTGTAGGTGTAATTATAGGCGGTTTGTTGGGCGGACCTTTTGTAGGAGTGTTATCCGGTCTCATAGCTTCTCTACATCGATGGAGCATTGATATAGGCGGGTTTACTGCCATAGCATGTGCAGTATCCACATTTACAGAGGCAACCTTGGCCGGGCTGATACACAAGAGGTTTGAAAACGGAAAAATCCGTTGGTGGCATGGTTTTGCAGTAGGAACATTTATGGAGCTTTTGCAGATGGTAATTATTCTTACCATTGCAAAACCATTTTCAGCAGCTTGGGAACTGGTGAAAGTAATCTGGTTTCCTATGACTTTTGTAAATTCTTGTGGCATTGCCATTTTTATATTAATAATAGATAATATTTTCAAGGAGCAGGAACGGGTGGGAGCTTTGCAAGCCAAACTATCCCTTGACATTGCCTCAGAAACCCTCCCTTATCTGCGTAAAGGGCTTAATGAATTATCAGCATATAAAGCTGCTAAGATAATTTTTGATAAGACTGATTATGATGCCGTTGCCATTACAGATATCGAGAAAATATTAGCACATGTGGGTAAAGGAGAGGATCACCATAAAGCCGGTTACAATTTCATGACAAAAACCACAAAAGATGCTATTAATTCTAAAGAATATAAGTTAGCTACATCAAAGGAAGAAATTAACTGCACTGAACCATCCTGCCCATTAGAGTCGGCTGTGGTAGCCCCCTTACTTGAGGGGGACAGAGTTATCGGTTGTTTAAAGTTATATAAGGTTAGACCAAACAGCATAACCAGTATTGATATAAAACTCGCTCAGGGTCTTGCTCATATGTTTTCTACTCAATTGGAACTGGCCAAAGCGGAAAATCAAGCTAAACTTTTGGCTAATGCTGAAAGAAGAGCTCTTCAAGCACAAATAAATCCTCATTTTTTATTTAATGCAATAAATACTATCATATCTGTATCTAGGAAAAACTCCGACGATGCTCGAAGGCTATTAATTGATTTAAGTGAATTTTTCAGAAAAAATCTTTCAGCAGGCATGGAACTGGTTCCGATTGAACAAGAGATAGAACATGTTAAGGCATATTTATCTATTGAACAAGCCAGATTCGGAGAGAGGCTTAAAACAGAATTTATCGTGGAATCAAGCGCAGCTTCTTCTGTATTAGTTCCTCCCTTGATTCTTCAGCCCCTAGTAGAAAACGCGGTAAAACATGGAATTATGCCAAAACAAGAAGGCGGGAAAGTAATAATAAAAATAGAAAGCACCAATAAGGGCGTGATGGTAAGCGTGGAAGATGATGGGGTGGGAATGAGCGAGGAAATGTTAAAAAATATTAAAAAATATCAAGCCTCCAAGGACAGAATCGGTTTATGGAATGTGAACGGCCGCCTTGAAAGCTATTTCGGAAAAGAAAGCTGTCTTAATATACATTCAAAACATAAACTTGGTACCGTGGTAAAATTCTTTATTCCTTATAGTCGAATGCCTGTGATAGGACGTGAAAACCATGGAGCTTAGAACAATTATAGCGGATGACGAAGCCCCCGCCAGAGAAGAACTTCGTTTTCTTATTTCGTCCTATCCGGAAATAAAACTGGTAGGTGAGGCAGCTTCGGGTGCACAAGCCGTGAGATTAGCAGAGAGCCTGTTACCGGATGTGATTTTTTTAGATATCAAAATGTGGGATTTAAACGGTTTTGAAGCGGCAAAGAGCATTTTTCAAAAGGGGATAAATCCGTTCATAGTTTTTGCAACGGCTTATGATGAATATGCCATTAAAGCATTTGAAATAAATGCCGTAGACTATATCCTAAAACCTTTTTCAAAAAAAAGATTAGATAAAACTGTAAGCCGTATTATTGACTTATTCAAAAGTAATGAAAATCATTTTGAGATGTATAAATTTATAGAATATGTTGAAACGATGAATAAATCTCAAAATATTAAAATCCCCGTTTGGAAGAACAACAGAATTTACTTGTTAAATCCGTCAGACATAAACTACTTTGAAGCCGTTGAAAAGGGCAGCAAGGTGATGGCTTCTCAAGGAGAGTATGAAACTAATTGCTGCCTTTCGGAGTTAGAGGATAAGTTAAAAGATTACAATTTTTTCAGGGCACACAAAAGCTTTCTTGTTAATATGGATAAGGTTATAGAAATAGTACCGTGGTTCAACGGGACGTATATCCTTTCGCTAAAAGATTATGAGAAAAATGAAGTGCCGGTAAGTCGCAGATGTGCTAAAAAGTTAAGGGAACATTTAGAAATCTAAACCGAGTAGACCTCATATCCGACCGATGAGGTCTATTTTTTTACCTTTTAGCTAGAAACTAGTGAAAATTTATCGATATATTCCTACAATATATAATACGTAAACAATTTTAAAAGGGGGTTTTGTGATGTTTTCTTTTATTGGCTCTATTATTGTATTATTATTAGGTTATTTTATTTATGGTAGTTTTGTCGAACATATTTTTGGAGCAGACCCAAGCAGAGAAACACCGGCTTATGCCCTGCAGGACGGTGTGGATTTTGTCCCGCTTAGTCAAACAAAGAGTGCCCTTATACAATTACTAAATATTGCTGGCCTTGGGCCTATATATGGAGCTATACAAGGAGCTATGTGGGGGCCGGCGGCTTTTTTGTGGATTGTTCTGGGCGGAATTTTCGCCGGAGCTGTCCATGATTATTTAAGCGGAATGATTTCCCTTAGAAATGGTGGTGCAAATGTACCTGCACTGGTGTCTAAATATCTGGGAGAGAAAGCAAAAATAGTAGTAAATATTTTTGCAGTATTACTTTTAGTTTTAGTTGGCGTTGTCTTTGTTACCGGTCCGGCAGGGCTACTTGCCATATTGACACCAAAAGTTTTAACAAAGCAAGTCTGGGTATGGATAATATTTGCTTATTATTTTATAGCCACAATTTTGCCTATTGACAAGATCATAGGGAAAGTCTATCCGGTATTTGGAGCCATCCTTCTCATTATGGCTGCAGGTATTGGCTGCTCGCTTTTCGTTCAGGGTTATGAAATTCCCGAAATCACCCTACAAAACTTACATCCCGAGGGTGCGCCGCTATGGCCGCTGCTATTCATCACTATAGCCTGTGGTGCCATAAGCGGATTTCATTCGACTCAATCACCTATCATCTCAAGATGTATAAAAAACGAAAAAGAAGGAAGATTTGTATTTTACGGTATGATGATTGCGGAGTCATTGATAGCATTAATTTGGGCAGCTGCAGCCATGAGCTTTTACGGCGGAACTGAAGGATTAGGTCAAGCCCTTGCTAATCCTGCAGGCCCTTCCGGAGTAGTAAAAGATGCGGCTTTTACTATGATGGGTACCATTGGCGGAGTTTTGGCTATTCTCGGGGTTGTAGTTCTTCCTGTAACCTCTGGCGACACGGCTTTTAGAGCTGCTAGGTATACTTTGGCCGAGTGGTTTAATATCGATCAAAAATCACCTGTTGAGCGCTATAAAATAGCTATTCCTCTTTTTATAATTGGGATGATACTTTCCCAGATAGATTTCAATATTTTATGGAGGTATTTCGCTTGGGCAAATCAGACTTTGGCTATGATGGTGCTTTGGACAGGATCGGCCTATTTGGTGAAACACGGCAAAAACCATTGGATTTCCACTTTACCCGCGACTTTTATGACTGCGGTAAGTGTGACATATATTTTACAGGCAAGTGAAGGATTTAATCTGTCAACTACCATATCTTATCCTGCAGGGATAATTGCAGCGGCAGCAGCCTTTTTGTACTTCTTCTTTAACATAAATAAAATCAAAGGAAATACTGCCAGTTCAAAGGCAGTATAAATCAAGGTAAATCATATTTACCTGCAATGGTATTAAAGAATCAAGGAGCTGTTATAGACGATGACAGCTCCTTTTTTGTTTATCACATACAAAAGGTAAAGCATTAAAATCTTATTTGTTGCTCGTGGATGTTAAAGAAGGAAAAATCATGAGAATTATCGAAATGTAATTCAAGAAACAGTTTGCTTTAAGTTTACGATTACATGGGGAGGTTATTTCAAATGACTTCGATTCAAAGTTTAGAATTTAAGAACGGGAAACTTTACTTGATCGATCAGAGAAAATTGCCGGAAAAGCTTTCTATGTTTGAATGTAAAGAATATAAAGATGTGGAGTTTGCCATAAAGGATATGGTAGTAAGGGGAGCTCCGGCCATAGGAGTTGCCGGAGCTTACGGCATAGTTCTTGCCGCTAAAAAGTTTCTGGATTTACCCAAGGAAGAATTTTTAGAAAAAATGAAGAAAAGTGCAGAAATTGTGGGAAATGCCAGACCTACAGCAGTGAATTTGATGTGGGCTGCTGGAAGGATGATGAATGTTTTAGAGGCAAATAAAGATAGAGCAAATAGTGAAATCTGCGAGATTTTATTAGATGAGGCAAAAAATATAGAGAAAGAAGACTTAGAAACAAATAAAGCCATAGCAAGATATGGAAATGAAATCGTTCCAAAGGGAGCCACCATTTTAACCCACTGCAATGCCGGTGCTCTTGCTACCGCAGGATATGGCACAGCACTAGGCGTTATAAGGGAAGCTCACTACATGGGTAAGAACATACGGGTTTTTGCCGACGAAACAAGGCCGCGGCTTCAAGGTGCCAAGCTTACGGCATGGGAGCTGGTGCATGAGAGGATTCCGGCTAAGCTCATCCCCGACAGTGCAGCTGCCGTGCTAATTAGAGATGGAAAAATTGATGTAATTATTGTGGGAGCTGACAGGATTGCGCTAAATGGCGATACAGCCAATAAAATAGGCACATTTATGCTGTCACAGATGGCAAAGGATTTTAATGTTC
>JALHJR010000079.1:0-4287 GCA_022840405.1 Tepidanaerobacter acetatoxydans
TATTGCTCTTTGAGCTGGTCGAAGGGTGATTAATCAACCACCCTTAGTTAAGTGCGTCTTTGTTTAGGTATATATTCATAACAATGACAGTAATATATGTAGAATAACAGCAATATATGACAGAACGGCAGCGGTATATAATAACATGACAGCAGGTATTATGGTAAAATGACGGGTCTATGAATAGTTACAGCTGTAAATAATAAGTAAAAGAGGAGGGTCAGCAGATGTTCCCGGAGTGGAAAAACTGGCGGCATGTAGTTAAACTTGACCCGGATAAACCTGCGGATGAATGGCTGATAGAGCAGGTTATAGCAAGTGGCACTGATGCAATCATAGTAGGTGGCACGCAAAATATTACCCGGGAAAAGGTGCTAAAACTTTTTAAACTTTTAAAGCCTTATAAGCTGCCTAAAATTTTGGAAGTTTCTACAATAGAGTCTATAACATTTGGATTTGATGGTTATTTAATTCCCGTAGTTTTAAATGCCGGTGATCCTAAATGGATTATAGGTGCACATAAAGAAGCGGTAAAGCTGGCAGGAGACCTTATGGAGTGGGATGAGGTTTTACCCGAGGGTTACATAATATTAAATCCTGAATGTGCGGCTTTTAAACTGACCGCGGCCCGCCATCCTTTAAGTGAACAAGATATTTTAGCATATGCTCGCTGTGGTGAGAATCTCTTTTCACTTCCTTTGATTTATTTGGAATACAGCGGAACATTTGGAAATCCGAAATTGGTATCACAAATTAAAAGCGGTTTAACTAAAGCTAAAGTTTTTTACGGCGGAGGAATTGATAATGCTCAAAAGGCAGAAACAATGAGTAAGGTGGCAGATACTATCATAGTTGGAAACATGATTTACACAGAATCTATTAAAAACTTAAAAGATACCGTAAAAGCCATCAGATAGAATGGATATGCAGCTTTGCTGCTTTTTTTATTTTAAGACATATTCCCTTTTCCAATAACATATGTTTTTAAGTGTAAGCATCTTGGTGGAGGGAATATGATGAGTATGTACCAAACAGATCCTTATAAAGGCCTATCCAGTAGAGAAATACCGCTTAAAAAAAAGCTCTTTGGGGAAAATCAGTTGGAACAAGTTAGCGGTGTCTCGGCGATAACAATTTTCATAAATCAGTTCAAAGACTTCATGATTCTTGTTTTATTATGTGCATCCTTAATTTCGGCTTATCTGGGGGAGATTGCGGATGCTTTAGCTATTTCCGCCATAGTAATACTAAACGGAATACTGGGCTTTGTCCAGGAATACAGGACTGAAAGGTCACTTCAAGCGTTACATAAATTAGCGGCACCTACGGCAAAAGTTATAAGGGATGGCAGAATACTTACAATACCTGCTTGTGATGTCGTGCCCGGCGATATAGTTCTTCTAGAAAGCGGTGATCGGGTACCGGCAGATGGCAATATATTGGTATCGGAAAATTTAAAAATCGATGAATCTCTTTTGACAGGGGAATCTGTACCCGTTGAGAAGATGGCAGGAACAGGGAATGAATCTCAAATCAAAATACATAGAAAAGATTATGCTTTTATGGGAACTTTGGTTGTGACCGGCCGAGGTAAGATGATAGTGGAAAAAATAGGCATGGATACACAGATGGGTAAAATTGCCGGTATGATGGGGGACATAGAAGATGAGCAAACTCCTCTTCAAAAAAGATTAGATCTTTTAGGAAAGCAGTTGATAACCCTCTGTTTGGCTATATGTGCAATAGTTGCACTATTGGGGGTTATTCGAGGTGAAGAAATATATGACATGTTTCTTTTTGGGGTAAGTCTGGCAGTTGCGGCCATACCTGAAGGACTACCTGCCATTGTAACGGTGGTTTTAACCCTTGGGGTTCAGAGAATGATACAAAAAAAGGTAATCATAAGACGGCTTTCTGCAGTTGAAACATTAGGCTGTGCCACGGTGATATGCAGTGATAAGACAGGGACATTAACGGAAAACCGAATGAATGTAAGAAAGATGTATATGGGCAAAGAAACGATTATGGTTACAGGCACAGGATACACAAATGAAGGTGAATTTGTGACTCTTGAAGGTAAACTTTTAAAGAGTTTGTCTAAAGAGGTGAAGAAACTTTTAGAAATAGGCGTATCCTGTAATAATGCAAGAATCAACAGAGAAAAAAGTAAAAATATATTCTCTGTCTTTAGCGGTGATAGAGAATTTGTGCCTTATGGTGATCCGACGGAAGTTGCAATTTTAGTAGCGGGTTTGAAGGCTAAAATTGAGAAGGATTATATAGACCAAGAATATGTAAGAATTAAAGAGATTCCTTTTGATTCGGACAGAAAACGCATGTCGGTAATAGTCAAATCCAAAAAGGGTGAAATCTTTCTTTTTACAAAAGGCGCACCTGATATAGTTTTATCTCTTTGTGAAAACATAGAAGACAAAGATAAGATTCGCTGCATTACCAAAAGAGATGAAAAGGATATTTTAACTGCTAATGAAGATATGGGGCGCGAAGCCTTAAGAGTGTTGGCTTTTGCTTATAAAAAGCTTTCTATAAATAATTTGCAAGATTTAAACCCTGAAAAGGGTCTTACATTTTTAGGGTTGATGGGTATTATTGACCCGCCCAGACCGGAGGCTGTTTCGGCAGTACAAAAGTGTTTTTCATCCGGAATCCGGCCCGTGATGATAACCGGAGACCATAAATCTACGGCTTGGGCGATAGCCCGAGAATTAGGTATGTTAACAAAAGACAGCAAAATTATAACCGGACAAGAAATTGACAACATGAGTGAAAATGAACTTATAAAGCAAATTGATGATATAGCGGTCTTTGCTCGAGTTACACCTCGCCATAAACTTAGAATCGTCAAAGCCTTAAAAAAGAAAGGGAATATAGTTGCAATGACCGGAGATGGTGTCAATGATGCTCCGGCTGTAAAAGAAGCCGATATTGGAATCTCTATGGGTATAAACGGTACTGATGTTACCAAAGAGGCCTCGGCCATGATATTAATGGATGATAATTTTGCAAGTATTGTGGCAGCAGTAGAAGAAGGCAGAGTAATATATGAAAATATACGAAAATTTATAAGGTATCTTCTTTCCTGCAATGTTGGAGAAATACTCACCATGGTATGGATATCAATACTTGGATTGCCGCTGCCACTACTGCCCATACAAATACTATGGGTAAATCTTGTAACAGATGGACTTCCTGCAATGGCTCTTGGTATAGACCCGCCAGAAAAGGATGTAATGAACCGCAAGCCTCGAGGAAAGGATGAGAATATTTTTTCTCAAGGTCTTGGCAAAAAAATAATATACAGAGGTATCATTATAAGTCTTGTTACAGTAGCAGCTTTTATCATTACTAATATATATAGTCAAAGTAATCTTAAGATGGCTAGAACGGCGGCCTTTGCCACTTTAGTTATGTCTCAACTCTTATTTGTGTTTGAATGTAGAAGTGAAAAAGCCGATACTTATTGGTATAATCCATTTAGCAATATTTACTTGACATTATCAACAATATTATCTGCAGGGATGCTTTTTGCAGTAATATACATTCCTTTTTTTCAGCCCATATTTCAAACAGTGGCACTTGAAAAAAATATACTCTTTTTAGTATTAGGATTGGCCGGTTTGGGAGCAGTAATTTAAATATTGCTATTAGAAACCAAGAAGGAGTTTGCAGCTTTTTGTGGAATTATATAAGCAAAACGTTGGCCGAGGGGGTTGCAAAATGTCTAAAAATCTCGTATTTAATATTAATCTTTACACTGATGGTGAAATGCTTTTTAATATCTTAAAGGTGTTTATAAGAGATTATAAAGATTCAAAATGGCCTCATGAAGTTGAGCGTATAACCTTTGCAAAAGAACTGTTTAAAAAAGCCCTTGATACTTATGAAGAAGGGATTAAAGCCGATGAAAGTCGTATTCAAGAAGGATTTTACACTGATGCTGACATGAAAATCGTTAAGGAAATGAGAGGCAGGTACGATTACTGGAAAAAGAAATATGAAGAATTGGTAGGCCAATAGAATCAAACATAAATCTTTTAGTCTATAAAAAACAGGATAGTGTGTTTACTATCCTGTTTCTGCATGTAATTATTACATATAACTATTCAGAGGTCTGCCATTTTACTATATACCACTGTCACATTCTGTTATATATTACCAACGTTCTGCCATATATTACTGTCATTGTTATGAATATATACCTAAACAAAGACGCACTTAACTAAGGGTGGTTGATTAATCACCCTTCGACCAGCTCAAAGAGCAATA
>JALHJR010000031.1:0-27894 GCA_022840405.1 Tepidanaerobacter acetatoxydans
AAGGTTTTTGTATTTTAGTTTTTGCCGATTGTTTTTAGAATTCTTTAGGTTTTAATTTACTAATATTACCAGGTTTCTGGGTACTAATCATAATATATAAGCAGCAAAATTAAAAAATACTATCTTTTATAAAAAACGTGAGTAAGATGTCATGTTCAAACTATTAATCAATTAATGACGTTTTTTGATAATTCGATTTAATCTTTTGATTTCTAATTTTAGTTTCTGGATTTCATAATTTTTTATATTCTCCTGTTCAATCAATAGATCCATAAGAATCCTACGACCAAGACAAAGAGAGGCTATTTTACTTTCGAGTTTTTCGACTTTTGAATTTAAATTTTGTATACTTTGTATACTTTCATCCAAACTAGTTGCCTCCAATTTTGTTGATTATAAAAAAATACCCTGTTTTATAGGGTATTTTTAGGGTATTATGTGGTAGATATACCAAGTATATGCTAAATATATAAATAATATACTTTCAAACAAATCGTTATTATGCAGGATAGACGTCAAACTGATCTTTATTTACCAAGTTGCTGTCAATTTTATATTTTTTTGCTTGACGCTCTTGAAAAAACTTCAGAGCTATTTGAGGGAAAAGAGCATATGTTAAAACATCTTCTTCTTGTTCTATATAATAAGAGATTTCCTTAAAATATTTTTCCAGCTCGGGTTCAAGCAAATCAGCAGGGCGGCATTCAATTACTTCTTCATTTCCTATTATTTTTTGTTTTATTTCTTCTTTAATAGGAGCGGGTGATTTGCCATATAGCCCTTTAACATAATTTTTTACCTCATTTATAATCATCTTATATCGTTCTCCAGTAAGCACATTAACTACTGCTTGAGTACCTACTATTTGGCTTGTAGGTGTAACTAAAGGCGGATATCCAAGATCTTCTCTTACTCTTGGAACTTCTTTTAACACTTCCGGAAGCTTGTCAAGAGCATTTTGCTGTTTTAGTTGACTGGTAAGATTGGATAGCATACCACCGGGTATTTGATAATTAAGCACCATAGTATCAACCATTGTAATAATACTATCAATTTTATAATTGCCCCTCACTTGCTTAAAGTAGTCGGATATACTAGAAATAAATTCCAGATCTAGTTTTGTGTCATAAGGGGTATTCCTCAATACAGCTACCATAGTTTCTGTAGGGGGCTGCGACGTTCCTAAGGCAAAAGGCGATAAGGCCGTATCTATAACATCTACTCCAGCTTCAATCGCTTTTAGATAGGTCATTGAAGCCATACCACTTGTGTAATGACTGTGAAGCTGTATTGGTATCTTGATTTCTTTTTTTAATCGAGAAATCAGTTCATAAGCATCATATGGTGCTAAAAGACCTGCCATATCTTTTATACAGAGGGAATCAATTCCCATTTCTTCTAATTGTTTAGCCATATTTACATAGTAGTCATTATTATGAACAGGGCTTATAGTATATACTACTGTTCCCTGAGCATGTGCTCCGGTTTCTTTTGTTACCTCAATAGCCTTTTTTAGGTTTCTAATATCATTTAGTGCATCAAAGATTCGTATAATATCAATGCCATTTTCTACAGATTTCTTTACAAACATTTCTACTACATCATCAGGATAGTGATGATACCCTAAAAGGTTCTGTCCCCTCAAAAGCATTTGCAAGGGAGTTTTTTTAACTATTTGTTTTATTTTACGAAGTCTTTCCCATGGATCTTCGTTTAAAAAACGGATACAGCTATCAAATGTAGCTCCGCCCCACATTTCTAAAGAATAGTAGCCTACCTGATCAAGCTTTTCAGCGATTGGCAGCATTTCATCTGTTTTCATCCTTGTAGCTATAAGTGATTGATGTGCATCTCTTAAAATAGTATCAGTTATTCCAACTTTTCTTTCTTTTCTTTGCTGCAATTTTAATCTCCTTTCTAAAATCATTTATCATTTATTTAACAATTTTAACCACCATACTTTTAACCACCATACATTGAAAGCAACATACCAGCAGCTATAGCAGAGCCAATAACACCTGCTACATTAGGGCCCATAGCATGCATCAGAATAAAGTTGCCGGGTTTTTCTTCCTGTGCCACTACCTGAGATACTCTTGCTGCCATCGGAACTGCAGATATACCAGCAGAACCTATAAGTGGGTTTACCTTTCCTCCTGATAAAACATACATGAGTTTACCAAAGAGTACTCCTGAGGCTGTTCCTACTGAAAAGGCTGCAAGACCTAGCAAAAGTATTTTAATGGTTCCCCACTGCAGAAAATTTTCTGCACTAGCAGTAGCTCCAACAGTGGTACCAAGAAATATGGTAATGATATTCATAAGTTCGTTTTGAGTTGTTTTCGATAGTCTATCGACTACACCACATTCTCTAAACAAGTTGCCTAACATCAGACAACCTACTAAAGCTGTAGCATCCGGAACTAAAAAACTTGCTAATATGGTTACTATTATTGGAAATATAATCTTTTCTGTTTTAGATACAGGTCTTAGCTGCTCCATGGTTACTTGGCGCTCTTTTTTTGTAGTAAGTGCCCGCATTATAGGAGGCTGTATTATGGGAACCAATGCCATATATGAATAAGCAGCTACTGCTACCGCTCCTAATAGATGTGGAGCAAGTTGACTTGTAAGGAATATGGATGTCGGTCCGTCTGCCCCACCTATTATACCTATAGAAGCAGCTTCTTTGAAGTTAAATCCAAGAAGACCCGCGCCTAAAAAACTAGTAAAAATTCCGAACTGAGCTGCAGCTCCTAATAGCAAGCTTTTAGGATTAGCTATAAGTGGACCAAAGTCGGTCATGGCTCCTACTCCCATGAATATTAGAGGTGGATATATATTGAGTTTTACTCCTTGATATATCCAATATAGAAAGTTGCCTTCAGCCATAAGGTTTGCCTGAGGTATATTAGCAAGCAACATGCCAAAACTAATAGGTACCAATAGCAATGGTTCATATTTTTTTACTATAGCAAGATACATCAGGAAACAGGCTATCAATATCATGATAGCTTGTTCTAAAGTTATGTTAGCATAACCAGTTTTCATGAAAAATTTTATTATTTGTTCGAGCACGATTTCTCTCCTCCGTTGATTTATTCAAATAGAATTTATTCAAATGTTGCAAGAATATCGCCTGTATTTACTGAGGCTCCTTCGCTTGTATCAATGGAGGTTATAACGCCATCTTCTGGGGCGATGATTTCATTTTCCATTTTCATGGCTTCAAGTATCATTATTACATCACCTTTTTGTATTTTATCCCCAGGTTTTTTGTTAATTGACATAATCGTGCCTGGCATAGGTGAAGTAATTTTTTGTTTACCGACAGTGCCTGGGTTTTTTTGATTAGGTTGTTGTTGAGGCTTAGGTTGTTGTGTTGCTTTCGGTGATATAGGAGCGTTTGCTGTTTGGGTAGGTATAAAGTTCTGAGCACCCATTTCTTCTACCTCTACTTCATAAGTTTTTCCATTTACGGTTATTTTGTATTTTTTCATTTTTTTGTATTTCTCCTTCCTTTTATTTCATTTTCTATCTAAAATTTATTGTTGATGTTGTATATTCTGGAGTCAATACCCCATATGGGAGTTTTTTCATGGATTTGACGTATGGCACCAATTTTAAAAGTTGATACAGGGGTTTGTAGGTATTCTGCAATAGCTGCAGTGATAACTGCAATGAGTTCAGTATCGTCTGTTGTATCGACAGTTTGTATTTGTTCTGATGTTTGATCTTTTAAAGCTGTTTCATTTTTTTTTACGTTTGTCTTAGATTCAAATACTAATCTCATGAGCTCTAAAATGAGAGATAGTATATATAATGTTCCTAAGACAAGGCACATGCCAAAGACAGATGTTTTAAGTGATTCCTGAAAGACTTGTATAGTTGTCATAATTTCAAATTTCCTCCTTATACAGGAATGTTGCCGTGTTTTTTAGCCGGTCTTTTTTCGCTTTTTGACATCAGCATTTCAAGCGCTGATGTAAGTTTTGCCCTTGTTGTGGATGGCACTATTATATCATCAATATAACCTCGAGCGGCTGCTTGGTAAGGGTTAGCAAGGTTATCCCGATATTCTTCGATTTTTTGTTTTCTTGTATTTATTGGGTCTTCAGATGCTTCTATTTCTTTTTTGAAGATAATATTAGCTGCTCCATCAGGACCCATAACGGCTATTTCGGCTGTAGGCCATGCAAAAACTTGGTCTGCCCCTAAGTGTCTTGAACACATGGCTATGTAAGCGCCTCCATATGCTTTCCTCGTTATGACGGTGAGTTTTGGCACTGTAGCTTCAGAATATGCGTATAGTAGTTTTGCACCATGCCGTATGATACCTCCATGTTCTTGGTTTACTCCGGGCAGATATCCGGGAGTATCGGTAAACGTTACAAGTGGTATATTAAAGGCATCGCAGAATCGTATAAATCGGGCAGCTTTGTCAGAAGCGTTTATGTCTAAGCAGCCAGCAAGATGTTTTGGCTGGTTTGCCAGGATTCCTACGCTATGACCGGAAAGTCTTGCAAAACCTATTATGAGATTTGGTGCATAGAGTGGTTGTACTTCAAAGAAGTCAGCATCATCTACTATGTGGTTTATGACGTCTTTTATGTCATATGGCTTGTTTGGATCCGCTGGAACTATGCTATCCAGTTCCGGTACTGTTCTTGTCGGGTTATCGGTAGTTGGTTTATATGGTGGATCTTCTAGATTATTTGAAGGTATATATGATAGAAGTTTTTTTATTTGGTCAAAACATTCTTGTTCATTTTGACTGATAAAGTGCGCTACTCCGCTTTTTTGGTTGTGGGCAGCAGCTCCACCAAGTTCTTCATCACTGACTTCTTCACCTGTCACAGCTTTTATTACTTGAGGACCAGTGATGAACATTTTACTTATACCGGATACCATAAACACAAAGTCGGTTAATGCTGGAGAGTATACAGCACCTCCGGCACAAGGTCCCAGTATTACTGATAGTTGCGGTATTACTCCAGAGGATAGGGTGTTTCTGTAGAATATTTCGCCAAAACCTTTTAGTGCATCAACACCTTCTTGAATTCTTGCCCCGCCAGAGTCGTTAAGACCAATAAAGGGGGCACCCATTTTTGCTGCCATATCCATAACCTTGCAAATTTTTGCGGCATGCATTTCACCCAGGGATCCGCCTATTGTTGTAAAATCTTGGGCGAATATGAAGACTAATCTGCCATCGATTGTTCCATAGCCTGTGATTACACCTTCGCTGGGAACTTTGGTTTCTTGCATGCCAAATTGAATTGAGCGGTGCTCTACAAATGCATCAATTTCTATAAAGCTATCCTTGTCTAAAAGTTTTTCTATTCTTTCTCGTGCAGTAAGTTTGCCGCTTTCGTGCTGCTTTTGTATGCGCTTTTCTCCACCGCCCATTTCTATTGTCTTGCGTTTTTGCTCTAAGATTTTAATTTTTGTTTCAATAGTTTCCAATTTTATTCCTCCTTATCTTTCGCATAATTCTATTAAGACTCCTTTTGTATCTTTGGGATGAATAAATGCTATTTTTGCACCACCTGCTCCCATTCTTGGTTTTTCGTCGATAAGCCTTACATCCTTCCGTTTGAGTTCTGCGAGTTTTCGGTCAATATTATCCACTTTTAAAGCTATGTGTTGAACACCCTCTCCGTGTTTTTCTATGAATTTTGCTATTGGGCCATCATCTGCTGTTGATTCTAATAATTCTAATTTGCTTTCACCTATAGGAATGAAAGCGGTTTTAACTTTTTGTTCCTCAATTGTTTCAATCTCTGTAATTTCAAGACCTAGAATTTCTGTATATACTTTCATTGATTCTTGGATACTTTTAACAGCAATCCCTATATGATCAATCTTTTCTATCATTCTTGATTTTTCCCTCCTTCTCAAGGATTGCATTAGCCGCAGAGTAAGGGTCAATTTCCTTTTTTAATATTTTTTCAGTATATGCTATGATTTCAGTAGGAAATAAGGAATTAATTCTTTTAAAATACAGGTCCTTAATCAGTTCTTGCAATTCCTGCTGTACATGTTGCTTTCTCCTATCACTAATAATACCATTGATAGATAACTCATGATAAACCTGATTAATAGTTTCATCAAGTATTTCTATACCTTTGCCAGTTGTTGCAACAGTTTTTATTATAGGCGGTTTAAAGGAACTTTTTTTTGGATTTAATTCCAAGTTCATTCTTATCTCATTTACTAGTCGATCGGAGCCATCCATATCGGATTTATTGACAACAAAAATGTCTCCGATTTCCATGACACCAGCTTTGATAGCCTGTACATCATCACCCATACCTGGAACCAAAACTAATACTACTATATCTGCTAACTTAATTATATCAACTTCTGATTGACCCACACCAACAGTTTCAATTATTATATAATCCATTCTGGCAGCATCGAGAACCTTGACAGCATCATAGGATGCTTGCGAAAGTCCCCCGAGTTTACCTCGGCTTCCCATACTGCGTATATATACACCTTCATCTAAAGTTAAATCTTGCATCCTAATTCTGTCTCCCAAAAGAGTTCCGCCAGTAAAAGGGCTAGTTGGGTCTATAGCAATAACCCCTACCCTTTTATTTTTATTTCGGAATTTTTTAGCTAGTTGATTTATAATACTACTCTTGCCGGCACCGGGCGGCCCTGTTATGCCTATGGTTATAGCATTGCCTGTAAATTTAAATAATTTTTTGAGAATCTCATTAGCTCTAGGAGATCTTTCTTCAATAAGTGTAATAAGTTTTGCAATGCTCCTCTTATCACCATTTAAAACTCCTTGTGTAATGTCCATAAAAATATGCCTTTCTAAATATTATTAATCTTTATCATCGACATTGTTTTTAACATTATTTTTTATAAAATTTACAATGTCCGATGTAGAAGTGCCAGGAGTAAATATTTCTCTAATACCTACATCCTTCAGTAATGGAATATCCTCATCGGGAATAACCCCTCCAGCTATTACTAAGATATCTTGAACGTTTTTTTCATTTAATAATTCCATTATTTTAGGAAAAAGAAAATTATGAGCGCCGGAAAGAATAGAAAGCCCTATCACTTGAACATCTTCCTCGATAGCAGTTTCAACTATCTGCTCAGGAGTCTGTCTAAGTCCAGTATAAATAACTTCCATACCAGAATCTCTTAAAGCTCTTGCTATAACTTTGGCTCCTCTATCATGACCGTCAAGCCCGGGCTTAGCTATTAATACCCTTATAGGTTTAGCATCTGTCATGGAATCACTCCTCATATATTCATAGAAGCTTTATATTCACCGAAAACATCACGTAGAATATTGCATATTTCTCCTAAAGTGCAATATGCTTTAACACATTTGATTATTACAGGCATAAGATTTTTTTCTGTTTTTGCACAATCGGTAAGTTCTTTCAATGCTGCCTCTACTGCTAAGTTATCTCTTGATGCTTTCAATTCGTCAATTCTTGCTTCCTGTAATTTGCCAACAGCAGGATTTACCCTAAGTAAGCCTTTAACCGGCTCTTCTTCAACCTGGAATTTATTTACGCCTACAACAATTTTTCTGCCTGATTCAATTGCCATTTGATAATCATAAGCACTATTCTGAATCTCTTGCTGCATAAATCCTTTTTCAATAGCTTTAGGTGCACCACCAAGCTTATCTATTTTTTCGATATACTCTTGAGCTTTTTGTTCTATGGTATTTGTCAAGTATTCTATATAATAAGAGCCTGCTAATGGATCAATAGTTTCAGTAACTCCACTTTCGTAAGCAATTATTTGTTGTGTCCTGAGAGCTATTCTCACAGAATCCTCCACAGGTAATGCTAAAGCTTCATCTCTTGAGTTGGTATGAAGTGATTGAGTACCTCCTAAGACAGAGGCTAATGCTTGTATAGCCACCCTAACAATATTATTATCCGGTTGTTGAGCCGTCAAAGCAGAACCTGCAGTTTGGGTATGAAATCTGAGCATCATTGACTTTGGATTTTGTGCTTTGAATCGCTGTTTCATAATTTTAGCCCATAACCTTCTTGCTGCTCGGAATTTGGCTACTTCCTCAAATAAATCATTATGTGCATTAAAGAAAAATGAAAGTCTTGGCGCAAAGTCGTCAATTGAAAGACCTGCCTTTAAGGCAGCTTCAATATAGGCTATACCATCAGAAAGCGTAAAAGCTACTTCTTGAATGGCCGTTGCTCCAGCTTCGCGTATGTGATATCCACTAATGCTAATAGTGTTCCATTTGGGCATATGTATTGAGCAAAATTCAAAAATGTTTGTAATAAGTCGCATTGATGGTTCAGGCGGAAAAATGTATGTACCTCTTGCTACATACTCCTTTAATATATCATTTTGAATAGTACCAGAAAGCTTATCAGGTGCTATACCTTGTTTTTCCCCAAGAGATATATACATGGCCAGTAGTATAGCAGCCGGTGCATTGATTGTCATTGAAGTGCTTACTTTATCTAAGGGAATTCCTTCAAAAAGAATTTCCATATCCTTTAATGAATCAATTGCTACGCCAACTTTTCCAACTTCACCTCTTGATAATGGATGGTCTGAGTCATATCCCATCTGCGTTGGCAGGTCAAAAGCTACACTTAGGCCAGTTTGACCTTGTGATAGTAAAAATTTATACCTTTTATTAGATTCTTCGGCAGTTCCAAAACCCGCATATTGACGCATAGTCCATAGTCGGCCTCTATACATAGTGGGATATATTCCGCGAGTATAAGGATAATCACCTGGAAAACCTAAATCTCTTAAATAATCTAATTCTTGTATATCTAATTCTGTATACAATCTTTCAATTTCAATATCTGATCCAGTTAAGAACTTTTCATATCTTTCATGCCCTTTGTCTAAAACCTTATTCAGTATTTTTTCTTCCCATTCCTTTTTATGCTTAGCAAGGTTATCGAGGGACTCTTTATCTGCCATAACACTGCCCTCCTATATTTTTCTTAAACTTCTTTAAATATAGTATAATACTTTCTAGAAAAAGGCAATAAAATAAATTGTATTTAAAATATGTGCTAAGTTTATCATTCAAAATTAATCTGTAATATCCCCGCCGTTTAAAGCGGGGATAAATAATTTATTATATTCGACCCCTCATTTTCATATTATCTGCGATGCGTTTAATTGCCACTAAGTAAGCTGCTTGCCTCAAACTTACATTATTATGTTTATGCATATTATAAACATCGTCAAAGGCGTTTATTAAAATAGGCTCTAATTTACTATTAACCTCTTCTTCAGTCCAATAAAAACTCATTAAATTTTGGACCCATTCGAAATATGATGCAGTAACACCGCCAGCATTGCAAAGAATATCAGGGAATATAGGAATTCCTTTTTTAGCAAGGATCTTATCAGCCTCAGGTGTAGTAGGACCATTAGCTGCTTCAACTATAAATTTAGCTTTTATTTTTGGTGCATTGTTTTCATTTATTGCATTTTCAAGAGCTGCCGGGATAAATATATCAATATTTTCCAAAGCCCAAAAATCATTAAGGCTTATCCTTTTTGCATCGGGGAAGTTTACAATAGTACCATTTTCAGCTTTATAATCGAATAGTTTCTCTATATCAAGACCATTTTCATTATAAAGTGCATATGTTCCTATTGTTTTATCCCATTCTCCTATAGAAACAATTTTTGCTCCATTTTTACTGCAGTACAAAGATGTATAACTACCTACGTTGCCAAAGCCCTGGATAGCTATCCTAACATTAGTCATATCCATATTCATTGCGTCACATGCTTTTTTGACGGCCACTGTTACACCGAATCCGGTTGCTTGAGTTCTTCCTTGAGAACCACCTAATGAAATTGGTTTTCCCGTAACTACGCCAGGAACATTATAACCCTTTAACATGCTGAATTCATCCATGAACCAAGCCATGATTTGAGCATTTGTATTTACATCTGGTGCTGGAATGTCTTTTTCAGGTCCTACTACTGTATTGATTGCCCTTAGATAGCCTCGAGTTAATCTTTCAAGTTCCCCTTTTGATAAATCGGCAGGATTGCAACAAACTCCTCCTTTAGCTCCACCATAAGGGATTCCAACAACAGCACATTTGAATGTCATCCACATGGATAAGCCTTTTACTTCATCTAAACATACATCTGGATGGTATCTAAATCCGCCTTTTGCTGGCCCCATAATGGTACAATGTTGCGCTCGATATCCCGTAAAGGTTTTTATTGTACCATCATCCATTTTTACGGGAATTTGGACTATAAGCACTCTTTCAGGTTCTTTTAGTAGTTCATAGAAGGAATCCTCTAACCCAAGTTTTTCACATGCGAATTTAATTTCTTGTTGAACAGATTCAACTGGATTTATAGTTTTAGACATTAATAAAACTCCCTTCTTTTTTTAAATATTTATTTAGATTTTCCCAACTCAAACCCCTTATATAAAGCCATTTTGTTTAATTCTTCGGTGCCCTGTGGAACTCTATCTAATACAGCTTTTTCTATGGATTCCTTTGAAACCACCTCAGTAGCCTGTATTAATGCTCCTAAAGCAACTATGTTAGCAACAATGACCTTACCAATTTTTTCTTGGGCGCTCTTTAATATTGGAATGCTAAGAATCTTATAAGAATCCTTTGGTTTTTTCATGCTAGCATCTATAATAAGCAGCCCATCTTCTTTTAGATCGTTTTTATATTTATTCATCGCTTCTTCGGTTAATGCAAGAAAGACATCCGGTTTAGATACCTTCGGATAATCAATGCTCGTATTGCTTATTATAACTTCTGATCTGCTGGCTCCTCCACGGGCTTCCGGACCGTAAGATTGTGATTGCACAGCATTTTTACCATCAAGAATAGCAGCTTCAGCCAATATAATACCTGCCAAAATCAATCCTTGTCCTCCAGAGCCCCCTAATCTTATTTCTATTCTTTCATTCATTTTGTCTTCCCCCTTGAGCCTTTTTTATGACTCTTTCGTATTCTTCTGTATATTCGGGAGCTTGTTCTTCGTAAAATTCTCCAATAATAATTTTATCGGAAAGTTCTTCAGATGACAGTTTTGCTGCAGTTCTTGCCGTGATTGACATTTCACGAATTTTTTCCATCATAACTACGGGCGACCCCATTTTGTTTCTACGGCCAAAATATGTTGGACATATATCTACTGCATCTATCAGCGAAAAACCTTTATGTTTCAGAGCTTTTTCAATCAATTTTATTAGTTGCGGAACATGGTAAACCGTTCCTCTTGCTACATAAGTAGCTCCAGCAGCCTGAGCTAATTTGCATAAATCAAAGTTTCTATCTATATTTCCGTATGGTGCCGTAGTTGCAAATGCTCCCTTAGGTGTCATAGGGGAATATTGTCCGCTAGTCATGCCATAAATACTGTTGTTAAAGACTACTGTAGTAATATCAATATTTCTTCGAGCTGCATGAATAAAATGATTACCGCCTATTGCCGAACAGTCCCCATCGCCTGTAAGCACAATAATCTTTAGTTCAGGGTTTGCCATTTTAATACCGGTAGCAAAAGCTAGAGCACGACCATGAGTTGTATGTAAAGTATTGAAATTTAAATATCCTGGAGCTCTGGAAGAACAACCAATTCCAGATACTATACATATTTTATTCTGCTCTAGTTTTAGATTATCGATAGCACGAACAACTGCTCCGGTTATGATACCATGCCCACAACCGGGACACCATATATGTGGAAGTTTATCTTTTCTAAAATATTTTTCTAATTCTTTACGCATATTCAGCCACCTCCCGGACTTTATCTATAACCTCTTGTGGCGTAATCAGCTCTCCATTATATTTATTCAAACCATATATTCTAAAAGCTCCTTCAGCGGATGCTTTAACCGTTTCCAACAACTGACCATAGTTCATCTCAGCCACTATTAGGGTATTAGTGGATGATTGCATCAATTCTTCAATAGCTATATGCGCAAAAGGCCATATGGTTTTCAATCTTAGCATTCCAATTTTAAATCCTTCTTGCCTTAAAATTCTTATTGCACTTAACACCGAACGTGCCGTAGAACCAAAAGTCACTATAACAGTTTTGGCATCTTCCACATACAGTTTCTCATATTCAATAATATCACCAATATTATTATCAATCTTATTCATCAATCTGTTTAGCAAGTTCTCGGTAACTTTTGGATTAGTAGATGGAAATCCGGAAATATCATGAATTAGTCCTGTCACATGAAAAGGTATTCCGTCTCCGAAATTTGCCATAGGTGGAATTCCATCACCATCATAATCCATATATGGTTTATAGTCAGATAAAGTTGATGTAACCTGCTTTCGATTTATTATATTGATACATGATTCCTCTGGTAATTCTACTCTTTCTCTCATATGTGCCACAACTTCGTCCATGAGCAAGATACAAGGAACTCTATACTTCTCCGATAAGTTAAAAGCCCTTATTGTCATATCATATACTTCTCTTACTGAAGATGGAGATATAACTATAATCGGATGATCGCCATGTGTTCCCCATCTGGTTTGCATAACGTCACCTTGAGCCGGTAATGTTGGTAGGCCCGTGCTCGGCCCTCCTCTTTGGACATTTACTACAACACAAGGCACTTCAGTAAGACAAGCAAATCCAATATTTTCTTGTTTCAGTGAAAAACCTGGTCCGCTTGTTGCAGTCATAGCCTTCAGACCTGCAAGCGATGCTCCTACTACTGCTCCCATGCTAGCTAATTCATCTTCCATCTGTATAAATTTCCCTCCTACCTTCGGAAGCTTTTCAGCTGCAATTTCGGCAATTTCAGTGGAAGGCGTTATCGGGTACCCTGCAAAAAAACGCATACCTGCTGCTAAAGCCCCTTCAACACAAGCTTCGTTACCTTGCATGAGCATGATTTTTCTAGTCAACATTTTCACCTCCGACTATTATAGCATAGTCAGGACATCTTAATTCACATAATTTGCAATTATTGCAAGCGTTTTGATTGACTATTATTGGCTTTCCGCCCTCAGAAAGATAGACTTTCATAGGACAAAATGCTATACATAAACCGCATTTTTTGCAAGCCTTTTCATCAATTGAAATTCTTATACTCTTCTCAGCCAAGCCGTTTCACTCCTGTGTAATTCTATTTTTGTAATTGTCTAAATTAATATAATATCTATCGGATAGTTACTCTTTGTTTTGATTTAATAATAATTCGACACAAGTATTAATAATCCTGCATAAATACATATATTACTCATATTGTAGAAATTTTTTTATTGCTTTTAATTTATAGAAATAATTCAAAGGGACATCGAAACTTCCTAAGAGAAGGGGGTTTTCTCCGTGAGAGTCCGAACCTCCGGTCAATAATAAATTATTGTCAAGAGCTAACCGAGTGTAGTAATCTACTTGAGCCTTGTTATGGTTTTTATGAATCACCTCAATACCCATAATTCCATAGGAAATCAATTCATTAATAATACTGTCGTCTTCCAGTAGCCCCGGATGAGCAAGGACTGGGATACCGCTGCTTTGCTTTATTATATCAATAGCACTAAAAGGAGTTAACTTTTCCTTTGGCACATATGCAGGTTTCCCCTTGCTTAGATAATCCTTAAATGCCTCTTGAACTGAGCAAACATAACCTTTTTCTACTAACACTAAAGCAACATGAGGCCTTCCTAAAGAAGTTCCCTTTGATTTAGCACATACATCCTCAATAGATATATCAATGCCCATATTTTTAAGCTTTGCTATAATTTTATCAACCCTTTTCATTCTCTTTTGTTGGAAACTTAAGAGAACTGTCTTTAAGTTCGAATCATTATAGTCAATATAATATCCTAAAATATGTACTTCTTCACTATTCCAATCAGTGCTCAATTCAACGCCCGGAACAATCTCAAATTCTGTATAGTTCTTTGCCTTATTTAATGCCGGCCTTATGCCATCAACAGTATCATGATCTGTAATTGCTATGGCTTTTAAATTAAGCTTTATAGCCTTGTTAACAACTTGTTCAGGTGTAAGTAACCCATCTGAAAAAGTTGTATGAATATGAAGATCTATGCACATGTATAAGCCTCCGCATTTGTAAAGAAAAACTAATATTTTTTAAAATAAATATAGGCGGCATTCAAGCTTATTAATAAAGCTAAATGCCGCTAGCACCTGTAAAAATTATATTAATAAACACAATCTTTATAAAAGCTGTCAAACTAAAATTCATTGTTCTTATTATTTATTTTATTTATTGAATAAGTAAATTTATAATTTTTTGTAAGCTGCCAAGTTAAACCTTAAACTAAACCATCCGAACTAACGAGGTTCAACAATCAGTTTTATTGCTGTCCTTTCTTGGCCGTCAATTTCAATGTCAGTAAAAGCTGGAATGCAAATCAAATCTACACCGCTAGGGGCAACAAATCCTCTCGCAATAGCTACGGCTTTTACTGCTTGATTTAATGCTCCCGCACCAACCGCTTGAATTTCGGCTCCCCCTCTTTCCCGTAGGACACCTGCCAGTGCTCCTGCTACCGAATTTGGATTGGATTTAGCTGATACCTTTAACACTTCCATTGTTTAATTCCTCCCTACATAATTTGCTTTTAATATTCTATTCTATATTTTAATGAAAAATCCTTGTTTTTTGAAAAAGTTTTAAGGGAATATTTTAATTTCATGTTGATTCCCTAATTCTTTGAATTTTCAAAGCCCTTCCTGTTGATTCATCTATATCTACAATTATTCCATTTATTTCAGCAGGCCCTTTGGCAACTTCAAATCTCACCGGCATTTGAGATATAAATTTGTTTATGATTCTTTCTTTCTCTATGCCTAGAACTGAATTGCACGGACCCGTCATTCCAATATCAGTTATATAGGCTGTTCCATTAGTAAGTATCCTTTCATCAGCAGTTTGTACATGGGTGTGAGTTCCAGCAACTAAAGAAACTCGGCCATCAAGATACCATCCCATAGCTATTTTCTCCGAAGTAGCCTCCGCATGGAAATCCACTAGAATTACCTTTGTCATGTTTTTCATCTCTTGTATTATTAGATCGGCTGTTTTAAATGGGCAGTCAAGAGGAGGCATAAACGTTCTGCCAGAAATATTTAAAATACCGATTTTCGTGCCTGCCCCAATTTGAACTATCTGATAACCTTTTCCTGGACTATTCGGATAATTGGCTGGTCTTATTATCCTATTTTCCGTATCTATAAAATTAAAAATATCTTTATTATCCCAGACATGATTGCCTGTGGTTATAAAATCAACGCCACTTATAAAAAGCTCTTGCGCAATTTTTTCTGTTATACCGTTTCCTCCTGCAGCATTTTCACCATTTGCAATAATAAAATTTACTTCGTATTTCTTTCTTAAAAATAATAGCTTTTCTCTAATTATGGTTCTTCCTGGTCTGCCTACTATATCTCCAATCATAAATATCCTTAGTACCTTCAATTATTTCAGCTCCTGCATTTATTTTAAATACTTCCTTATGAGTTTTAAAAAAGTGCGCAAAGCTGCGCACTTTATTTTGCATATTCTGTCGCCCGAGTTTCTCTTATGACATTTACTTTAATCTGCCCGGGATATTCTAATTCATCTTCTACTTTTTTAGCAATGTTTCTAGCTATTTCTAAAACACCTAGATCATCAACGTCTTCGGGTTTTACCATAATTCGAATTTCACGTCCTGCTTGTATTGCATAGGACTTTTCTACGCCGGAAAATGAATTAGCTATTTCTTCAAGTTTTTCTAAGCGTTTTATATATGCTTCCAAAGTTTCTCTTCTGGCACCAGGTCTTGCAGCCGATACTGCATCTGCTGCCTGAACTAATATTGCTTCTACAGTCTGCGGTTCAACATCATTATGATGAGATGCTATAGCATTTACTACCTCGAAAGATTCACCATATTTTTTTGCCAATTCAGCTCCTAATAACGCATGGGGACCCTCTGTCTCTTGATCAACACTTTTTCCTATGTCATGCAATAAACCGGCCCTTTTTGTAAGTTTAACATCTACTCCTAGTTCCGCTGCCATAGCCCCGGCTAAGTGTGCAACCTCTATAGAGTGATGCAATACATTTTGACCATAACTTGTCCTATAATATAATTTTCCAAGATATTTTATGAGATCACCGTGGAGACCATGAATGCCGGTATCAAATGTTGCTTTTTCGCCCTCATCTCTAATTATGCTCTCAACCTCTTTCTGAGCTTTTTCAACCATTTCTTCAATCCTTGCGGGATGGATTCTTCCATCTAAAATAAGTTTTTCCAAAGCAATCTTAGCTACTTGACGCCTTATTGGATCAAATCCAGAAAGAATAACCGCTTCTGGGGTATCATCAATAATAAGATCTACTCCAGTAAGGGTTTCTAATGCTCTAATATTTCGGCCTTCTCTTCCGATAATACGCCCTTTCATCTCATCATTGGGCAGAGCTACAACTGAAACAGTAGTTTCTGCAACTTGATCTACAGCACATTTTTGAATTGCATATGAAATAATTTCTTTTGCCCTTTTTTGAGCTTCTTCCTTTGCTTGTGTCTCAATTTCTTTAATCATTATAGCTGCATCATGACGTATCTCGTCCTTAACTTTATTTAGTAAGAATTCTTTAGCTTCCTCAGTAGTTAATGATGAAATTCGCTCAAGTTCTGCAATCTGCTGAGAATATAATTCATTAACTTTTTCATGGATTTGACTGATTTCATTTTGCTTTTTAGTTATTGCCTCTTCTTTTTTTTCAATAGCCTCAATTTTTTTATCAATTCCTTCTTCTTTCTGAATCAGTCTTCTCTCAGAACGTTGCAGTTCATTTCGTCTATCGCGCAGCTCTTTTTCAGCTTCGTTCTTAAGTTTTAGTATTTCTTCCTTTGCTTCCACAAGAACTTCTCGTTTAATGGATTCGGCTTTGTTTTCAGCATCTTCCACAATTTTTTTTGCTGATTCTTCTGCCGAATTTATTTTAGCTTCAGCAATGTATTTTCGAATACAATATCCTACAGCCAAAGCTATTAATCCAGTAGCTAGAATAGCTATTATATTTACACCGTCGATACTATTTCACCTCCTGTAACATATAACAATTAACATAAAATAATAAAAACCGAGGGGAACTCGGCTTTTATTAATTAAATAGAGATAATGTTTGCTCTAATTTAATTTACAATCGCGCCCCCAAACCAATCCGACTGAAGTAGAACAAGGTTTCATTACATTTTAATTTTATACTTTTTTGATAACCATGTCAAGAAAAACAAACAGTATGCACTGTTAGCAGAATCTACTGTTCTAATCTATTGTATACCACAACCTCGCTAACTCCATTTTTTAATTCTACTTTATATGCAAGATCAGCTATTTCACTTAAGTACTGATTATGAGTTACCATAATTACCTGACGGCGAAAAATATCGCTTATTTGTTTCAAAAATTGTGCCACATTGCCTATGTATTCATTGCTGACATGTTTAGCAGGTTCATCCAAAATCAGAGGTCCTTCTTTATATGCATTAGTACTTTGAATAACTGCTATCCTAAGTGCTAACGATATAACATCAACAATTCCGCCTCCCCTCGCATCTTGGGGTTTCGTTTTAATTTTTACATCATCGTAAGTTGATATAACATAAAATTCGGCATTCGCTTTACCACGTACCTCATTCAGTTCAATTTCAAATTCAAGATTTGGGCCAAAAACGAATTGCAAACAGTGAGTAACTAACATTTCGATTTGTTGTTTTATTTGTTCTCGGGCATATTCGGATGTTCGCTGCAGAAGAAATCTAACCTGCTCTAATATATCAATCAGATTTGTTGCTTGTTCAAGTTCGTTTTGCTTAATAGTTAACTCATTTTCAAGCTTTTCTTTAATGCTTTTTTTTACACTATATTCTATAATTAGTTGCTGAGTATATTTTTCAATAGTAGCTATAATCCCATCTAGATCCTCAATCATATTTACACCTCTAAGTTTTCAGGAAGTAAATCTTTTGTCTTTTTTAATAGATCTTTGATTTCGTTGCTAATTTTTTCGATCTCCTTATCTAAATTTTCAGGTTTTACATTTAGCTTATTTAGCTCATCAAGAATAAGTTGCCTTTGTTTTTGCAGTTCTTCCAAACGTGCTTCTGCTTTGTATCTCATAGCCTTGGCCTTATCTATTTTTTGTTTTAATTCATGAATTTCTTTTTCAGGATCCATCTTCCTCACCTCGTACCTCTTAAATAAATCAATTTAGTATATCTAAAACTATTTTTTGAGTTGTTTTTTCATCTATAGGTTTTAAGCATGTAGGACATATCGCAAATTTTTCTAATATTTTACTATACTCTTTTGCCATTTTATTTAGGCTGTTTGAAACTTTTTGTAAATAATCATTACCCTTTTTTATTGATAATTCCAGATTTATCATTGACTTCTTTGTATCTTGTAACAAAAATAGCTCAGACAATTTTTGGGTTAAATTATTTAAATACTGTTCAGTTTTTTCTAGTTGACCATATTTACCAACTACTTTCTTTTGAAAATCAAGTTGTTGGTTTACTAGTTCCCATTGATTATATATTAATAAATATTTTTTTGCTATTTCCATCAATTTTTGTGATTCTAATAATTTTTTTTCTGCATTAAAAACACCCTGAGTTTTGCCTAAGATTATGTTTACATGTTTTAAGCTTTTGTCATTATCTTTAAAATTATTATTAATACTTATCAATTGACTTAATGTTTTATTTAACTCTAAAATAGTGAAATAAGAATTCTCTATTAATGCAAGACTTTGTGTAACACTTATAATATCTTGTTCAATTTTTTCAGATTCGATGACTTGCTTTAATTTCCTTGTTAACCCAAATAAATATTGACGCTTAACATATAATGCATCGATTAACGTAACATTACTTTCTATTCTGTCTATAAAATCAAGTTTAAGCAATATACTTTTATTTTTTTCAATTTCACAATCCACCGATTCAAGCTCTTGGCGCATCTGTATTAATTTTGCCAAACTAATTTTGTTTTGTTTCAATTTTTTCAAAGCATCATTAAGATCAGATATTTTTTCTGCTATTGTATCAATATCTTGATATGATAGAAGTTCATTATTTAAGTTCTCTATATTCTTGTATAGCGCTTTGCGCCGTTGTTCAGCATCAAATATATCTTTTAGAGTAGTTCTCTGTGCAGCATCGATAATATGAATTCCAACAAGTCTGCCTAATGCTTTAGCCCTATTACTTCCGCTTTCTGATATAAGAAAGGGGGCTTCAAGTTGTTCTGCAAGATTTGCCGCTGAAGTAGCGTCTCTGTCAATATTTATCTTTGGTATGCCGTGAGCTCTTGTTATCTCCAAAGGAACACTGTTGCCAAATCCCTCAAAAACTTGCTCTTGCCCATTTTGTACTAATATATATCGATTTCGTTGACCATCTCGTTCCCGTACTATTATTGAACCATCTTCCATCTCCAAAGTAACTTGACAAAATTTAGAACCTGCCGTTATAAAATCCGTTCCTCGTGGTTCGTTGTATAAAACCCACTTCAGAGCTCTTATAATAGCACTTTTACCTTGGTCCGTCTGACCTAATATTACCGTAAGGCCCTCATCAAAATCAATTTGGCTTTCTTTATGTGATTGAAAATTTTTCAGTTTGAGGCTTTTTATTAACCCCAAATCAATTCACCTCTAGGTTACTTTCACTCCCTAATAGCTCTTGAGCTCTGCCAATTCTCTTCAAGGCTTCTTGGACTACTTCATCTTTTAAGTTTTCTTGTTTTGAAATCTGTTCTATAATGCGATTAATATCAAAAGTATCATACTGACCCGATGAATAAACACTTTGTATAAACTCTGAAAGTTTTTTATCTCTAAAGGACAATGCTTCAACTTTCGACCGATCCAGCACATCTTCACCCGGCATCGCACTCTTAAGATAGACTTCTTGTACTTTTATTTCATCTTCAATATCCAAAATTATCACTCTAGGAATTCTCAAAAGCTCATTTAAACTATTATTGATTCTCACTAAGCTTCCCGGATTTATGAAGTATTTTCCATTAATACATTTGGTGCCAAAACCAGTATGGTAATGACCACTCAAAGTTATATCAGCTTCAGTTTCAAGTATGTTATCAATTAACGTATATGCCATACCTTCAAAAAATGGTTTTTCTAAAAGCATTCCATGAACCATATGTATAGCAATATCAGAACCTGGATCTTTTTTTATTATATAACCTTTTTTTTCATCATCAGCATCAATGCCATAATAATAATGCTGACCTGTGAGTTGTATTTTTTTATCGCCTGCCATGAAATATAGTTTTTCGCCAGGTTTTATTAACTTAACGACATCAGCTCCGTCTAACAGACCTAGCATAGTTCGGTTTAAAGTGAGCGGATTCTGTCCATATATATCATGATTACCTGCTACGGCGTAAACAGGTAAAGAATATTTATTTATTAAAAGCACAAATTCCCGAGCTAAGGAAGGTGCAATATCTGGCCGATCAAAAATATCTCCACCATGCAACAGTACATCAACGTTATTTTTTTGAGCAATATCAAAAACTTCTCTTATTTTTTGATACAAAGTCTCCAAAAAGTTATCTGTCCTGTTTTGTGGATTAGTGCCGCGGATGTGGGTGTCGGTAAAAAAAAGGATTCTCATACTAAGCTCCTTCTTTAGATTTAGCATCCTTTTCATTAGTTGGTTCAGGTCTAATCAAATTATGTTTTTGTTTTACTTGCAACTCTACATCTTGTAAAATTTCCGGATGCTCTCTTAAATATTGTTTGGCATTTTCCCGGCCTTGACCAATTTTTTCTTTTCCATACGAGTACCATGCACCGCTTTTTTGAATAAGGCCTTCTTCTACAGCAAAATCTAACACACATCCTTCTCTGGATATCCCTTCGCCATAAATTATGTCAAACTCTGCCTGTTTAAACGGAGGAGCAACTTTATTTTTTACTACCTTAACCCTCGTCCTGTTTCCAAGCATTTCATCGCCTTGTTTTAGTGTTTCAATTCTTCTTACATCTAAACGCACTGAAGAATAAAATTTTAGAGCTCTACCTCCCGGAGTAGTTTCAGGATTTCCAAACATTATACCTACCTTTTCCCTAAGCTGATTTATAAAGATAGCTACCGTATTAGATTTACTGATTGCCCCTGACAGTTTCCTTAAGGCTTGAGACATAAGCCTTGCTTGCAAGCCCACGTGTGCATCTCCCATTTCGCCCTCTATTTCAGCCTTTGGAACAAGAGCTGCCACCGAATCAATAACTACAACATCAACAGCTCCACTTCGGACAAGAGTTTCTGCTATTTCCAATGCTTGCTCACCTGTGTCGGGCTGGGATATTAATAAATCATCCGTATTCACTCCTAGATTTTTTGCATAAGTGGGATCAAGTGCGTGTTCAGCATCAATAAATGCGGCCGTACCTCCGCCTTTCTGTGCTTCGGCAATTATATGCAGTGCTACAGTAGTTTTCCCTGAAGATTCAGGACCAAATATTTCTATCACCCTACCTCTAGGAACTCCACCTACACCTAAAGCAATATCCAAAGGTAGAGCACCGGTAGAAATAGTTTCTATATTAAATCTTGCTGCAGCTTCTCCTAATTTCATTATCGAACCTTTGCCAAATTGCCTTTCAATTTGAGTAATAGCCATTTCTAAAGCTTTTTCTTTTTCAGCCATTTATAAACCTCCAAACATATGTTCTTTAATATATTATATTAATATAAATGAATCAAGTCAAGAAAGTTATTTCAGCCAAGTTTCACATTATATAAGTTAGTATAGTTTGCTCCAGTAGGAGATAAATCGCTTTTCATTAGATATATTTCTGTGACTAAAAAGGAATCTTTAAATTCCAGTTCTGCTACAGCCCTGGGTTCGATTTTAAAAGTATCCCTTATTCTTCCTATAGTTAAATGAGGTGAAAATGGCTTCTTGTCATAAGAGATGTCAAAAACATCTAGCTTCTTATCTATGTCATCTTTCAGTTTCAAAAGATTTAATTGCTCTTTAATACCAATCCATAACACCCTAGGGTGTTTAAGATTAGGGGGGAAAAAACCTAGGCCTGATAATTCGATATAAAACGGCATATGATTTTGTGCTATTTCTGTTAATATCTTCTTTACATCTGAAATTCCATCTGTGGAAATATCACCTAAAAAGGCAAGGGTAATATGAAGATTATCGGGTTTTATCCATCTTATGCCGCTAAAAATTTTCTTTAGATTATTTTGTAAGATAAAATCGTTTATGTTGTTCTTAATTGAAGATTCTAACTCAATAGATATAAAGCATCTCACTTTCATATCCTCCTGAAAAAAGGAAAATTCTCTATACTTAAAGCATCGCTTTATTTAATCGCTTATTAAGCCTTGTATCATTTTCCTTACTAAATGTAATGCACTGCTAGCAGAACGTTCCTTAATATTTATCCTACTTCCATTAAAAAAGTGTTGTTCAACATATGTAGTTTTAGAATCAGAATAGCCAATATATACTAATCCAACAGGTTTTTCATGAGTACCACCATCAGGACCGGCTATACCCGTTATTGATACTCCAATATCAGAGCCAGAAGAAAGCCTTACGCCTTGAGCCATCTCCTTAGCTGTTTGTTCACTTACAGCACCATATTTTTTGATAGTATCCAGCTTAACTTGAAGTAATTCATGTTTTGCTTTATTACTGTAGGAAACAATACCTCTATCAAAGTGTTGTGATATTCCAGGTATATTAGTAAGTTTATGAGCCGTTAAACCACCTGTACATGATTCTGCTATAGAAATAGTTTTATTGAAGTTAAATAATAATTGTGCTACTATTTTTTCTATTGAATCATCATCAAATCCATATAAAAAGCTACCAATTCTTTTTATTATTTCATCTTCCACAGGCTTTATAATTTCCTGTGCTTCAATCTTATTTTTGGCTTTTGCCGTCAATCTTACAGTAACCTCACCCATTTTTGCTAAAGGAGCAATGGTTGGATTAGTTTGCTGAGCTATTAAATCTTGCAGCTTTTCTTCAAGGTCTGATTCTCCAATACCATAAAATTTTAAGACTCTTGAAAAAATAGTAGCATTGCACATTTTCGAAAGATATGGAATGACAACTTCTTTAAGCATGGGTTCCATTTCTGCGGGTGGGCCTGGCAGCATAACAATTATTTTTCCGTTATTGTTAAGCAATACTCCGGGAGCAGTTCCGTTTTTATTTTCTATAGCAGAAGCTCCTTCAGGAATTAGGGTCTGTTTATAATTATTTTCAGCAATAGGTTTTCCTCTATGAGCAAAAAAGCTCTTTATTTTATCTAGGGAATGCTCATCCGCCTTAAGTGGGAGATTTAAAAAATTGGATACAGTTTCTTTAGTTAAATCATCCTTGGTGGGACCTAATCCTCCGGTTAAAATGATAATATCAGAGCGAGTAAAACTTGTTTTGAAAACATCACTCAATCTATCCTGATTATCTCCAACGCACGTATGGTAATAAACATCTATGCCAATTTCTTGCAAAGCTTTAGATATAATTTGAGCATTTACATTAGGTATTTGTCCTAAAAGAAGTTCAGTACCCACAGCTATTATTTCAGCTTTCAAATAATGTCACCTCAAATAAAAATAATTTGTTTATTGTCGATTTGATTTTACTATAAAAAGTCAAATCCAGCCTAAGACATCAACATACTGCTATGATGTTAATACACTATGTGCTGACACAAATTAAAAAAGAAGGTTTCTGCGGTAGATTTAAATTAAATAGTAAAATAAAAACTATATCAAATACATTATTCTAGTTTTTTACATGATTTCCTTTTTTAATCCGCAGAAAAAGAATAAATATTTTTTTGAAATGAATTTTATGCTACCTGAGATTTTAGCAGTAGTTTCCTAAAATTGTTACCGTCTATTTTTTCATTTTCCATTAGATAATCAACAATTAATTTTAAAACATCTTGTTTTTCCTCTATAATATTTTCAACTATTGACTTTTGTTGTAGTAATATGTTTGAAATGACTTTATGAAGTTTTTCTGAAGGTAGTGAATCCTTATCTACTACACTTAACTCAGACATGCCAGAAAATATTATCTTTTTCGCTAAATCTACAGCCTGTTCAAAATCATTGGATGCTCCTGTACTGCTGTTTCCTAACAATTTTTCTTCGGCTACCGCTCCAGCTAAGGCTACCGCTATCTGTGATTCTAAATACTGTTTTGTGTAAAGATATATATCATCTTCTGGTGTTTGTCTTATATATCCAAGAGCCTGACCTCTGGAAGTAATAGTTATAGTCGAAACTGAATTAGGATTAAAATGTTCGCTAACTAAGGCATGGCCGCTCTCATGAATTGCAATTCGTTTACGTTCATCCTCAGTTGGCTTTCTATTAAGTTTTTCACCCATGATAACCTTGTCAATTGCCTCTATGAAATTTTTTTGACTAATTTTTTGATTTTGTTCTCTCATTGCAAAAATAGCTGCTTCATTGCAAAGATTTTCCAAATGAGCTCCGGAAAATCCAAATGTTTCTTTTGCTATTTGTTCTAAATCCACATCAATATCGAGTGGTTTATCTTTAGTATGCAATTTTAGTATTTCAAGCCTTCCATCTTTATCCGGAAGATCCACTTTTACAATACGGTCAAACCTGCCCGGCCTCATTAGTGCCGGATCAATGATATCTGGCCGATTTGTTGCAGCAATAACAAGTAAATTTATATCATCATTAGAAGAAATGCCGTCCATTTCAACTAATAATTGGTTTAATGTTTGGTCATATTCTAGATGACTTGTATTTCTGCCTCGGGTTCCCGCTATGACTTCAATTTCATCTATAAAAATAACACCGTGTTTTTTAGATGCTTTCTTAGCCATATTACGTGCTCCTTCAAATAATTGTCTGACCCGCTGCGCACCAACGCCGGCATACATCTCTATAAATTCGCTTCCGGAGGCAGAAACAAAAATTGAATCTATATATGATGTGGCAGCTTTTGCCATAAGAGTTTTACCTGTACCAGGAGCTCCTACTAACATTATTCCTCTAAGAGGGCGAATCCCCATTTTTTTTGCTTCATCAAAGTTCTTGATAAAGTCTAGCGCTTCCAATAGCTCGTTTTTAGCTACTTCTTGCCCACCAATTTTGTCAAAGGTTATGTCTTGAGTGTTTGAAATAATTTTTGCTGGATTTTTCATTAAATTACCTTTATCTAAGATGTTATATAACATATATGCAAAGCCTAACATGATAATCATCGGCAGCACATTTATGCCATTTATTAAAAGAAATGCCAAAAAGGCTATTCCTAAGCCAATCCCAACTTCAAGTAGCAATTCTCCTCTCCTCCTATTCCCCATTTAGACCTCTCGACTAATTACCTTATAAAAACTAGACTCGTTAAGTTTTATCTGTAAATAAAGATTATCTAAATCTATAAACACTTTAATTTCTACAGGTTCTAATATTGTATTTTTAGCTTTAGCATATTGTATCTCATCAAGTCTGGTTTTCATTTCAGTAAACTTTCCAGTCTGCAAGGCTTCATATATGATAAACTGTATCTCATTATTGTATAGGTCGCTTATCATTTTATTAGCTTGATTAACAATTTCTAATTCAAACGGTCGACCTTTTAACTGGCGTTCCATTATACCATGTATTGTAATGTAAACCTCCATTAAATTATCCACATCTTTAAATGTAACATATACAATAATTTTTTCTTTCTCTTCTTTTACTTGGATATTACTTACATACTTATTTTGAAGTAATTCCTTTTCTAAAGTTTTTGTCATGACATTTTTAGTATAATGCCATTGAAATGCTAACATTAATAGCAAGAAGATGATAGAAATGGCTATTATTCGAAAAATCTTGTATTTATCATGACTCAATAAACGTTCACCTCACAATTGTTTACATAATATCATTATAGCATACCATTTTTTAATTGTCCTTTGAAAAAAAGGCATCTTTTAGCAATGCCTTCTAGTTTTTATTTTAAATGGACAATTTGAACTTTTTTTACAAAGATATTAAGCCAATAACGCGGTAACTTTGATTCCCTACTGCAATTTTCCTAATAAATCATATTCATAAGTTTCCAGAATCTTTACTGGATATATTTGACCTAACTCACAGTTGCCGTTATCACATAAGACCTTAACTATTCCATCAACAAAAGGGGCATCATTTTCAGAACGACCAATAAATAATTGATTTTCCTGGTCATAGCCTTCGATTAATACATTTAGAATCTTTCCTTTGAATTTTTGATTTTTTATTTTTGAAATAGAACTTTGAACCTCCATTAATTTGTTATATCTTCTCTGCTTAGTTTTCTCAGGTACCTGTGGCATAAGTGCAGCTGCAGCAGTACCCTCTTCTTGAGAATACTTAAAAGCTCCTACCTTATCAAATTTATACTGTTTTATAGAGTTAAGCAGCTGCTCATATTCAGCTTCTGTTTCAGTAGGAAAACCAACTATAAAAGTTGTCCTTAAAGTTATTTCAGGCAACCTGCTTCTTATATTATTTATGAGTGTAATTATAGATTGACTATTAGTAGGCCGGCCCATAAGTCGTAAAATCCTATCATTGAAATGCTGTAAGGGTATATCTAGATAGTTGGCTATTTTGTTACTGCTCTGCATTACATCTAATAGTTCCTTATTAATATTTGTTGGATATGCATATAAAATCCTTATCAAGTATTCTCCATCTATTTTTATAAGTTCTTGCAATAATTCAGGAAGTGACGGTCGTCCATAAATATCTACTCCATAGTTTGTGGTGTCCTGAGCCACAAGATTTATTTCTTTAACCCCTTGAGCAACAAGAATTTTAACTTCTTCTTTGATAGCTTCAATCTTTCTGCTTCGATATGAGCCCCTAATAAATGGGATCGCACAATATGAGCAATAATTATCACATCCCTCGGCTATCTTTACAAAGGAAGTATAAGGATAAATTCTTACACGATTATGAACATCATAATCAATAAAACTATAATTATTGGTAAGGTTAATTTTATTTGAATCTAATTGTTGAATTACTTCACATATTTTATCAAAATCACCCGTGCCTATAACTGCATCAAGCTCAGGTATTTCTGTCAATAACTCGCTTTTATACCGCTGAGCAAGGCACCCTGTAGCTATAAGCAATCTACATTTACCGAGTTTTTTAAGTTGAGCCATTTCTAGAATCGTATCTATAGACTCTTGTTTAGCCTTTTTAATAAAACCACAAGTATTAATTATTATGATTTGTGCTTCATTTTCATTATTTGTGATGGTGTAATTGTGCTTTTTAAGTATACCCAGCATATATTCCGAATCAACAAGATTTTTATCGCAGCCTAATGATATGAAACCTATTTTTATCGCCAATTTTCTCCTCCTGATAATACAACAAAATTATACATTAATAGTATACTTATTTTACAACTATGTGTAAAGATATATAAGTTCACTAATTTTTTATTCGCTTATAATCCCGCATTGGAACTAAAAGTGTAATATAAAATCGGGTAGGAGGTAAATAATTATTTTATTTACCGACCTCCCACACCACCGTACATACCGTTCGGTATACGGCGGTTCCAAAGTTTACACGTTACTTCGCAGAATAGCATTCCGTAAGACTAAGGTATCCGACGCGTTTAAATCTCTCATTGGATAGGGTTTTTAACAAGATTGGGCTATGGGCAGTGCGCCAATAGCCTTTTCTTGTGTTTGCCCACATCCACGCCTGTTCTTCCTTGATTCCTGCGCGCTTGAGGTTCTCAAAACGAGTGCGGACTCTCTTCCATCGTTTCCATGTCACCATTCGTATGCGGCTTCTAATCCATTCATCCAAG
>JALHJR010000080.1:0-4264 GCA_022840405.1 Tepidanaerobacter acetatoxydans
AGGACTTGGAGAATTAATTTTTACCGGAATCCAAATATATAGAAATGAAATGATACTGGCTGGAGCTATTCCTGCTGCAATTCTCGCGATTTTGGCGGACCAGTTGCTTGGATATGTTGAATATAGGTTAACGCCGAGAAGTATCCGTAAGACAGAAAAATCATCATAGGGAGGTATATTAAATGAAGAGAAAATGGTTGTCTATTGCCGGGTTGTTAATTATTGGCATATTTTTGGCAACAAGCGTAATCGGCTGTGGCGGTCCAAAAGAACCTGACATAAAGATCGGAGGCAAGAACTTCTCTGAGCAATTTATAATGGCAGAAATGTTCAGGATCCTCATCGAAGAAAATACAGATCTTACCACCAGTGTTAAGACCAATTTAGCTGGGACTGTTATTTTCGATGCTATAAAATCCGGTGATATAGATTTATACTTGGAATACACCGGAACTGCATTAACTAACCTTGGGATAGATCCTATAAGCGATCCTGACGAAGTTTATAGAATCGTTAAAGAAGAATTTGACAAACAGTTTAACATAAAATGGATGAAGCCTTACGGCTTCAACAATACCTATGCAATGGTAGTTACAAAAGAAACCGCTGAAAAATATAATTTGAAAACAATATCCGACCTTGCTAAGGTAGCAGACGAGCTGACCCTCGGATGCACCTATGTTTTTACAGAAAGAGATGACGGCTATCCCGGCCTTAGCAAACACTATGGATTTAAATTCGGCGATGTTCGGGGGATGGACCCTTCGCTGATGTACCAAGCCCTGGTTCAGGGCAGTGTTGATGTAATTAGCGGATTTGCAACTGATGGCAGAATAGCTGCTTTCGGCTTGGTGAGCCTTGAAGATGATAAAAAGTTTTTTCCTCCTTATGACGCAACAGCCATAGTAAGAGGAGAAGTTTTAGAAAAACACCCTGAACTAGAAGATTTACTAAATAAGCTTGCAGGGCGCATCGACGATAAGAAAATGGCTGAACTTAATGCTGCGGTAGACCTGGATAAGCAAGAGCCTGCTGATGTTGCAAGAAAGTTTCTTGAAGAAGAAGGTCTGATAGGCAAAAAATAGAGAGAATATAAATTAATTCCAATAAAAAGCATTGGTTAAACGCCGTCTTATAATTAGCACGGCGTTTTTTTTACATAACTATACGTTCAGGGCGCGCATACGGTTCCTGACAAATCTTGGTCACTTTCATCAATAGTAATTGAAATGTCGAAAAGTAGATAAAGAACTCGCCGCCGGGGCGAGTTTATAAGTATCAGTCTTTAGAAAAAGTAGGCATCATTTCTTCAATATTACTTAATTCTATTTCAAATCCACAACTATATCATCTAAGAATACCTCCTTTGGCAATGTTCCTTTCTGTTTTAAGTAGTTTAATACTTCTTTTTCATCACTTTCAAGAATTGAGGGGCCAATTATCCGGTGTTCATCTTCGCCCAATACTTCAAATTCTACCTTGGGAGTTATAATGAGCTTAGTAGCGTCTTTATCTATTTTTTCATAGGTAGATGAAAATTTCATAAGATTTTCAGTCCCGCTGCCGCCATTGCCTTCACCGGAATATACATTGCCTAAATCATCTTTGACTTCCACAAGCATTGTATATGCGCCAAAGTATCCTTTTATCGCATCTTCAGAAACCTGCTGACTATAATGTATGATAGTAGACATGGGGGTAAAGGTTATTTTATCAATATTTACAGTTACTCCATCCTTTGTTGTGCCTTTATTAGCCACTAAAATATCTGTATCCGTCTTTTTAATGTTAAAATTAAAAGCCCATTTGCCCTTTATGTCTAAATCTTTGTGATTAGTTATATTATCAAATTTTAATCTGACATTAAGTTCATCAAAAACCTTATCCATAGTCATTCTCATAAAACCGATATAGGTATTTTCATTTACCTTATAGATGCCGCTACTTCCTGTCATCCCTCCAAAATACCCCTTGATATCAAGGTCATCCCTAATATATATGTCATCACCTAAATCCTTTTCACTTTCTAATGTGTATGTCACCATCACTGTTGTCCCGTCATATATGGCATCATTTAATGTAATTTTGATGCCTTTATATTCTTTTGCCATATCTAACGACTTGGAAAAATCCTTGTATTCTGCATAGTTTCCATGGGCATATTCACTTAAATAGGCAAATGCGTTTCCGATGATGGGAATTTCCTTGGCTTGGGTGGGAAAGGCCATGCCAAAAGCCGTTGTTCCCATTATTAAAGCTGCTGCCGCTGCTGCTATATGTTTTTTTAGTCGTGCTCTCTTTGTTTTCGCTCTCTTGCTATATCCTTCGTCGATGGCGCATCTGATAGTATCATCAAGTCTGGATGGCACCTTGATTTTATCTAAATCCTTATAATTCACTTATATTCCCCCTCCATATACGCTCTTAGTTTCTTTATTGTCCTTGAAATCTTACTGCTTACCGTTCCCAAAGGTGCATGAACTGTTTCTGCAATATCCCTTATACTCATATCCTCCATATACCGCATGGCAATCAATTCCTTTTCATCGTCCTTTAAATTATCAAGCACCCTATGTAAATCTATGTTCTCTTCTATACTCCCATCATTATGGGCCAGTATTTTTTCAAATTCCGATGTATCATGAGGTATGGAATTTTGAGCCTTTCTCAGATTGTCCTTGCAGGTATTTATGGTTATGCGGGTAATCCATGTATTAAAATACCGGGGTTCTCTTAAGCTATCAATGGACTGTATGGCTTTCACGATGGAGTCATGGACACAGTCTAAAGCATCGTCTTCATTTTTCATATACATGAAAGCTATTCTGTATAGCTGGTCTTTTATTGGTTCTAGTAGTTTATAGAAACTTTCTGGATCTTTATTTTTGGCTCGTTTAAAACTTATTTCATCGATCATTTTCTACTCCCTTCTATCGGTAAAAATCTATTTTACCAATCACCATTCTCGCTCCCTTCCATCTTTTTTCAAAGCCGCTTCATATATTAGACGAACGAAATGGCAAAAACACTGCATGGACCTCTTTCTCTTTCACTTTCACTTCATTTAGAGGCGAAAGATTCTCGCTTCATCAGCCTCGCAGCTTATAAGACATTATTTCTCTACCAGGTAAAGATAGAAAAAGTACAAAAGAACCGTCCGAGACCACTGAAAAAGTCCCCCAGAAAGCACAAAAGAACCGTCCCTGTGTGTAGAACACGTTTCCCGGGAGTCGATAAAAATAACGATATAATGATAATAAGAAAGACACCTCGCAAGTATCTCTACCTGTGAGGTGTCTGTGTTTTTTAGCTCACACCCGCTTGTTGCCGTGTCCGTCCGCTTTCGGCCAAAATTCGGCGGTGCCGAGGAAACCTCTGAAAATCCCGGGTTTGTGTCATCCTTAATAAAACGAAGTGGAATTAAGAATCCTAAAAGATGCTCTAACAATAGATCCTTCGCTATCGCTCAGGATGACGGTTTTCCTTATTTGCAATAATGTTTCACTTTCTCAGAGGCTTCCCAGGCACCTTTGCAGTTAGTTAATATACTTTTTAATATCTTCTAGACTCTCATAATCAAAGATACCATCAATTATAATCTCTAAAGTCACTAAATCGAGTTTTGATATCTTGGATTTAATTTCTTCCGGCAAAGGACCAAACTTTTTAGTTAAAAGTTTTATTGCAGTATTTAGTCTTTCCTCTCTTCTTCCCTTTTCCAGTCCTTCTTTCAAGCCCTCTTCCTTGAGCTTTTCAGCTAAAGTCATCACAACCTCACTCCCTTCCGGATAAGTAGCTTCCATTTTCTCTATTATCTCTTTAACATCTGTCTCAGTTAGATTCGCTTTTGCACTAAATATATATCTCATGAGAGTTTCAAAATATTCTATTCCGCTTTGTTTGTCTTCTAATTTAATAAGATATTCTACAGCTTCTAAAATAGATTCCTGTAAATCTTTACCATCTTTTGTAAATATGTCTCTTAATATGTTAAGGAGTATTTTAAGTTGTGCTTCCCCTTTTATTTCTTCGTCTTTATATCTTGATATATCATAAAGTAAGTATTCATAGTTTGGAATATACTTTTGTATGTCCTTTGGTAGCTTATTATATCCATTTATCATTTCTCCAAGAGTAGTACTTAGCTTCCAGTTGTTTTTACCATGATATACTACCAGCGGTATAATAATCGGCAGCCTATCTGTTCCTTCTTTTTTAATCTTTGCCTCCCAGATTTCTATCATATACTTTAGAAGTTGAAAGG
>JALHJR010000032.1:0-27091 GCA_022840405.1 Tepidanaerobacter acetatoxydans
TGTAAATAAGATTCATATCAATAGTAAGGAAAAAGCAATACAATATAGATTTGTTACTTCACCAACTATACGAGTAAATGGAAGAGATATACAAATGGAGTTCAAAGAATCTTTATGTGAGCCATGTGGGGATTTATGCGGTAATGAGGTGGATTGTCGAGTATGGATATATAAAGGGAAGGAATACAATATTCCTCCGAAAGCTATGATTATTGATGCTATCCTACGTGAAGTATATGGCAATACCGAAAAAATACCTGATAGCGAGGCTAATAAAAAACCTTATCAATTGCCAGAGAATTTAAGAAGATTTTTTGAATCAACCAAAAAATACATCTAAATATATCTTTATATTACCGGAAGACATCTGTCTCTTAGGACTTTCTGCTTCTAAGAGACAGAGTGCATTTATAGTATTTTTTAACGGCATCGTGAAATTATACTAAGCTCTTTAGGCTATTTTCCGTTAGACATACATGTCTGGTATTCTGATGACAGCCACCATCGATATTTAAAAAAAGAAGAATTGTAGGATTAGTTAATAAAATCTAAAAAGAGGAGAATACAATTGAAACCAATTTTAATAATTGCACCTCATAGAAGAGTGGAACAAATTGCACAAAAAGTGGTTGAAGATTACAGCGATGTGGATGTGGTAATGGGATTATTGGACAGAGCAATTGAAATATCGAAAAATGCTGAGAAACAAGGAGTAGAAATAATAATATCTAGAGGTGGTACGGCAAGTATCATCAAAAAAACTGTTTCATCAGTACTTGTGGTTGAAATACCAGTTTCTCCGTATGATTTGCTTAATGCTGTAAATTCTGCTAAAAAATATGGAAATAATATTATAGTTATTGGATTTCAAAATGTCATTGAAGGAGTTGAGTTATTAGGTCCGATTTTAGATTTAAATATGAAAACACATCAAATACATGATGCAGAAGATGGTGAAAAATATATTCAAAAACTTATTAATTCGGGCGAAAAAATTGACGCTATTCTTGGAGGAACAGTGGCTGAGACTCTATCTAAAAAATATAATATACCTACCGTTTTATTGGAGAGTAGCAGCAATGCAATAGATGCAAGTATTAAAGAAGCAAGAAGATTATTAGAAGCTACTCGGAGGGAAAAGGAAAAAACTGAACAGTTCAAAGCAGTTCTGAATCATATCAGCGAGGGTATAATAGCAATAAATAGCAATGGAGAAATTACTGTGTTTAATCCCGCTGCAGGAAGAATCATGGGAATTTTCGAGAAAGAAGCTATAGGCCGCTCAATAGATGAATTAGTTCCTGAAACAATACTCAACAGTGTTATAGAAAAGAATAAAGCTGAATTAGGCCAGGTGCTTCGTATTGGGCAAGCTCAGGTTTTAGCAAACCGGGTACCAATAATAATTAACAATAAAATGGTTGGTGCTGTTACAACTATTGAGGATATAACAAAAATACAGGAGTATGAGCAGAAAATCAGGACCAAGCTTCTAGTAAAAGGACAGGTAGCCAAGTATAAGTTTTCAGATATTATTGGAGAAAGTGATGTTTTATTAAAGACTAAAGAAAAAGCAAAGAAATATGCTGCTACTAATGGCACTGTGTTGATTATTGGCGAAAGTGGTACAGGTAAAGAGATGTTTGCTCAAAGCATACATCTGGAAAGCGAAAGAAGAAATGGACCTTTTGTTGCTGTAAATTGCACAGCAATACCTCAAAACTTGTTAGAAAGTGAGCTTTTTGGATATCAGGGAGGTGCATTTACAGGCGCAAGAAAAGAAGGCAAGTCAGGTCTATTTACTGAAGCACATGGAGGAACCATATTTTTAGATGAAATCGGGGAAATGAGCACTGAACTACAAGTGGCATTACTGAGGGTAATTCAAGAGAGGGAAGTTAGGCCCGTGGGTTCTAATAAAGTAATTCCTATAGATGTACGTATAATTGCTGCTACCAATAAAGATCTTCTGCAAGAAATACAAAAAGGAGCATTTAGAAGAGATCTATATTATAGGTTAAATATACTAAAATTGAAAGTTCCAGCTTTAAGAGAAAGAAAAGAAGATATTAAGCTACTCAGCAGATATTTTGTTAGTAAAATCTCATTAAAATATAAAAAGGTAGTGAGTATTACTGAAGGCGCTTTAGACAGATTACAGCGTTATTCATGGCCAGGGAATATAAGAGAACTTGAAAATATAATTGAAAGTCTTATTGTTTTGGCTGATGATATTATTACTGAGGCACAAGTTGACGAATTGATCGGCGAAAATGTTGAGGAAGACGCTGAGAACAAAGATTCCCTAGAAATTATAAAAAATAAACATATTTTGAAGGTTTTATCAGAGTGCGGGGGAAACCAGACATTAGCTGCTAAACGTCTCGGAATCAGTCGCACACACCTTTGGAGGCTTATAAATAATTACAAGAAGTAGCTAGACCGCAACGGTAAATTCGCTACATAATGTAACTGTAATTGTTGCATTATGTAGCGAATTTACTCTTAGTTTATACCTAATATTGCTTTACAAATCCCGCAAGTCACCTAAAATATGATTTTCAAATATTGGCATAGTAATTGCATTAAATATTAGTAGAATATCAAAAGCTTTTGCGTTTTAATTAATTTTTATAAATCAATATTAGGAGGTTAGGCTATGTCAATAGAATTAGCTTTTGTTATTGGTATGATAGTATTGTTAGTTTTAGCTATTAAGTTCCGCCTTAACGCTTTTATTTCTCTTTTAGCAACTGCAGTTGTAATTGGATTACTATCAAGAATGGATACTGTAGATATCATTAAAACAATTACAGAAGGGTTTGGAAGTACTGTAAGCAGCATAGGCATCGTAATAATATTTGGTGTTATGTTAGGTAAATATTTGGAGGATTCAGGAGGTGCACATAAAATGGCTTTAGGTGCCGTGCAAATGGTAGGTGAAAAGAATTCTTCCATTGCAATGGCCATAAGCGGCTATTTGGTTTCTATACCGGTTTTTAGTGATGTTGGGTATGTTATACTTGCTCCGTTTGCAAAGGCTATTTCCCAAAAAACCAAAATACCGATGGCGGTCTTAGGGGTTTCGCTATCGGCAGGATTATTGGCTACACATGTTTATGTTCCGCCAACTCCAGGGCCTTTGGCAGCGGCAGGAATGCTGGGTATAGATATAGGAAGGGCGATACTTTATGGATCCTTTGCCGCGATTTTTATGACCTTTTTTGGATGGGCATTTGCCCAATTTTATCTAGCTAAAAAAGGAGATGTGTTTAAGCCTGAGTTTGAAGAATCAGTAACTGAAGATAATTTATCAGAACAGGACCTTCCGGGTATGTTTGCTTCAATTTTTCCATTACTATTACCAATGTTTTTGATATTATTGAATACCACATCTAAAGCAATTTTGCCAAAAGAATCGACTTTTGTAAGAATGATGTCCTTTATTGGAGATTCGAATATAGCACTTGCTATAGGAGTAATTGCTTGCGTAGTCCTATTAGGAAAAAGGCTTGGCAAAGAAAAAGTCTTAAAAGTAATGGATAGATCGTTAAGTGAGGCTGGTTCGATTATTTTTATAACTGCGGCAGGAGGCGCTTTAGGTGCTATACTGAAAAGTTCAGGAGCGGGTACGGCTATGGCCGAAGCTGTTATGAATAGCGGGTTACCTTTTATACTTATTCCCTTTGCTATTGCAGCGTTATTAAAAATAATTCAGGGATCAGGAACTGTTGCTGTTGTTACAGCTGCAACTTTGACAGCACCATTGGCTCAACAATTAGGGATAGACCCAATTTTGATTTTCCTTGCAACAGGAGCAGGAGCAAGATCGTTCTGTCATGTTAATGATAGTTATTTCTGGGTTTATACAAAAATGAGCGGTTTTGATATGAAAACCGGACTTAGTACATTAAGTCTTTCAAATCCATTTATGGCTTTAGGAGGACTATTAGCAACATATATCGTAAGTTTGTGGGTTTAGAATAGGTTGGCTTATCTTAACAATTTTTATATAAAAATCAATTTAATTAAGATATTCAAATTTGCTAATAAGCAAGACGGAGGGATATTTAATGCATGCTATTGAAAAAATTTTAGCAAAGGCTGCAGGAAAAGATGAAGTTCACGCTGGCGAAATAGTTAATTGTAGGATTGACTTTGCTGAAATAAACGATCTTTATCTTCAAACTATATATTCTTTTTATGAAATGGGGGGTGAAAAAGTCTGGGATAAGGACAAAGTGGCATTTGTATTCGATCATTATTCACCGGCACCTACAATAAATAGTGCGCAAATACATAAGGAAATGAGGCAGTTTGCCAAGGAACAGGGGTTTACACACCATTTTGATATTAATACTGGTGTATGCCATCAAGTCTTGGCTGAGAGTGGAATAGTGTGGCCGGGAATGATTCTTGTAGCAACAGATTCGCATACTACAACCCATGGTGCCTTTGGAGCATTCGGCACAGGTATAGGAGCAACGGACATGGCTACTGTTCTGATTTCGGGCGAGCTTTGGTTTAGAGTTCCTGAAGTAATAAAAATCGAAATCAATGGGCAGCTCCAAGAAGGTGTATATGCCAAAGATGTTATACTACACATAATTGGGAAGCTCAAAGCAGATGCAGCTGTTTACAAGGCGATTGAATTCTGCGGTAATTACATTGAAAACCTTGATGTAGCAGATAGAATGACAATATGTAACATGGCTGTTGAAATGGGCGCTAAAACTGCTTATATAAAACCAAATGATAAAGTTTTCGAATATCTGAGCACAAGGATGAATGAAGAATTTGTCATTGAAGAAACTGATTTAGACTACGACTACTCAGAAACGTATGTTTTTGATGTAAGCAAATTATCGCCACAATTGGCCGTGCCTCACAGCGTTGATAACGTTTACTCTATAGAAAATGTCGACAAGGTGAAGATTAACCAAGCATTTATAGGTTCTTGCACAGGAGGAAGAATAGAAGATATCGAGGCAGCATTTAAAATACTTAATGGGAAAAAAATACATCCTGACACAAGATTGATTATCATACCTGCCTCTACGGAAGTATTTCAACATGCAATGAAGCTTGGCTATATACAATCGCTAGTAAAAGCCGGTGCAACATTTGCTTCACCTGGCTGTGGGCCATGCTTGGGAGTACATGAGGGTTTACTTACAGAGGGAGAGGTGTGTATCTCTGCTACAAATCGTAATTTTCCCGGACGCATGGGCAGTACAGGCGCCAAGATATATCTTGCTTCACCTGCGTGCGTTGCTGCAAGTGCATTAGAAGGCAAAATAACCGACCCAAGAGAATTACTTAAGGAGGCGAAAGAAAATGCATAGCGTATTAACTGGCAAAGCCTTTGTTTATAATAATAATATTGATACGGATCAAATATATCCAGGCAGATATCTAGAACTTGTAGATCCTAAAGATATAGCAAAGCATTGTATGGAAGGGGCAGACCCTACATTTGTTGAACGTATGTCTTACGGGGATATAATCGTAGCTGGAACGAATTTTGGATGTGGCTCAAGTCGTGAACATGCAGTAATAGCATTGATAAGTGCTGGCGTAAGCGTAGTGCTGGCAGAATCCTTTGCAAGGATCTTTTTTAGAAACTCAATAAATCTAGCACTTCCACTAATGGTATGTCCGGGAATAAGTAAAAAAGTATCTAATGGAGATATACTGGAAGTGAACCTAAGGGAAGGAATAGTATTAAACAAAACAAAGAGAGAAATCATACAAGGGCAGAAAATATCCGAACATGCCATGAATATATTAGAGAATGGAGGTATTAAGCATTTATACCAAATAAAGACTCAAAAGATGCATCAAGAAAAAGATAGATAATAACTATATATTGCCTGTCTGAAAGATGGGCAATATACTATTTAAGATAGAAAAGGCAAATATTGAGAGCCAACACTTTCTGTTACTTGGTCTCATAATATGGCTGAAACAGCTGAAAAGACTTCGCAGGATGATTCCTGATTTATTCCGGGATTTTTATTTTAAAAGGCTGATAATTAAGGTGTAAGTTGCAAGTTTAAAGGATAATATATTTATTGACAGAAAAACAAATTAGCACTATTATATGAGTATAATCGAATATAGTCATATAGGTGGTGATAAGTTGGATTTCATAGAAATATTTAAGGCATTAGGAGATGAAAATAGGATTAGAATATTAAATCTGTTAATGAGAGAAGAACTGTGTGTATGTGAAATAGAAACGATGCTGGGAATGACTCAGTCCAACGCTTCAAGACATTTAAACAAATTAAAAAATGCAGGTATTATAACTAGTGATAAGAAATCGCAATGGGTTTATTATGGAATAAATAACGAATTTATTAAGGAAAATAATTTACTGTATGAATTTCTTAAAAACAAGATAAACGAAAATGTACACAATGCCTAAAAGATGCTGAAAGGCTTAAAAAATATAAAAGCAGCGGCTTTACTTGTGAGCAATTAAGAGAAGATAAAAAGCAAGTTCTAAAGTTTCTTCGATAGCAGCTTTTTTCTTGAACATAGTATTTAGCGACAGACTACCTTGCGGATGCAGTAGCCATTTCACTTTTTGGATTGGATTCTGGAGTTGATCTTGCAACAGTTGTAGGTGTAATAGTTGAAGTTCCTGTCATGCCCGCACTTGTTAGAATAGCCAACAACACAAGATACTGGTTTAGATAAACTGGTGAAAGGGGAATATAAAACACATGAAAAAGAAAGTGGCATTTGTATGTGTGCACAATTCCTGTCGTTCTCAGATGGCGGAAGGTTTGGCAAAGAAATTGGGAAGTGATGTATTGGAAGCATATTCGGCGGGAACAGAAAATTATCCTGAAGTAAAACCGCTGGCAGTACAAGTAATGGAGGAAGAAGGGGTAGATATGGGCGGATATTATCCAAAATTATTAAGTGATATTCCAAAGGAAGTAGATATTTTAATAACTATGGGTTGTAACGTAGCGTGCCCTTATGTACCATGCAGGTACAGAGAAGATTGGGGTATTGAGGACCCATCAGGCGGACCAATAGAGGATTACAGAAAAACAAGGAATATTGTTAAAGAAAAAGTAATGCATTTGATACAGAGGGTAAAAAGCAAACAAATTTAATGAATATAAAAAAGATGTTAGCGGAGAGAAAAATCCGTGCACTTTTTCTTTTAAGTCTTAAAGAGGAAGTGTGCAAGACGATGCTGGAGGAGATAAAAGATAGTATAGACGATTATTTGAAACTTAAAAGAGATATTAAAAAGTGTACGAATGTTGAAGGCTATCTTGTAGTTGTGGAAAACAGGGGGAATTATATGAATATACTAACTATGCTGTTTGGCTGGTTAAATGACCAACTATTAAAAATGAAATGGCTTTCAGAACTTACAAGGCTTCTTGTGGAGAAAGTATTTGACTTGTCGATTAATGATAGAATAGGTGGAAGTATTCACTTTTTTATCTATGATACTATTAAAATTTTTATTTTATTATCGGTATTAATTTTTATTATATCTTATATCCAAAGTTATTTTCCACCAGAAAGGACTAAAAAAATACTCAGTGGAATAAAGGGTATAAAAGGAAACATATTGGGGGCGCTGCTTGGAACTATTACACCATTTTGTAGTTGTTCAAGTATACCGATTTTTATAGGATTTACTTCGGCTGGATTACCTTTAGGCGTAACTTTCTCTTTCCTTATTTCTTCACCAATGGTAGATTTAGCATCATTAATGCTTTTAATGTCATTTTTCGGTGCCAAAGTTGCTATAGCCTATGTGGCTGTAGGCCTTATTCTTGCTGTTGTAGGAGGTACTTTAATTGAAAAGTTGGGACTTGAAAAATATGTAGAGGGATATGTTAGAGAGATAGAGAATGTAGATACTGATTTTATAGAAATGAGTCATGATGAGAGAATTTCTTATTCAAAAGAACAAGTTAAGGATATTATCCATAAGGTATGGTTATATGTATTAATTGGGGTAGGCATAGGAGCAACAATCCATAATTGGATTCCTCAATCAGTAATAGAGAATGTGATTGGGGAAAATAATCCATTTGCAGTTTTAATGGCTACAGCAGTTGGTATTCCGATGTATGCTGATATATTTGGTACACTACCAATAGCAGAGGCTTTATTTACAAAAGGAGTAGGAATAGGGACAATATTATCCTTTATGATGGCAGTAACTGCCTTGTCACTTCCTTCCATGATAATGCTTAGTAAAGTAGTAAAACCTAAACTTCTATCAATCTTTGTATCCATTGTATCAGTAGGAATTATAATTATTGGATATCTATTCAATGCTTTTTCGTATATTTTTATATAAATAAATTGAATTAATCAATTGAGGAGGATAACTATGGTAATTAAAGTTCTAGGTTTAGGATGTGCAAATTGCAAAAAATTAGAGGCTAATGTTAAAGAGGCTGTTAAAGAAATGGGAATTGAAGCCACAATTGAAAAAGTGCAAGATTTTAAGGACATTGCAGCATATGGGGTGATGAGAACACCTGCTTTGGTGGTAGATGAACAGGTTAAAATTGCAGGAAAAGTTCCAACAGTGGAAGAAATAAAGAAGTATTTATGAGGAATCCTAGTAGGAATCCGACCTAATATTTAATTGTTATTTAACTCAGCTTTAGTTTTCTTATCTGTTTTAAAAAATGATTGAATTGGATTGCTCGGATGGCTAAAGTATGATAATCTGAGCGAGAAAGGGATAAAGTTCTATAAATTATTTGGGGTGAGAGGGCTTTAGAGTGAGAGGGGTTACATAACCATGAAAAGAGGCATAAAGTTGTACAATATGATTTTTCCTGTCTGGCTGTTACTGTTTTTCCCACCGGTAATACTTATAACATTATTTGGCAACTACATTATAGATTCGTTGGTAGTAACAGCCTGCTTTTTTGTGTATAAGTTAGCAAATTTAGGATTTAACCTGAAAATATTTTATAAAGAGTGCATACTAAAAGTCTGGCTATATGGATTTCTAGCGGATTTTATAGGTGCTACAATATTATTTTTGCTTGGAATATGTGGGGATAGGTTTGGCTTACCCTATGAATTAGTATCTGCAATATGCTATGATCCATTTAGCCATCCTTTAGCAGTTGTAATAACAGTAAGTTCTATAGTAGCATCGGCTGCATTGATTTTTTTATTTAACTATAGATTGATTTTTAGAAATCAAATTCAGGAACACACGTTAAGACGTAAGATTGCACTGTCCATTGCTGTTTTTACGGCACCATGGACATTCTTAATACCTACAAAGTGGTTTTATTAATAAAACGAGTAATTAATAAGAGGTATTATCAAAAGGAAACCGCATCATCAAGCTGCAGAGAAATTCAAAAGGTTATTATCCGGGGGTTAGGGAGTCGGCAGCCCTTCTAGCGGTTACCATTAAATTCAATTACTTTAATTGTAATAGTTTCTCCCAGCCATCGATCTTTAATGCCATCAAAGGTTGAGTATCAGCAAAGTTAATAAGGTTATTTTAGGAAACATGGTTTATTAGGGTTAAATAGAGTCCTGTAGGCCATGTTTTTTATTAGAATTTAAAAGTGATATGACTTAAAACTGGATATTTTCTCAGATACCGGTGAAAAATTTTTAAGTGCGGTTATGAAACTGTTTAGCCCGCAATGATAGTTTTTCCTATTTGGCAAAGGATACCAGTGCTGCAATAAAATCATCATATGTTTTTACATCCAGTATGGTTTTCAGCTTTTTCTCTTCGGAAATCACCTCGGTAATGAAATCAAAAATATCTTTTAAAAACAGACTGTCTCGGATATTAATAGCAAGCATAAAAATTATATTAACCTTGTTATTATTCCACATAATGGCGTTCGGGTGGATGGACACAGCTATAGCGGAGTTTCGCGCGCACATTTCCAGCGGATGAGGCATGGCTATGTTCATATATGCGCTGGAACTGACTCGCTCCCGCTCAAATAACTTTTCTTTAAAAGAGCTGTCAACAATGCCCTGTTTTTCAAGTACATCGGCCATAACATTTATGGCGTCATTTTGGTCACTAAAGCTTTCGTCTACAAAAAACAGTTCTTCCTTAAACATTACTTCCAGCTTAGACTTCACCTTTGCTTTTATCCTATCCTTAAGTACCTCTTCTATTTTTTTGGAAACGGATAATATGTCCTTATTGGTGAGGTAAGCAGATATTTGCACGTAGGGTTTGCCGGGATATACTTCAAATGGGATAGTTGTAATAATTAAGTCGTAATCGGAATAAGCCTCAAGTTCATGCTGCGTAGAAACTATCTCGGTTATCAGTAGGTTATCTTCAAAGATCGAACTAAGTCTATTCGCTATATCCACCGATTTATTTAAGTATTGAGGATTTACTAATATTGCTCTAACATCATGCTTTATTGCCTTCCTTTCTTCAATTAAAACCCCCAGGTGAAGTGCAATATATGATATCTCATCTTCGGTTAACACATAACCTTCCTCTTGTGTGATGATATTAGCGATAAATACAGAAACATCGTAGATAAATGGGTATGAGTTCTTAATGTCCAATACCTGCGGATTACGTAGAACGATATTATGTTTAAGCCGGATAAGCAGGTTCTTTATATGCAGTGCGAACCTCACTGTGAAATCCTGGCGTATTATTGTTATATTATAAGTTTCTTTGGTACGGGTTTGTATCAAGGAAACTAGCCGAATAATATCCTCTCCGACAAATTCGCTCAACTGATCCATGTTGATATCATTTATGGAGTTAGAAATTGCTCGAGTCATTATAAGTAGGGCAAAGTCATAAATCTCACCATCGACAAACTCCATGCCAAACTCCATGCCAAACTGCTTTTCTATATGTTCGGTAATATCCATTACTATCTCTTGAATATGCGCGTTGACTAAGCTTTTCCAGCTGTCGGTGCCAGTGACTTCCTTACCAGTTTTTCTTATTAGCTTCCTTTCCATGGTTATGGCTATTTGCAGTACCAAATTAAGCAATGAGAAGTCGTCCATAAAATAATGATGTTCACTTAGCTTATCCGACACTATTTGTTTTACGATAGTCAGATCGAAATGGGGTAAGTAACTTTGCATAAGATTTATGCTTAGGAACGAGTCTTTAGAATCCTCGTAAATAAGCTTACTTATCAGCTTTTTTTTGGTTGTTTCCTGTCCGTCAATAAAGACCAGATTGTCTTTTGTCTTTATAGTAAGCTCATAGTCGGCAAGCTCCTTTTTCAGTTTTTGCAGCTCATTTGTTAAGGTTACCGGAGAAATGAACAATTCATTTGCAAGGTTGTCAAGGTCATACCTGTCAGTTTCCAGCAATAGCTTCTGCAAAATGAACTTTTTTCGATCTATTACGGTTTGTGGGGAATAGAGTACTTTTTTTGCCGAGCTTATAACATTTGCCAACTGCTTTTTATCCCTTACAATATAACCGTTGCGGGAGGATTCGATCAGATTTGGAAATTCAGAGTTAATGTTGCTAATATAGCTTTTGATGGTTCTGACCGAAATATCCAGAAATGCAGACATAGAAAAAGACGTAACCCAGCTGTCCTGAGTACTTAGAAATTTTAGTATAGTAAGTTCCTTGCTCGTCATACCAATGCACCCTCTTCAATCGAAACATCTTATAGGTACAACCTCTATAATACAGTATATGCTATTACTGTAGGATAGTAAATATTTGAACTCGCACTTTACAAGTGCAATACCTGGTATACAAATTAAACAAAGCCTGTTCTATAATAAAAATAAATTATGCAACCTATCTACCGGTTGAAAAACTTTTGCAATAAGAACGGAGGCACGCAATGGATGCTATTCAGGAATGCATGGAGATGATTTCGTATGGAGGTGATGCGAAAAGTCTTGCATTATTAGCTATCAAGCAGTCGCGGGAAGGCAAGTCCGAGGAAGCGGCAGTTACTATGAAAAAAGCTGAGGAGTCATTGACCAAAAGCCATCAGGCGCACACTAACCTGCTAAGCTACGACGCCAAAAACCAGGACCTACAGGTTACCATTTTTATGGTACACGCTGCGGACCATCTGAATGCCGCGGAAACGATTTTTGTTCTTGCCAAGGAACTGATTTTGTTACACAAGGAGGTTAAACATGTATAAAATTGCATTGGTTTGCCAGCATGGCGCAAGTACCGGCTTGTGCGTGCGCAAAATGATAGAAGCTGCGGAAAAGCTTGGTATTAAAAGTAGTATCGCAGCGTATTCGGATTCCCAGATGGACAACCTTATTGAAGAAATGGATTGCATCCTGCTAGGACCACAGCTTATGTTCAAGAAAGAACAATTCAAGAACGAATACCCGAAATATGCGGGGAAAATCGCCGTTATAAATACCATAGACTTTGGTATGATGAACGGTGAAAAGATACTAAAGGACGCAATTGCCTTAATTGAATCATTAAAATAATAGAAAAGAGGTATTTTATGGAAAAGTTTATTGGCACGCTGCAAAAAAAGCTGATGCCTATCGCAAATAAACTGTCTAACAACAAGTTTATGAATTCTCTGGGGCAAACATTTCAACTGCTACTACCCATTATAATCATTGGTTCGTTTGCATGCCTGGGCGCGTTTTTAGATATTCCATTTTGGCAAAGTTTTGTCACATCTACCGGGCTGCAGCTTATCCTTATGACTATACAGTCGCTGACACTCAGCATCATAGCGCTTTATGTTGTTATAGTGCTGCCATTTCAGTATGCACAAAAGCTTAAAATTAACGCAATATCAGCATCAGTTATTTCGTTGATGGCATTTTTGCTACTTACTCCCCACGAACTGTATACTGCAATTCCAACCGAATGGCTCGGATACTCGGGTTTGTTCAGTGCTATAATAGTAGGCGGGTTGGTGCCCCAGCTTATCAAATTCTTGCTTGATAAAAAGATTTATATACACATGCCTAAAGGGGTGCCTCCCATCGTGGAAGACTCCTTTGCTTCGCTGGTTCCTGCTATGTTTGTTTTAATTATTGCTGTTGTTATTTCGCAAATGCTGATGCTTACCAGTTTTGAAAACTTTCACAATGTCATCTATACTGTTATACAGGCTCCGCTTCAGGGATTTGGTCTGTCGCTGCCGGCTTATCTTGTAATGCAGATTTTGTGTACTCTGCTGATGTTTTGCGGTATACATGGCAACACAATTTTTGCCACATTTACTCCACTTACCATGGCAGCCAGCGCCGAAAACTTGGCTGCACTGGCCGCAGGGCAGCCTCTGCCCAATATCATTACTAGTTCCTTTTCTGTGCTATGTCAGCCGGGTGGTATTGGTGGTACATTCGGCTTAGCAATTTTACTTTTGTTCTTTTCTAAATCAAAACGCCTTAAAACACTGGGTAAAATGTCTATTGTACCAGCAATATTCGGCATAAACGAGCCGTTGATTTTTGGTATTCCCATTTTGCTAAACCCGCTATTATTCATCCCTTATGTACTCTGCCCAATAGTATGCACAACCTTAAGCTATGTTTCTATTGCTATCGGTATCGTTCCAAGATTATCCGGTGTTGAGGTCAACTGGACAATGCCTCAGATTGTTTCCGGATTCCTTGCGCAGGGCTGGCAGGCTGCTGTGCTGCAAGTGGTGCTGATTGCGGTTACTACCCTGATATGGTTTCCGTTCTTCAAGATGGTGGATAAACAGATATCCTTCGAGGAGAGTGAATCGGATACTAAGGACGATAAGGCTACCAAATAAGTGCATAGCTGAAAACAAGTGAAAAAGAATAGTTCATAACTATTCTTTTTTATCTAAAATTTTTAAGTGAGGAGAAACGATATGCAATTTCCAAACTTGTATAGCCCTATAAAAATAAACAATATGGTTTCAAGAAATAGAATAGTGGCCGCTCCTACAGGTGATGTATTTGAAGAAAAAGCTCTTGGAGGTGCCGGAATAGTTATATGCGGACATACCATTGTAGAGCCGGGAAGGTCCAGTTTTGCCAGCGGAAACGAGCCCTATTTATTCCACAAATATTCGGTGGAGGAAGCTCAATCAAGGATACGCAAATGCCACCAGTCAGGTGCTAAGGCGTCGCTGGAACTTTTTCACGCAGGCCAGTACGCTCGAGTGATAGACTATGCGGTGGGACCTATAGGTTTCATTCGGGAAGATGGTGTGGAAGTGAAGGCCATGACTCCCGAAATGATGGAGCATGTAGCCAATTGTTATGCACAAGCCGCAAAGGACGCACGCGACTTGGGTTTCGATATGGTATTCATGCATTTTGGACACGGTTGGCTGCCACCACAATTTTTATCGCCATTATTTAATAAGCGCACCGATGAATATGGTGGTTCGTTTGAAAACCGTGCAAGGTTCCCTAAAATGATACTTGAAAAGGTAAGGCAGGCGGTAGGGCCGAATTATCCTGTTGATATGCGTATCAGCTCGGTGGAGTGGGTGGAGGGCTCTATTGAGTTCGAGGATACGCTTAAGTTCATCAAACTGGTGGAACCTCTGATAGACACCGTGCAGATTTCTTGTGGGCTTGACATAAACCATGAGGGCAATGTGCATATGGTTACTACTAATTTTAAAGATCATATGCCAAATGCAAAATATGCGCGGATTGTAAAGCAGAATGTAAGCATTCCGGTTTCGGTTGTAGGTGCAGTGATGAATCCTTACGAGGCGGAAGAGCTTATAGCATCCGGTGCGGTAGATTTGGTTGCATTTGGCAGAAGTTTTATAGCCGATCCCGACTGGCCCAATAAAGCAAAGGACGGTAAAACGGACGACATAGTGCCGTGTATTCGTTGCCTTCAATGCTACCATATTTCTACAAACAGAAAAAACGTCGGCTGTTCGGTGAATCCGAGGTTTACAAATGAATCATTTGTAATAAAAAACCTAGAAAAGGCCGAAACCGTAAAAAATATTGTTGTTGTCGGTGGCGGCCCGGCAGGTATTATGGCTGCACTTACTACAGCCAAACGAGGGCACAAGGTAACGCTATTTGAAAAAAACGACCGCCTTGGCGGGGCGTTATGCCATATCGTGAAGCAGCATTATAAACAAGATATCAAGTTGTATCTTGACTATCTTCTCAGGCAGGTGGAAAAGCATAATATCGATATAAGACTGAACATAGCTGCAACCCCGGAGATGGTAAAAAGCATGTGCCCTGATGCCATTTTTATAGCAGTAGGTTCTATTCCTGCTAAACCGCCTATAAAAGGTATTGACGGAATAAATGTTACTGATTTTTATGAGGCCATAGACAACCAGGACTGTATCGGACAAGATGTAGTGATAATAGGCGGTGGGACAATAGGTGCAGAAATAGGGCTGGAGTTGGCAGAACTGAAGCATAAAAAAGTAATTATAGTAGAGCCTACGGGCGAACTTGCCGCACAGGGCAATATGCTGTATAAGATAGCGCTAAGGCAAAAAATGGATGCGGTGAGCACACTTAAGCGAATGCTAGAAACCATGTGCAAAGAGATAACAAAGGATGGCGTTATCGTTGTTACAAAGGATGGTGAGGAGAAATTTTTAAAAGCTGATACTGTAATAATTTCTACTGGGGTGACTGCTAACAGGACGGTAGCCGAAAGCTTTTACGGTATTACGCCGGATACCTTTACAATTGGAGACTGTGAGAAGCCCCGAAAAATAATGGAAGCTGTTTTCGAAGGATATACTATAGCGTCGCGTATATAGGAGGTATGAGATACTATGAATCATTTGCCAGATAACTTTTTATGGGGCGCGGCAGTTTCTGCAAACCAGTGCGAGGGCGCCTACAACATCGATGGTAAAGGTTTGAGTATTGCAGATATTGCTACCGCAGGTAGCCTAGGGGTCAAGCGGGAATATACAGATGGGATAATTAAGGGGAAATATTACCCTAGCCATCAGGCGATAGATTTCTTCCACAGGTACAAGGAAGATATTGCACTGTTTGCCGAAATGGGGCTTAAATGTTTCCGCACCTCGATAAACTGGACAAGGATTTTTCCATTAGGAGACGAGGCGATGCCTAACGAGGCAGGGCTGAGATTTTACGATGATTTATTTGATGAATGTTTGAAGTACGGTATAGAACCTGTTGTGACCATTTCCCACTATGAAACTCCGTTTACGCTGGTAAAAAAATACGGCTCATGGCGAAGCCGAAATATGATAGACTTGTTCTTGCACTTTTGTGAGGCAATCTTTAACAGATACAAAGAAAAAGTAAAGTATTGGATGACATTTAACGAAATCAATGTTATCACCTTAAACCCGATAATGGCAGCGGGTATAAAGATAAAAGAGGGTGAAGATTTCGACAGAGTTATTTATCAGGCGGCACATCATCAGCTGGTTGCCAGTGCAAAGGCTGTTCAGTTGGGGCACCAAATAAACCCCGGTTTTAAGATAGGCATGATGATGCTGTATCCTACGTTCTACGCAGAAACATGCAATCCGGAAGACCAACTTATAGCAATGCAATCAATAGACAAGCACTACTATTTTTCCGATGTGCAGGTGCGCGGATGCTATTCGCCCAAGGCTATAAGATATCTCGCAAATAAGGGAATTACCTTGCAAACAAACCCGGAAGATGATAAGGCACTGCAGCAAGGTATAGTAGACTATATAGGTTTTAGCTACTATAATAGTAATGTGGCTACCACTCGTTCTGATGCTGCATTTACCGGCGGGAATATGCTAAATGCGGTGAAAAATCCGTATCTTGAAGAAAGTGCCTGGGGATGGTCGATTGATCCCATTGGACTGCGCATAGCACTTAATAACTTATATGAGAGGTATCAAAGACCACTGTTCGTTGTGGAAAATGGCCTTGGTGCAGTAGATACAGTTGAAGAAGATGGCAGTATACAAGATGATTATCGCATAGACTATCTACGGCGCCATGTAAAAGCTATAAAAGCTGCCGTTATTGAGGACGGAGTAGAATGCATGGGCTACACGCCGTGGAGCTGCATAGATCTGGTAAGTGCATCTACAGGGGAGATGAAAAAGCGCTATGGGTTCATTTATGTAGACAAGGATGATGACGGAAAGGGCAGCCTTGCACGGAGTCGAAAGGATTCGTTTTTCTGGTACAAAAAATGTATAGAAACGAACGGTGAGGAAATATAAAAAGGTCTGCATCATTGCGCTTTGGCCGGGGTAGGTCTAAGTATTTTTAAACATGACTTTAATGTGAGAATACATCCCACTGCGGCCATGCTTTTTTTAATGAATTTAGTTGATCCATCAGGGAAATTTATTGTAAAGAATAACATTAACTATTCTTTTTCCAGTTCTTCATAAAGTTGTTTTATGGATTTGTTATATATGGGGTGTAAAAAGGATGGAAATATTTCGCATACAGGACCTAAGACAAAAGAGCGGTTATGGGCATCGGGGTGGGGGATTTTAAGATTGTCTTCATCAACTATAATATTTTCATAGAAGATGATGTCAAGATCTATATTTCTCGGCCCCCAGTGTATTTTTCGCACTCTCCCCATCTCTTGCTCAATAGCAAGCAGCTCTTTTAAAACTTCTTGAGGAGAAAGATTTGTATCTGCAATACATGCCCCGTTTAAAAAAGTGTCTTGGTCTTCATAGCCGTATGGCTTTGTTTCTATTATGGTTGAAACCTTGATTATATTAAGTCCGCGGGCCTTCATTTTTTCTAAAGCTGTTTTAATGTTTTGTTCTTTATTGCCCATATTGCTTCCAAAGGCTATTATTACCTGCGGCACTTTATCGCCTCCACCATTTCAATAATCCTGACGTTTTCCTTTACATCGTGCACTCGCACCATATCCACATCTTGATAGGCACAAAGTGCGGTAATGGCAAGCGTGCCTTCCAGCCTATCGTCGGGAGATTTTAAATCAAGAGCCTTACCGATAAAAGACTTTCTTGATGCGGCAATAAGTAAAGGCCTGTGAAGACTTTGAAGTTCACGAACTCTGTCCATTATCTCCATGTTATCTTCGTAAGTTTTTCCAAAGCCCAGTCCCGGGTCTAGAATTATATTGTTTTCATTCATATTGAAACTTATTGCATAGTTAATCTTATCGATAAAGTACTGTGCAATTTCTTTTATAAGGTCATCATATGTAGGATTTTCTTGCATATTTTTAGGAGTGCCTTTTATGTGCATGAGGATATATGGGGCATTACTCTTAGCTGCCACCTCTATCAGCTTTTGCTCAAAACTAAATCCGCTTACGTCATTTATTATATCAGCACCTGCCTCTAAAGCTTTTTTGGCTACATTTGACCTATAGGTATCTACGGAAATCATTATATCTTGGCAGTTTTCTCTGACAGCTTTTATAGCCATAACAACCCTTTTTATTTCTTCTTCTTCGCTGATAGGGTCAGAGCCGGGTCTGGTTGACATTCCGCCTATGTCGACAACATCTGCGCCCGATTGTATCATATCCTGGGCAGTATCTAATATTTCTTGTATGCTCTGCTTTCGAGAACCAGAGTAAAAGGAATCTGAGGTGACATTTATTATGCCCATAACCCGAGTCTTATCGAAGTTTAAAGTTCTGCCCCAAGGGGATTTTATAAAGTTTGTTTTTTCTGTTGAAAAAAATTTCTTAAGTTCGCAGCAAGCTTTGTCTAACTTAAAATAAGGCATCTTTTGAAGTTTTTCCATCAAGATATTGTAGTGCTTTTTAGTGCCGAGAAGGATTACATCTGACGTTTCTACATTGCAATCTACGGCATTTTTATGAACTACTGCATCACCGCCTGATGAAAGCATTTCTTGCTTTATGATATTCGCTCCGGGTGCAGGTATATCAAAGAGTTTAAGAGGAATTATCCGGGACTTATCTTTAAATATTTTAAAAGATGCGGGATGTGCATTGACTTTTTTCATTTCATTTTCCAGATATTCTTGAGATATTTCTAATATCATATCAAAATTATCTCCCTTCAACTTATTGCTTTTTCAACCCAAGCAAAGGCTTCGTGGTTGTGAATACTTTCATGGCTTTCTACTTCTACTCTGTAGCATTTGAGTCCATCTTCTTTCTCCAGCAAAAGAGCCGCATCTCTTGCCACATCTTCTACAAATTTTGGCGTATTATAGGCTGCTTCGGTTACATATTTTTCATCTTCACGCTTTAATAGAGAATAAACAGGGCTCGATGCAGACATTTCTGCAATTTCTACTAAATGTTCAAACCAAATTTTCTTTTTGGTTTTTACAAGGATTTTAACATTTGCCCGCTGGTTATGAGCACCAACACTGCTAATAGCCTTAGAACATGGGCAAAGAGTCTGCACAGGAACTACAACCCCGATGATTATTTCAGTTTTATCACGATTTTTCTCACCTGATATCATTGCTTCAATTTTAAGCGGCGATATATTCTTACTTACAGGTGATTCTTTCCAGATAAAATATGGGAATTTACATTCAAAAGAACTGCTTTCGGCATCAAGCCTTGTTTGTATGCTGCTTAAGATGCTTAAAATAACCTGAGGGTTTAGAATATCTATATTATTTAAGACTTCTACAAATCTACTCATATGAGTCCCCTTGATATCGTGATTTAAGGCTACAGAAAGGCTAATATTGGCAACGGTATTTTGAAATCCGTTTGCTTGGTCATATACCTTTAAGGGCCAGTCAATGTTTTTGATACCTACTCTGTTTAGTGAAATACCTCGAGTATCTATTTGGCTCTGTATATCTTTTAACAAATCATTCACCCCTGTATGTGATGCCGCAATTTTCAGTTTCCCAAACTTGGATTTCATAAAGTCGGCAGTTTTCCCTAGATAATTCATCATATAGTCTGGCCCAAATCCATTTGGCGATATTTTCGGCAGAAGGCTGTTGTATAAAGTCATTCAGATAAGAGTGGTCTAGCTGCTGTAATATTTTGGATTCAACAATGCGTTTTAGCTCAGAAAAATCCATAATCATATCCTCTTTTCCCGGCTCGCCCTCTAATTTAACGACAAGCTTATAAGTATGCCCGTGAAGTTTTTCACATTTTCCATGATATTCCACGAGATTATGAGCTGCATCGAACTTAAATATTCTTGTTAAAATCATTGATTTCCTCCTAGCTTATATGGTATTCTTGAGATAATTTGACTCTATTATAACATGTTAATATTAATTTTATATAGGGCAAATGATATGAGTGTCTTTACCATCTCTTTGATGTTACGCTTCTAAGCACACACCATCTATCTAGTGAGTTAATACCTGCTTTACATAAAGCCACTATATTGAGTCTGACATTTTTGCAAATTCTTCTCTTGAAAATCGCGATTTTTCCATTGCCTCTATAGCGACTTTATACATAAATGTTAACTAAGCAAATAGCACATAAAAGTAATTTGCTTATTGCATGTATTTAGTATAAAATATTATTTAAAAAGTGCCTATTGGCGGTGAAAAAATTGTTAAAAAGGCCTTATTTATCAAAATTATTCCCAATATTTTTTTTATGGATAGGGATAGGATTATCATCAGGAATTATACAGTTATATATGCATAAGAAATGTGGCAAAAATTTACTTATGACTGCATCTTTAGTTGTTCAAATTATTATGTGGCTTGGATTGGGATATTCCTTTAAAAAATTGTACATATTGGCATATCAGGATGAATTGACTAATTTATGGAACAGGCGGTATTTATACACTAGACTCAAAGATGAAATGAAGAGATTGAAACAAAATAAGGTCTTATCACTTGCCATTATAGATATAGATAATTTTAAGTGCATAAATGATACTTTCGGCCATTTGTTTGGGGATAAGGTATTAATAGAAATGGCCGATATATTACAAAAAAACCTTCGCAAGAATGATATTGTTGCCAGATGGGGCGGAGAGGAATTTATAATAGTTTTGCCGAAAACCAATGCTGAAGAAGCAAAAACGGTTTTTGAGAGGATAAGAAAAATAATAGAAAAATATGATTTCGGATGCAGAATTACTGTATCCGGCGGGATTGCCTTTGTCTGGGAAGATACAGAGGTAGACAAGATAATAGGCATGGCTGATAAGGCACTTTATGAGGCTAAAAGAAGAAAAAACTTGATAGCCGTATATGACCGCAAATAATCGAGTTTGACTGTTTAAAAACAAGGCAAAACCTCATGGGTGCTCTTTATAATACCAAAAAACTCTTTAATCGTCCGATAAATCTTAAATGGAAAATGCCCTCGGGAATTGAGGGCATTGAAAAAGTGCTAAATCGTCACTAAGCATTCAGGGCAGTTAATGATTTGGCAAAAATATCAGTTATAACTTTATCGGTAGCAGGAATAGGAGACATAGCGCAAAGACCGTCTAATGATGGTGTTGTTTTTACCAGTTCTACTAATTTAGGTATATCTTTTTCAGTAAATCCAAAATCCGATAGCTTCTCGGTACAACCTATTGAGAACAACCATTCTTCAAATTTACAAGCAACATACTCTGCTTCAGCCGGCAGGCCTTTCAGATCCGGAACTATTGGATACAATATATCCGCTAGCACTTCACTTTCTGCAGGATAAATTGCCTCAATTACTGCGGGCAGAATTGCACCTAGGCCTAATCCATGAGAAAGATCGCCTTTTACAGCACTAAGCGGATGCTCTAGCGCATGTGTCAAATGCAGCAATCCATTATCAAATGAAATTCCCGCAAGAAGCGATGCATATAGTAAATAATATCTGGCTGTCAAGTTCTCAGGATCCTTTAACACAATAGGCAAATATCTTGCTACAAGTCTTATGGTTTCTTTGGCTGTTAAAATACTGTAAGGCGAGGCCGCTTTCGTAGTGGCAGCTTCTATAACATGGTTTACAGCATCTACAGTAACTGCTATAGTCTGGGTTCTTGAAAGATTTTTCATTAAGGCAGGATCATCTATAGCAAACCTTGGATACAAACATTCATAGGCAATAGCCGGTTTGTAGTTTTTTTCCGGAATAGTTGCAACGGCAAATCTATCAACTTCTGTCCCTGTGCCATGAGTTAAGTTTATAACAACAAGTGGAACAGATTCTTCCGGAACAAATTCCAGATTATAAAGCTGCCTTGCATCTTTATCGGTATATTTTAATAGAACTGATACACTTTTTGCTGTATCTGCAGGACTGCCGCCACCGATACTGATTATAGCTTCGGCTCCCATTTCTTTGCCCAACTTTGCCGCTTCATCAATCATGTCTACAGTCGGGTTGGGCCCTACTTTATCGTATAGTTTGTAATCAAATCCTTTTTCATCTAATGCCGGTTTTACTACGTCCCATGCTCCGCTAACTTTATAAGAACCTTTCCCTGTAACAAACAAAATCTTAGTTATGTTATGTTCTTTAAAATGATCTAAGATATCAGTAATCTTGTGAATTGCTCCAATACCAAAATATGTTGTATTTTTACACCTGAGCTCAAAAACTTTATTAGGATTTACAGTAAGTTCCCACATAGCAATACCTCCTTGTGATTCTTTTCACATTCTCTATATTCATTATACAACTTGTATGTCAATTATGCAAAATACAATTATCTATAAATATATCCATTCTGGTCTGCTTTGTTTAAATTTTAACGATCTATCGACAGTTTTCTCGATATTATACAGATGTTCTTAGTAAGAAGATTATTTTATGGATATAACTTCCTGCTGTGGGAAGGAGTTTATCCTGTGAATTATGGTGATTTTTCGACTTTTCTAGTTTAAGAATGTTTGTTATTATGTAACACTGAAAGGTTTTAGGTTTTTACTGAACATATTTTACTTATCATTAAGGAAGTCATATGTAATAGATTTGAAAAATGTATACATATATAATCTTAATTAGAGAGGATTATTGGAATTATGAATAAACGACAAGTAGATTTACTAAAAAAACTAATAATTCAAGATGATTATCAGCCGATAAAATATTTTTCTAATATATTTGGGACATCAGTGAAAACAATATCAAAGGATCTTGATGATATTGAGGAAATTATAAATCCCATCGGTGTCAAAATAGAGAGGAAACAAGGCAGAGGAATTAAGCTATGCTATGCCTTACCTCAACTAGATAAGCTAAATGAAATATTGAACGATATATCACTTCTTGATAGCGATAAGGCTGTAGAAGACAGAAGAACTGAAATCCTGTTAAATCTACTTATAAATACAAACAAGTACACCACAATACAGAAGCTTTCAGACAAATACATGGTCAGCAGGACTTCCATTAATAATGATTTAAAAGAAGTTCAGAAAAGATTAAATAGGTACAACTTACAGCTTTCAAAAACCTTGAAGGGAACCAGAATAATTGGCAGCGAAATAAATATCAGAAAAGCCTTAGTTTCGACTATTCAAGAGTATGCCAAAATCAATCCCGGTTATATATCCGAATATCAAAGTATTCGACACAAGGAACTTAATATCGCTGAAATTAATACTATTTTAAGCGATAAATCTCTCTCCTTTTTCGAAGAGCTGCTAAACCACGTAGAAAATGAATTGAAGCTGGTAATCTATGAACCCTATTACACCAATCTGCTGAGTCATTTAGCTATTATGACTAATAGGATAATCAATGGAAATTATATTGAAGATAATCTAGATTGCAATGACTCTGGGCAAGTGGTGAATGAAAAGCTGTATGATGCTGCCGTGTATCTAATTGAGGAGATAGAAAAGAAATTTGATATCAAGATTAACAAACAAGAAATTGTTTATGTTTATAAATATCTAATATCTGTCGGACTAAGTTTTGAAGATGATAAAAAATGCATTAAAGAATCTGATTTATCTTATGTATATTTTACCAGGGATTTAATAGACATTATATCTCAAATGCTGGATGTCAATTACGACTTAAGCCTTGACTTATACGATAAATTATTGCTGCATGTAAGACCTATGCTCAATAGGGCAAAATACAATATTCAAATTACAAATCCTTTATTGGATGATTTCTTAAGAGAATTTAAAGAAGAATTTTTCATAGTAAAGGTTGGCTGCTTTTTACTCTGCAATAGATACGGAGTAAATATGATAAACGATCATGAAGTGGCATATATCCTATCCTATTTTATTTCCGAAAACGAAAAAATGGCCAGTGCCATAAAGGTGCGAACAGTAGTAATATGCCATAGCGGCTATGGCACCAGCAGATTATTGGCTACAAGATTGGCAAAGACCTTCAGCAATATCGAAATTTCAGGGATAATTTCATCTAATGCGATTAACAATGCAGATTTAGAAAAAGTAGATTTGATAATTTCCACAGTAGATTTGGATATAAATAAACCTTATTTAAGGGTATCGGCTTTTTTGAATGAAATAGATAAAGAAAATGTAAAAATTTATATAGAGAATATATTAGAAAATAAGAGAAAATCTTCTTCTTTAGAGTGTGAAGACATTTCTTTAAAGTTTATCGACGAAACTAAGGAGATAAAGGAGATTAAGAGCTTATTTATTGAAGATGAGCTAATCCGTATTAAAGAGAATATCTATTTATACCTCAAAGCAGAAAAAGAAAACTCGGTTAAGAGATATTCAATCAAGAAAAAAGGCACAGAAAGATGTATAATTGCCATCAACTATTCTAATTATACTTATTTATCAAAGCTCATAAGGCTCTTGATAAGAGAAGGGTTGGATAAGGATGAGCAATATGAAAAATAAAGGTTTAATCACTGAGGACAATATTCTTATAGACTGTAATGTAAGTTCCAAAGAAGAAGCCATAGATAAACTTGCGGAATTACTGGTAGAGCTGGGAGCTGTTTTGGATAAACCGGGTTTTTTAAAAGATATATACGAAAGAGAAAGTAGAGGTTTCACCTTTGCAGGAGATTATTTGGCGATTCCCCACGGCTGGTCCAAACATGTAGTTAGAACAGCGATAGTTGTCTTAAAAACAAAAGATTCTATTGTTTGGGATGAAAAAGGAAATTTAGCAAAGCTTATTATAATGTTTGTTATTCCCGAAGGCGATGAAATGGGGCAAGGATTGAAGATGATAGGACAACTGTTTTCTTCATTAGGAGATGTAGAAGCCGTAAAGAAGTTGTTAGATGCTGATACAAAGAAAGAAATAGCACGACTGATTTGCAATTATGCACATACTAAATCCAAGTTTTAAGCACAAAAAGACCACCAATAATTGCAATTAATATAATTAAAACAATGATAGAGGTGAATATAAATGAAAAAGATTTATCTATTTTGCGATCAAGGAATGAGCACAAGCATGCTTGCTAAAAGGATGCAAGACATAGGGGAAAAACACAATTTACCCCTAGAAGTAAAGGCTCATTCAATTAAAACTTTAGAAAAAATTATGGAAGAAAAGAATCCCGATTGTATTTTGCTGGGTCCTCAAGTCAGCCATTTATTCGATGATACCAAAAAAAGGTTAGAAAACTATAATGTTCCGGTTGGAGTTATTGATTCCGCTGATTATGGGATGATGGATGGAGAGAGAGTTTTAAAGAAAGCAATATTACTTATGAAAAATCATAAAAAGAGGGGAGAATAACAATGCTTAATAAGCTAGAAAAAGCTCTAATGCCTATTGCGGATATGCTGGGCAAAAACAAGATTTTAGTTGCTATACGTGATGGATTTCTAATTTCCACGCCGGTAATCATTGTCGGTTCTATGTTTATATTATTTGCAAACTTTCCAGTGCCGGGCTGGTCAGAGTTTTGGGCAAAAATATTTGGAGTAGGTTGGGAATCATACTTTTCTAACGTTGCACGAGCGACTTTTGATATCATATAAATATTAACAGTAGTGGGTATAGGATATGCTTATGCTAGAGAAATAGGAGCAGACAAAATACAAGGAGCAATTGTTTCGCTGGTATCTTTTATAATCTTAATGCCTACGGCAATTCCATATGAAGGCGTAGAAGGGCCATCTTTTGTAAGGGCTATAGGCTTCTCCTATATAGGAACAAATGGAATATTTTTGGCAATGCTCGTTTCGATTTTATCAGTTCGAATATTCAACTGGGGATACAAAAAGGGCTGGACTATAAAACTTCCCCATGGAGTGCCGCCTGCTGTTTTTGATTCATTTGCAGCTTTAATACCAAGTTTTCTAGTAATGTTTGTATTTTTCTTGGTAAGAATCGGGTTTGAACTTACTCCATATGAATCTGCGCATAATTTCATATATACTGTGCTGCAAGCTCCGCTAATGGGAGTTGGGAACAGTTTAGGAGCACAAATTGTATATGTTGTATCATGCTCTGTTTTCTGGTTCTTTGGAATAAACGGACCTGCAGTGGCAAATTCAGTTTTTTCGCCAATATTTAGAACCTTATCAATGGAAAACTTAGCAGCTTTTGAAGCAGGACTGCCATTACCTCATATATACACAGGGCAATTTGTTGACCTCTTTCAAACATTTGGAGGCGGCGGAAGCACCCTTTCTTTGGTTATTCTTATGGTGACAGTTTGCAAGTCGGAAAGGATTAAACAATTAGGAAAATTATCGCTTGTACCGGGTATTTTTGGAATCAATGAGCCTATTATATTCGGTCTGCCAATCGTGCTAAACCCTGTAATGATTATACCTTTTATAGGGGTACCTTTGATGAATACAATTTTATCGGCAATAGCCTTTGAGACAGGATTTTTGCCTTATACTAATGGTGTTTCGCTGCCGTGGACAACACCCTTGGGCTTTTCGGGATATTTGTCGACAGGCAGTTTAAAAGCATCGGCATTCCAAGTTCTATTACTGATTTTAGGCTGCTTCGTATATTACCCGTTCATAAAGATACTCGACAAGAGTTACCTAAAAGACGAAGAGAATCAGAGCGAAGAAGATGAGTTAGAGGATATTTCGTTTGACGATTTATCTTTAGATGATATTTAAGATTGCAATACGATAAGGTCAGTTGCCGGCGATGGCAGTAAACTGGAGGTTAAAAGGTTAATATGAAGGTTTTGATGATATTTGACCAAATACAAGCAGGAATGGGAGGCAAGGAAAGATCGGATCTTCCTCCGGGAGGTAAAAAAGGATCAATAGGTTCGGCTCCCATGATTGAGCCTCATCTTAAAAATGTAGATGGTGAAATCGTAGCTTG
>JALHJR010000231.1:0-1438 GCA_022840405.1 Tepidanaerobacter acetatoxydans
TAGTTGTACCCTTCCTCGTCCCACTCGCCGCACCAAAAGGCCGCCTCGGCGTGTTCCTCTGGAACTATCCAGCTGAGAGGATACCCCCGGCCGTTCACTCGGAGGTCCTCTGCGTCCTGCTCAAGTGTCGCGACGATCTCCTTTCCGTTCCTGATCAATTCCCACACAACCTTTTCCCCTTCCATTTTTCACACCTCGTTTACACCTCTCCGGCCGTACCGCCGTCGAGAGGTAACGCCGGCGAGGAGGTCTTGCACCCCCACGGCCGCTTGAACGGCCACCGGCGGGGTTACACAAATGAATGGGCGAGGCCTTCGTCTATCCTGCGACCACTCTGTTGTGCCTGTGCCTCGTCGGCGTCGATAACCGCCTCGTCCACCATCTGTGAGACCAGTGCCGCCGTTCTTGTCCCGGCAACCACGGCACGCACCTGTGATAGAGGTGAGGTATACCGGGCACCGGCGATATGCATTACCACGCCTCGCCCGGTGGTGCTCGCCCGCGCCACACCTGCGTGGGTGATGTTCACCTGGTCGCCTCTGGTCGTCACCCTGGAGATCTCCACCACGCGCCGGCCGGTCATGAGGTCGCGCACCGCCTGCGCGCCTATCACCAGGTCGCCGCCCGCGCCCGCCTGGTTGTCGAGCACAATTCGCCCGCCTGGTTGTCGAGCACAATTCTGAGCGCACTGTGCGCCCGTTCCAACTTTCCGGCCTTTTTGAATTGAGTCATTTTTTACTCCTCTCCATTCTTCTACAACACTTTGTGTTGTATAGTAGTAGAACGCGAAGGTATATATACATTACTATCCAATACTTAGTTATGGTAAGTGAGGGTATAGGCCGGGTGTTCCCGGTAGGAGGAGGGAATACGAGGTATGTCTCGATTCCGTCGCTGGTCGCAACCGATGAGAGGTTCCCCTTCGAAGACGACGAGAACGTGAGGGTGAGGATCGAAGGGTCGCGTGTGGTCATCGAAAAGGTAGACTGAGAGCTGTGCGGCCACACTAAACCGGCCGGTACTCCTCCACCGGCCACCATCGGCGACGGTCACGCCATCGCCGGCATCTGTGGGGTTGCCCGGTGCACCAGATAACCGCATTTACGGCCGTTTTTGGTATACGGGACAATATACGGGCAATTGCGCGGAATTACCGTTCCCCGCAACCCGGATGGTGCACCGGCGCAGGCCGTATCGCCGGCGAAACCACACCAGACACACATATCGCCGTTTCTGCGCACCCGGGCGGCCGGAGGCATGTGAGGTAGGGAGGAGAGGAGATCGTCGACCACGCGCGGGATATGAGGGTGGTTTTGCGATGTGGTCACCTACAGGGGTGACACAAAAAACCGCGGTCGTTAAACCAGTATACGTAACATTTTCGAGGGGTCCCGGGCCACCATCCGCCACCACGGCCGGACCGTCGAGGGCCTCGCAC
>JALHJR010000002.1:0-110839 GCA_022840405.1 Tepidanaerobacter acetatoxydans
TTTTTATCAATCTTCATTGTTCATTCAATTTTATATTTACATAACTTTCTTTTAAGCTTTAAAAAATCCTCCATGAATATCTCATAGAGGATAATGCACGGGTCTTTGACAGTTGAATAATAAAATAATCTCTAAAGCCATTGAAAAGGCTTTATTTTTTTGTCAATTTTTAAAAATATTTATTGAGTAATATTGAGTAATATGTTATAATTAAAGGGAAGGAGGAAAATTCCTAATGAGATTATCTATTTCAAAATCTAAAAATTCTACATCACTTTATGTAATAGAGTCAATTTACGAAAATGGTAAACATTCAACTAGAGTTGTAGAAAAACTTGGTACTGTTAAAGAGTTAGAAGAAAAATTAAATGGTCAGGATCCTATTGAATGGGCTAAAGAATATATCAAAGAATTGAACAAAAAAGAAAAAGAACAAAAAAGAGACGTGATTGTAAAGTATAGCCAGTCAAAGAGAATCGAAAAAGGTGTTCAAAGGTCCTTCAATGGTGGATATCTATTCCTACAGCAAATATATCATCAGTTGGGATTACATAAAATTTGCAAAGATATTTCTACTAAGTATAAATTTACTTACAATCTTGATTCCATTCTTTCTAGGTTAATTTACGGTAGAATTCTTTTTCCATCCTCAAAACTTAACACCTATCAAGAATCAAAGTGCTTGATTGAACAACCTGATTTCGAATTGCAACATGTTTATAGGGCATTAGAGGTAATCGCTAAAGAAACTGATTTTATTCAATCAGAGCTCTACAAAAATAGTTTATCTATTTTTAAGAGAAATGACCATGTTCTTTACTATGACTGTACTAATTACTTTTTTGAAATAGAGCAAGAGGATGGTTTTAAACAATATGGTCCTAGTAAAGAGAATAAACCTAATCCTATTGTGGGAATGGAACTATTCATGGATGGAGATGGTATTCCTCTCGCATTTAACATTCATAGTGGTAACACAAATGAACAAATTACACTAAAGCCTTTAGAAGAAAAGATACTTAAAGATTTTGAACTATCAAAATTTATTGTTTGTACAGATGCTGGACTATCTTCAATAGAAAATCGTAGATTTAATGATAAAAAGGATAGAGCTTTTATTACAACCCAATCAGTTAAAAAATTAAAGAGATATTTAAAGCAGTGGGCTCTTGACCCTACGGGCTGGCATCTTCCTGGTGTAAATAAATTATATGATATCAGTCTACTTGATAAAGATGAGGACAACTATGAAGAATATAAATCAAAGACTTTTTACAAGGAACGTTGGATTAAAGAGGATGGGTTAGAACAGAAACTCATTGTCACATATTCTCTTAAATACAGAGATTATCAAAGGCAGATTAGGAATAGACAGTTAGAACGTGCCTCTAAATTAATTGAAGAAAGACCAAAGAGTGTTAATAAGAAAAATCAAAATGATTTTAAACGATTCATATCATCCACTAATGTTACAAAGGATGGTGAAATAGCTGATAAAGTAATCTATAGTATAAATCAAGATGCAATAGCAAAAGAAGAAATGTATGATGGGTTTTATGCTGTATGTACCAACTTAGATGAAGATGCCAGTGTTATTACAAAGATTAATCATAGACGTTGGGAAATAGAGGAATGTTTTAGAATTATGAAAAGCGAATTCAAAGCTAGACCTGTTTATTTAAGTCGTGATGATAGAATACAAGCACATTTTACTACATGTTTTCTTGCAATAGTTATATATAGATATCTTGAAAAATATCTAAGCGAAGAATTTACAAGCTCTGAGATAATTCATAGCTTAAGGAATATGGATTTCAATTACATTCCTACTGAAGGGTATATTCCAACATACACAAGGACTGACTTAACAGATATCTTACATGAAGTATTTGGATTTAGAACAGATACTGAAATAGTCAGTTTAAGGGAAATGAAAAAAATATTAAAAGATACGAAAAAGAAAAAGATATTACGCAAAATTTAAAAAATCAAGAAACTCTGAAATGCCTTATTTGCAAGGCGTTCCAGAGTTTTGTTGTCTCGCAACTGTCAAAGATGAGATTATAAACTTTTTATCAATCTTCATTGTTCATTCAATTTTATATTTACATAACTTTCTTTTAAGCTTTAAAAAATCCTCCATGAATATCTCATAGAGGAAATTAAAACAACGTATTTATATTGCATTGAAACGTAACAGACTTAGTGTTTCAATTCCTTATAGGTAGGGCTATAAACAATAGAACGAAGAAAATGGAATCATCTGTGGCAACAAAAGTTTCAATCTGGTCTGTACCCGCTAAACTAGACACATAAAAGTTAACTTATCTCTCTTTTTCTCAGAATACCTAATATTTATAAATCCTGCTTTTTAAAAATAATTAGATGAAGTTTAAATAACAACTATGCTGCAATTTGGATGTAATATTCTCTCTCGTATTCCTTAGGTGATTTGTAGCCCAAAGTGGAAAAGTCGGAATGAAATACTAGACCTTCTTTGGGTTTTTCTTTCCGAATTGCCTGCTCTAATATTGTTTTCTTTTACTTTTAGGTCGTTTAAGCCAATTGTAGTAAGCGCTCCTTGATGCTTGTAACGCTTGGCACATCTTCTCTACGCGAAATTCACAGCTGTGTTCTTTGATAGATTTATATTTTATTTCACGGGTCTTATGAAGATATCCATAGCTTTTTTTAATATTTCATTTTCTTCCTTTAAGTCGAATATTTCCTGCTGCAACTTATGTAATTTTTCATCTTCCGGCAAAAGGTTTTTTACCGGGGAAAGCATCTCCTGGTTCTCATTTCCGGACACACTCTTTCTATTATTTATTATACTAATTATTCTGGGTGCCCGGCAAATCGGGTATAGTTTAATCCCTTATAGGTAGGCTATAAACAAAAAATATATAGTATTGAATTTTTCGACAAAATATGAGTTTCAATTCCTTATAGGTAGGCTATAAACGATGCTAAACAACTTCACCCCATGCAGGCAAGAGAGAGTTTCAATTCCTTATAGGTAGGCTATAAACGCTGGTGCTGAAATTTTGTATATCGCTTCGATGTAGTGCCGTTTCAATTCCTTATAGGTAGGCTATAAACCAAAATCACACTTGGACAATTTAGGGAAATATTCTGTTTCAATTCCTTATAGGTAGGCTATAAACGCCAAGATGGAACTAATGATTTAATTGGTGTAAATGGTTTCAATTCCTTATAGGTAGGCTATAAACGCGGAGGTGAGATTATGACACGTGAACAACTAGAAAAGTTTCAATTCCTTATAGGTAGGCTATAAACTCGTCAATACACCTTCTGTGGCAAAGTGGTTTATGTTAGTTTCAATCCCTTATAGGTAGGCTATAAACCGCACAGAATAGAGCAGCTTCGGCAAAGGCCAAAGCCAGATTTCAATCCCTTATAGGTAGGCTATAAACCTAACTTGCTTCTGGCTGTTCCGCTTACATACTTTGTATTTCAATCCCTTATAGGTAGGCTATAAACAAAAACCTTATAATTGCAGCGTGGAATTTGTTGGGGTGTTTCAATCCCTTATAGGTAGGCTATAAACGACCTAAACGCATCATATCAGAGAGCAATGAACCAAGTTTCAATCCCTTATAGGTAGGCTATAAACTTACTGTCTCCAAAATATCACCTCCTTTACAAAATATAGTAATTTCGAAAACTTAAACCTATTGATATCAGCGACTTTCAGGAGTTGCTTTTTTCATTTCACCCCCGAAAAACCGCTAAAAATTTAAACTTTTTTATTACTTTTGACTAAAGAGGTGTTTTTAGTGTTGGGTTTTTGGCGTACACATGAAGAATATCAAAGCTATCTTTTGGAGAAAATTTTACCGTTTTTTGAGTCTGACAAGGATAATGTCATTCAGTACAAAGATGCCTTATCCAAGCTCTACATCCTTGACCTGGATCCCTTGAAACCTCTGCTTTCCAATTACTATTCCACCACGGGAGCTCCTGCAAAAAACCAGCCTGAGCTTATACGCTCCTTCATCCTGATGTCAGAAATGAAAATCCACAGTATCCCGAAATGGGTAGAAAAACTTCAAGCCAATGAAATCCTCTGCCTCATGACTGGTCTTTCCCGTTCAGAAATCCATGGCGTCGGCTCCTACTATGACCTTATCAACCGGGTATGGCTGTCAAATCCAGATATTGATTATGAATTTGAGCATTCTCTTCACAGCTTCAAACGTAAGCCCGCTAAAAAGCTGAAAAAGAATGAAAAGCAGCCGCCCCGGCATCCAGGTATTATACAGAAATTTGTTGATTTGGCACTTGAGGGCAAGAGCTTCGAATCAAGACCCGAAATGCTTATGCAACAAATCTTTGCCAGGATCGGGGTTGAGCCTTCCGCTAAAGAAGGCCTTTATGGCAACACAAAAAAATTACGTATTTCCGGTGACGGGACCTGTGTAGACTCCGGCGCCAGCAGCTATGGAAACAAAGTATGCGACTGTGTTAAAAACGGCAATTACAATTGCGATTGTCCCCGTAAGTTCTCTGACCCTTATGCCCGTTGGGGCTGGGATAATTACCATGGCCAGTGGTTCTACGGTCACACCGAGTATATCCTTTCCGTCTATAACAAGGAACTCAAGTGCGACCTCCCGCTATACCTCAGAATGCTTCAGGCCCAAAGGTTCGATGGCATTTCCGCTATTGTTGCGCTTTCTGAAGCCAAAAAACTTTACCCGGAATTCCACTTTGACAGTTTCTGCGGGGACAGTGCGCATGATAACTATGCTACCTATCAACTCTTGCATGAATGGGACATGAAGGCCTTCATCCCTTTGAGCGAAAAGAACAAAGGTAATTTCACATATCCACCCCATATAAAGATCAATGAGTATGGTACTCCGTGCTGTATGGCAGGCCATGCAATGATCAATTGGGGCTACAATCCCGACCGTTGCAGGATCAAGTACCGCTGCCCTTTGGCTTTGGGCAGGATTGAATCCTGTGAATGCAAAGAGCAGTGTTCTCCTTCTGCATACGGTAGATGTATTTATATCAAGCCTACCTGGGATCTTCGCCTGTTTACAGTCGTCCCCCGTAGTTCTGATGAATGGAAAGAAGAAATGAAAAGCCGCACTACTTCAGAGCGGGTAAACAAGCGCATTCTTAACGACTACGGGCTTGAGCTTTCCCGTACTAGAGGTAAAAAACGCACTTTCTGGTGGAGTGTAATCCACTCGCTGAATGTCCTTCTGGATGCAAGGCTTAAGCTATCCGGGTTCAGCTTTATAGATTTGCTTGCTGAAAAACTGTTGCAAGCAGCGTAGGCTATATTGGCATCTACTCAGTCCCTTTTTAAAAACCTTATTCCTGTAAGGTTAGCTTTGCTATTCTCTTTTCAAGGATCAACTGCTCTGCATTACTGCATTTGAGCACATTTATATCAATTATTATTGATACTGCCTTATCTTTTCTCTTGTGCTAATCCCATTTTTTTAAACCATAGTATATTAGAACATCACGAGGAAGCCGACTATGAAATGTTTCAATCCCTTATAGGTAGGCTATAAACAAGCAAAGAGAAAAGCAGACTATCCACAACTACCGGTGTTTCAATCCCTTATAGGTAGGCTATAAACTGTTCGTCTAGCGGAAAGCCATCCTAATTCTTGGAGTTTCAATCCCTTATAGGTAGGCTATAAACCCCAATGTACAGGTAGTATTTCTGCCCTTCCTTCTGCAGTTTCAATCCCTTATAGGTAGGCTATAAACCCTGAATCAGAATTCAGACCGCTGTTTGTTTTCAAAGGGTTTCAATCCCTTATAGGTAGGCTATAAACTTCAAGGCGGCTGTAAAACCATATAAGGTGATACGGGTTTCAATCCCTTATAGGTAGGCTATAAACGCGCACACACAATTTCATCATATCAAAGGACAAAGGTTTCAATCCCTTATAGGTAGGCTATAAACCTAGAGATAGAAACCTGTCTCTATGGAGTAGAAAAAGAGTTTCAATCCCTTATAGGTAGGCTATAAACCTTTATCATGTCTTGATTATATGGTACTTCTATACCTGTTTCAATCCCTTATAGGTAGGCTATAAACTTAGATACCTACCTTATTGAAGACGAGGTTATGCAAGAGTTTCAATCCCTTATAGGTAGGCTATAAACCTCTATATTCATCTTCATTATCTTCATCTATTTCTTTGTTTCAATCCCTTATAGGTAGGCTATAAACCGGTTGCACTCATCGACCAAGAGAAGCCAGAAGATTAAGTTTCAATCCCTTATAGGTAGGCTATAAACCTGGAACTAGAGCTAAAAATCATAAGCGGATATAGCCTGTTTCAATCCCTTATAGGTAGGCTATAAACCCCGTAATTTGGGGTAAAAAATAAAGAAAGAGCGAGAAAAATAATTTGTTCAATTTTCTATTAATAATTTCTACATTTAATTGAAAAGTCCTTCTTTTCCAGTTATATTCTTTATTTGTGGGTAATTTAAGGTTGTCGTCGACCTCCAGGGGTTTTTGCACTATCGGAGGTCGACGACAATGCTGGTAAAACACTTAAAATGCTAGGTGTATTTAACAATTCTTGATTAGTCGGAAAAGACTTCAACTTACTTGAAACAGAGGAGAATATCTTGAATAAGCATGAATAATTTTATTCAAATTTTTCTTACAATTTCTTATATAGACTCCAAGATGTCTTGCAGATTATGTTCATTTATTTGTAAATCTTCATAAAATTTTTTGACAAACTCATAGAGTCTATTTATCATCTCATCTTTGGCATATGTACCATTGCTATATAATTTTTCATGCAAATATTCTATGCCACCTAGCAAATAGGATTCAAAAAGCTGTCTGTTTTCTGCTATCATTTGTTTGTCTTTTTCACTTAAGTTGTCTGCCTCTTCATCAATCCTAAAAGCTCTAAAAATTTTATCTTTACTTGACCAACCCTGGCTTGTGTCTGTAAGTATAATTAGTTTATAGATAAATTCTAATAAGTCTTTTTCTTTTAAAAGCTGTTGTGTAAAAATTTTTGTGGTATTGTTGCTACTTTTATCTAATTCCCCCGTTTTCCCATTTAGTAAACCGATAATAGGAGCAATAATAAGAATATCAAGGTTTCTGTGAATTAGTTCAGCCGTTTCAACTAAATCTTTAACATAAAGTGCATGCTTGCCTCGAAATACAAATTCTCTTTGAAACATTTTTAACACTCCCTAATAATCGTATATGTTTCCGTTTTTTTATCTAACTCGTACTTTTTGTCTAATTTGCTAGATAATACGTCTTTAGCATGTTCCCAATCTTTATGCATAATAAACATAATAACTTGTTCTGCTATTCTTGGTAAAATATCTGATATCTTTTCAACATGCTCCTCATCAGCATTAGAAAAAGGTGCATCCATAACTAGGGGGTAAGGCTCTGACTCCATCTCAAATTTGTCATCTAAGACCTTTTCTCTGGCAAGGTCTAAAATTCCGGAAATAAATGCAAAACTTGTAACTGTCTCTAATCCCATAGATTTGTCCGCTTTATCTTGAAACTCCTCTTTGACACCAGGAGTTTCAAGAGAGTACTTATAATTTTGATCTATCATTAATTTTCTCTTTCCATGGTACATTTTCTTAAATATGCTGTTAACACGTTCTTGTAAGAGCTTCCTAATCTTATCTTCTTCGGTTTTATAATACTTTTCTAATTCATCTGCAATATAGTTTGCATATTTTAAGCAATTTTCGATATGCCTATTTCTTTCAGTTTTTGAAGATTGCTCAGCGATTTCATTCATTTTAGTTTCTCGTTCTGCAGAAAGTTTACCTTTTTTGATATATAACTCTTCATTTTCTTGTATAAGTTCTTCTGTCTTTGCTTTGTAGTCATCAACTTTTTGTTTTATTTTTTTTAGATCCTCTTTCCCTTTTATTTGTTCGCTAAGATACTTATTTTCCGACATAAGAGTTGCAATCTCAAGTCTGTATTGCCTCAAATCCTTATAATAATAATCTATGCGCTCAAAAAATTCATTACCAGCTCTTTTATAATGTTTAGCATCATTTAAAAAATTTTTAACAACAACTCCTATTGACTCAGGTGGAAGATATTTTTTTAGTTCAGAAAGAGCTTCATATTTACTATCTCCTTTTTGTATCGTTTCACCACAAATACATTTACCTCTCTCTAAAATATGGTCTATAGTGCTTGATTGTATATGAGGTATGCCTTTATCAGTATATTCTTCTTCATCAAGTATTTCCTGAGCTCTTGCCAGTAGTGGTTGCATAAAGAAATATGGAGCATGGCTTGAAAACTCTTTTGTTATCTTGTTTATTTCTTCAATTCTCTTGTCTTCATATGCCCTTATACTTGCCTCATTACCTTCAATCTTCCGCTGCAATTCAGCCGTTCTTTCATTGTCTCTTAAAATTTGAGCAGATTCCTCGTATTTTTCTTTAAAATAATTAATGGCAGCTACGTTGTCTTTTATTTTTTGGATAATAAGATTTAGCTCTTCTTCGCACTTAGCTACCTCGGCTTTAAGACTTTTAAGTTTCTCATCTCCTTCAACGTCAATATCATTATGAAGCCTAGCTATGACACTATGCTTATGTCCTCGCTTCAAATGAGTAATAGCATTGTCTAAAGCTGTAAGTCCTAAAACTCCTTTAACCGCATTAGTAATGTCTTTCCTGCCTTCTAGACTATTTTTCCCCAAATTAGTTATTCTCTCTCCATCAAAGAAAAAATAATTAGATAAATCCTCTGGAAATATTTTATTTATTGTATCTTTAATATCATAAGGATTTTCAATAAAGCCCATTTGACCATCCGGCATTTTATATTGTAAAAAGACTTCTGCATTCTCAGGTTTTACATTGCCAGGCGAGTTACATACATAATTCTGGCTCCTTTTTATTGTGTATTCTACCTCATCATGGATTAATTCTATAACTACCTCTACTTCTACAACTTCGTTAGGCTTAAGATCATTTGCAATTTCTAGATTTAATAGAAAGTCTGCCGTTTCAAAGTTTGCTTTTCCATATAATGCCCAATTAAATGCCTGAATCAGTGTTGTCTTGCCACTTGTGTTCTTTCCAAGAACTACTGTGACATTCTTATCGCTATCAGTAGAAAAGGTCAGCATCTGCTCTCCTTTATATTGTCTAAAGTTTTTCATGCGCAGCGTTTTTAATAGCATTTTCTGACCTCCTCTTCTATGATGCTTTTAATTTTGTCAATCATCTCAGAATCCCTATATTTCTTAGTTTTTAAGTTTTCTTGCTCTAGCTTTAATATCTCCTTTATCATCCGCACAGCTTTAGCTTTATCTATTTCCTCAAAATTTTCTAGGTCATTCATAAAGTTCGCCTCCTTGAATTAAATCTAAATTATAAACACTAGTTAATTTATCAATAAGTTTATAGCCCTCGTGGGGATTATTAGATATATCCGCAAAATCTTTCACTCTTTCAATTTCTTTCTTTACCAATGATATGTCTGTCTTAATCTCCTCTTCAGATAAGTTTTTGACTTGCTCTATTGGCCTTGGAATAGTAACAAAATCATATATTTCTGCATATTTTTTACCTTCTGCACGTCTTAGCACTCTTCCTCTGCGCTGGATATATTCTTTTGGATTTGTGCTACTTGCAAGAATAAAAGCAGTTTTTATCTTAGGAATATTTACGCCCTCGTCTAAGCATCTTATAGCAACTAAAGCCTGTAAATTTTCCCCTTTTTCAAACTCTCTTTTAAGCAATTTTCTTTCTGCCGCAGTCTCCCTTGATGTAAATTGTGCAATTTTCATTTTCAATTCATTGCCTAAAATATCTGAGACAGCCTCTATTTGACGTATTTCTGATTGATCTGGATTTCCCTCAACATAGTCAGCATCCGAAATAGTTGTAGCACCACAATAAACTAATATATGGCTATCATTTACGTAAGGTTTAATGTATTTTTTTAAAGCATCAAGCTTGCTTACTGCGCCTGCTACAAGTCTTGCCCTTTTAATTGCAATCATTTTACCCATTTCGCTAAGTTTCGTCTTTCCAGTTTTTGTTGTAATAACGCACCTGGCAAGTTGTCTTGATAGTTGCTGATATATAGTTAATTCATCATCTGAGAGATACACTAATTTTGGATAATAGTAATACGGTGTTAGCTTTTTCTCTTTAATAGCTCTTTCTAAAGGATAATTGATGCATTCTTTCCCAAAATAATTGTAGAGCTTTTCTGTGCCCTCAGGATCGCCATATCTTTCTAGAGTTGCTGACAAGGCTAATCTAAAGGGTATTTTTTCATTCAGTTTTGTGCTCAAATTTGTAGCTCCAAAATTATGCGCCTCATCAACTATTATTACAGATCTCTTTTCTATTTTATTTATTTGATTTTGCACAAAATCTGTTGCATACGTAGCATTTGTAGTAATGAAACAAAAATATTTAATAACGCCTATATTATAGTCGATAACCGCATTATATAATCTATCTTTCCAATCTCGCTGCTCCGAAGATGAATATCCAATAATAGGGTCCATGTTAAATAATTGAATATCGTCTACCCACTGTTCAACAAGATGTTGGAATGGACATACAATTATTACTGCAATTTCATTATTCACCTTTTGCACCAACCTAACTATCGCTGAAAGTCCTGTAATAGTTTTTCCGGTTCCTGTTGCCATGTTAAATATGCCTTTGTAATTACTTTTTTCCCAATTATCTATTGCATCTTTTTGATAATCATATAATTTGATCTCCTCAGGCATTTTAGGATAATAGTCTTCTGGCTTTTTAAGCTCAAAATCGAATTCTGTTTTACTTTCGTATATTCTGTCCTTATATACTTTATCAAATTGTTGTTTGTCTATATCTAAATCTACATCGTCTCGTTTATATGTTTGCAATTTTTCTTTTGCTACCTTAGGGAAATCTATAACTTTTACCTTTCTTGTAGTGTCACACCATAGATTATCAAAATCGCTTTCCTTATCTAAAACCCTAATTAAGTCATCTTCGCTCTTCCACGAGCAAAAGATATCAATTGATTCAAAATTTGATACAAATGCATTCAATGAGTCATTTAGCGACCCCGTGAATGCTATTTTGTTACCATCGAAATCCTCTATAATTCCTATCTTTTCATGATAAATTCCAAATTTCCCATCGTTTTCAACAAAAGCTATCTTTATGTCTAACTGTTCACTTGCAATTAAATGAGCTAAGAGATTTAACCTTTCTCTCTCGAAGTGATTTTTAGGTTCACGGATTGAGCTTACTAACACCTTTTCTATAATTTTGTTTCTTTCTTCATAACCTTTTTTTATTGCTTCTATATCCTCTTCTTGTAAATATGGAGAAGCTATAAGATAAACCTTCCCTTTATTTTTTACTAAGCCCGTTATTCCGTTCGAAACCGCAATTAACGAGGATGATGAAAAAAAGCCTACGGCTCTTTTGTAAACCTTTGCACACTTTAATACCGGAATAAAAAAACTTCGAACTACATCATCGCTTGATGATCTGTATTTCATTTTTAAGTCTAAATTTTTAAAATTCAATTTAGCCACCTGCAAAATTTGTAATTTTCTCACTGATATATAAATATATTCGATATTTTCTCCTAAATTCCTTCTTAATTTTTCGCAGCTTAGGTAGCTATTAAATTTAGATCGTCTTTTAAAATAGTTTTTTATATTACATTTATTATATTTGGTGTTATAATAACTATAGTAACACTTAACTACCAGCTGAAAATATTCCATGTTTATTCGCTGAAGATAGTATCGTAATTAAAAGGATGGGATAATTGTGAAGAATATTTTTTGGTGTAAGAAATGCAATACCCCCATTCTTGCACCGAAATGCGAAATTTGTAATACTAAAGGACTTCGTGTTGCTACTGATATAAGACCGGTTTTCCCTGAAGAAAAGATGCTCTTGGAAATCTTGCTGCAATACCCTCAAGGTTATTTAAGCAAAAAATCTGTTTGGTACACAAGTGGTAATTTGCTATTGATCGACGGTAAAACACAACCATTGAAAAAGGAAGAGTTGGAAAAACTTGACATTTTAAAAATTAGAGAAGAATTGTCCCGTAGAAAATCTAACATAGATTTGGATAATCAATACTCATTCTTTAATAACCATATACAAACTTTTCTTTCATGTAACCGTGAACGAATTAGTAATATAGAATTTGAAGCTTTTGAGATAGTGGAAAAAGCAAAAAAATTAGATAAAGATTTTGTGCCCATAGTTTCATTTAGTGGTGGAAAAGACTCTACTGTTGTGTCTAATATAGTAAGGCGGGCTTACGCTAATCCATCAATTATTCATGCCTTTGGTAATACAACTTTGGAGCTGCCTGAAACATTGGAATATATTTCTCGTTTTAAAGAGAATAATAGCAAAATCCCTTTTATTGAAAGTAAATCAAAACACGACTTTATAAATGTTTGTAAAAAAATCGGACCACCTAGCAGGATAATGCGCTGGTGTTGCACTGTTTTTAAGACTGGACCTATAAGTCAAACATTTTCTGGAATAAGTGCAACGCAGCCTATACTTACATACTACGGAATTCGCAGATCAGAATCTAGTCGTCGTTCAAAATATAATGTAATTGAAAAATCTCCTAAGATAAGTCAGCAAACCGTTGTATCTCCAATAATAAATTGGAAGGATGTTGATATATGGTTATATATTTTTGAAAGAAATTTGGATTTTAATTACTCTTATAGATTAGGTTTTTCACGAGTTGGGTGCTGGGCATGCCCTAGTAATAGTTCTTGGTCATTTTTCTTAACGCGCATTTATCACCCGGAATTATCCGAACCCTGGAGGGAGTTTTTAATCAGCGTCGCTAAAGAAATAGGAAAACCTGATCCTATCGAATATGTAGATTCTGGCAATTGGAAAGCGCGGCAAGGTGGTATTGGGTTAGAAAATTCATATAAAGGAATAATTACATCTAGACCATGTGGTGATGACCCTTTTGCAAGAACATACCAATTAACAAAACCTATAGAAAGTGGATTGTATGAGTATTTTAAGCCTTTTGGAAATATATCTTTCACTCAAGGACGATCTATTTTAGGAGAAGTGTTTGTTTTAGACAAAAAAACAGAGGAACCAATAATGATATTACAGGGTCTCCCTGGCACAAGTGAGCTTAGGGTAAAAATTGTAAACTCTAATAACCACACTCTGCTTATGCAAAGAGTCAACTGTCAAATGCGCAAATACCAGTCATGCATTTTATGTGGAGGATGCCCTTCTATCTGTCCTACAAAGGCAATAAGTGTTACAACTGGAGAATATAGAATTGACGAGAATAAATGTATTAGATGTCTAAAATGTATTGCTAATTTTGATACAGGATGCCTAGTTAGCAAAGTGCTACAAACTAAGAGAGGAGAAGACAAATGAGTTACGCAAGACATCAAACTTTTCATATACGTTCTGGATGGTTAGCAAAAGCTCTAGAAGAATTAAGCAAGGATCGTAGGCTTTTTTCAAAAAAGGATGCTTCTATACGTTTAGGTATTGGAAAAAACATGGTCCAGTCTCTTCGTTTTTGGGTTGAAGCCGTTGGTCTTGTTGAGCAAAAAGCCATTAAAGAACTCAACGGAAAACAGGGAATGATTCTAACTAAATTTGGGAGTATTGTAAAAGAATATGATCCCTATTTTGAGTTTGATATTACTTGGTGGATTATTCATTATAATATTGTTAAAGATGAAACCCAGGCTACATCGTGGCATTATCTTTTCAATATTTATTCAAGAAAGGAGTTTGACCAATTTAATTTTATAGATAGAATTTCTACATATACAAATAATGCAGTTCTTGAAAGCTCTTATAAAAAAGATTTTGACTGTATAATTTCGACTTATGTTAAAAATGATACGATATCAGATACGCCTGAAAATAATATAATTTGTCCCTTAACGGAACTCGGTCTTATTAAAAACAAAGGAAATATTTACTATAAAACAAGTCCTGGCAAACAAATCCCGCTTGAAGTGTTATTTCTAGTAATAAAAGAGGCTGCTAACGGAAATACATTTATAAATATATCCAATCTTGAAAATGATGTTTGTAATATAGGTAAAGTTTTTAATTTATCTCTAGACAAGATTTATTTTTATCTAGATTTAATACAGGAAAAGGGTTGGCTAAAGTTTTCAAGAACTGCAGGAATCGACTCCGTGGTACTTTCTGAAATTGATGCGTGGCAATTAATAACTGATATATATAAAACTATGAATAAAGGGGCAGTTTATAAATGAAGCTTAGTGAATTAATATCAATATCTCCAGGCTTTCATCGATCTATAAATATAAAATACGACTTGAATAATCCAGAAAAAGTATCAGGTTTTATTCCTACAGAAAAGTCAGAAGAAATAATTGAGCATGTGCTTTCCTCTTTGCAAGGAATAAATAATGACTGTGCATCAATTTTATTAGGAAGTTATGGTACTGGTAAGTCGCATTTAATGACATTTCTTGGCAGTTTAGTAAGTAAACAGGTTCCGCCAAGCCATATATATAAAGTAGTAGAAAAAATAAAAAATAATCGAACTAAAGTTTTATTACAGAAAGAAATACAGACTGAGGCGCCATATTTAGTAGTTCCAATTCTAGGCAGTAATTCAATTGATTTTGAGCAGCAATTATTGTTTTCTCTTAAGAACTCCCTGGCAAATAGTGGTCTCGAATTAAATATAGATTCTAGTTTCACTTCTGCTTTAGAGTTTATACAGATGTGGAAAGATGCATTTCCTGAAGTTTACAATCTTCTAGAAAGATTGCTTGAAAACATAGATTTTGGTCCTGCCAGCAAATTAGAAAATGCTTTGAGTAAATTCGATACAAAAGCTTTGGAAATTTTTACTGAATTATATCCAAAATTATCTGCAGGTGCAGATTTTGATTACTTTAGCGGCAACGCAGTTGATGTATATAGAGAAGTTTCCGTAGAATTAATTAGCAAAGGATATAGGGGCATATTTATTATATTTGATGAGTTTAACAGGGTTCTAGATACTTCCATAAAAAATTTTGACACTTTAAAAACGTTACAAGACATATCTGAGTTAGCTAATAGATCCAACGATAATTTCCGCCTCAATATTTTATTAGCATCTCACAGAACCATTGGACAATACTTAGGCGAAACAAGCAACGCTTTGGCTAGTGATTGGCGTAAGGTGGAGGGGCGTTTTAAACTTTTCGATATTACCAATAAGCCTTGGGAAACATATGATCTAATAAGTAGAGCATTTCAAAAAAAGAAATCTGATGCCTACAATATAATTGTTAATGAAAATCCACAAATACAAAAAATTAGCCAACACAGGCGTATTAAAAATATATTTGATAAAATGTCCTTTAAGACAATACAAAAAATAATTATTCAAGGCTGTTTGCCATTACACCCTGTTACGGTTTTTTTGCTTCCGAGAATTTCTGCAAAGCTTGCTCAAAATGAAAGAACCTTATTTACATTTTTAGCCGACCAAAATGAAAGCCCTGTTCAAGCCTTTCTTGATCAAGAAATCAAAACAATGGATTTTATCAGACCATGGCATATTTTTGATTATTTTGAACAGCAGTTGCGCTGGACTAAAGATGATAACATTAAATCTATATACATAAGAACTGTAAATGCAATTAACTCCTTACCTCAAAGTGCCCAGTCGGAGCGAAATTTTTTGAAAACAGTAGGCATCTACAAAATTGCCGGAAACAATTTGAATTTGCCATGTACATTAGAAATGGTCAGATATGGTGTTGGCGATGATGACTTTCTAAAGGGTTTAAAAACACTGCAGCAAAATAAACTAATATATATTCGTCAATCTACAAATGAAATTGAAATCGTAGAGCCTTCGGACTTTGATTTGGAAGAAGAAATCGAATCTTGGATTAGTAAAAAATCTCAAAAAGTATCTTCATTAGCTTACTTAACTAAATTAGGTTTTCAGGATTATGTATTGCCGCATAAATATAATCATGAATTTAAAATCACTCGCTTTTTAACTCCAGCCTATGTAGACGTTAAAAATGCTAAGACTATTATATACAAAGGAGGTTTGACATCTAAATACTATGACTGTGATGGCGTAATATGTTACCTCATCCCAGATAATTACAGTGAAAAGACCGAATTAGAACAGCTTATTCAAAGCTGCCATGATGAAAGAGTTGTTTTTGCCTTACCTAACAAACCAATAAAAATAAGAGATTCTGTTATGCGATTACTTGCCTTAAAAGATATAGACAAGGAACTTAAGAAAACTCAGCCTAAGCAAAGTACAAAAACTTTGATAAGCTTGTATATTAAGGATATTTACCAAGATATACAAAACAAGCTAAAACAGATAACTGTTGTCTCTGAAAATGTGAACTACTTTTGGAACAATCAGCCTCTACAAGATATTAAAAATAAGTACGATTTATCATTGCGCGTTTCAGAAATTATGAGCAAGGTTTATAAATACTATCCTGTAATAAATAATGAATTAATCAATAAAGACAGTCCTACTACAATTTCTAGGCGAGCCAGAAATAGCGTTATAGATCTCATATTAAAGAATATCAACAATATACGAGACTACTTGCGCACAGCTCAAGAATCCTTCATGTTCGATACCCTATTTATAGCAACAGGTATCTTTGATGAAAAGGAGTGCCATTTCAAATTCGACTGTAAAGAATTTGAAAAAGTCTTTACAGAGGTCACGAGTTTTTTTAATGAAGCACAAGATGACTTTAAAGACTTTAGTGCGTTGATGCATCATCTAACAGCTCCGCCCTATGGTATTCGCAAAGGTACTATACCGGTAATTTTAACCGCTTGCATAGTTAAGTATAGTAAATATATTACAATACGAAATTCGTCTAATTTGGACTGTTACATTGATGCAAAGCTTTTAGATGAGATTGTTAAACAACCGGACAATTATTACTTAAAGTTAGATAACTGGGACGAGAACATAGAAACACTTATAAAAGGTATGGCTAAAGTTTTTGAAGTTTCTCTGCCCACAAATATATTTTCAGGTAATGCCTATGGCAAAATTGGAGATAGTATGTTTCGTTGGATTGCAAGTTTACCAAGATTTACAAGAGAAACAAAAACGATTAGCAAACCTTCGCAGACTGTTAGGCATTTTGCTAAAATAATAAATCGTAATTCAAAACATATATTAATTCATGAACTACCTTCAGCTTTAGGATTTGATGAGCTTTCTCAAGATAACGTAAAAAACTTTCTGTCAGCTTTTATTAAATGTAAGAATGAACTTGATAATTCCTTAAATAATCTCTTAAATAATATTAAGGAAATTTTATATTCTTGGTTGCTATCTTATGGTAATCGAAACGAATCTTTGATAAGTCTAGCTCGTAATATGTTGGAAGAAGAAAAGTCTAGCATATTCACTATTGCTAATGGTTCTAGTATTGCTGGGTACATTTCGGGATTTAATGGTTATGACGAAACTGAATTTGCATATGGATTTGCTAAAATGGTAACTCATATCAGACCTGAAGACTGGTTAGATGACACTTTGGAAAATTTCAAGGACAGTCTTAAACAATTTAAACAGGTAGATAAGGAATATTCCTCTTCATCGAATCCTTCAAGCTCAAGTATTAAGCTCGCATTTTGTGATTCAACCTCAAAAAATACTAAAGAAGTAGTAATTTATGATTCTGAAATATCTGATCTTGGAAATATACTTCAAGCACATGTTGAATCAGCTATAAGCAACTTTGGTAATGCAATATCTCCAATCGAAAAACGACAAATATTAATCAATATATTAAAAAAACTTATTTAGGTGATAAAAATGGATTTTATTTATCTAGATAATGCCGCTACAACTTTTCCCAAACCCTGTTATGTGGTTAATTCCGTTACAGAATGCTTAAATGAATTCGCAGTAAATCCGCGAAGGGGTATAAATCCTCTTGTCAAAAGGGCTAATTATAGTTTAGAAGCTACACGTTTAAAATTATCTAACATGTTTGGAGTAAACCCAAACCAACTAGCATTTGTTCCCTCGGCAACACAAGGAATTAATATAATAATACAAGGAATTAATATGTCTTTAGATGAAACAATATACATCTCGCCTTTTGAACATAACTCTGTTGTAAGAAGTGTAATGCATATAAAACATAAAAATGGTATAAATGTAAAAGTTTTGCCTATCGATAAAAATTGTCTACTTGACATTGAGCAAACTGAAATGCTGTTTGCGGCATACCCACCGCAACTTGTGATTATCACTCATGCAAGTAATGTTACTGGAGATATCTTACCTGTAAAGGAAGTAATAGAAATCACTCATTCTTTTGGCGGTAAAGTCCTAATAGATGCTGCTCAGACAGTAGGCTTACATACACCTAAGATTGATAGATACGATTATGACTTTCTTGCTTTTTCTAGCCATAAGGGTCTGTATGGAATACCAGGCTCAGGAGGCATTGTAATAAAAGATATAAATGAATTACCTGCCCCTCTCATTTTTGGTGGGACAGGTATCAATTCAGAAGATATCAATATGCCCGATTTTGTTCCAGAAAGATACGAAAGTGGAACATTGCCGCTTCCTTCTATTGTATCCATGCTAGCTGGCATTGAGTGGATTGAAGAAACCGGAAGAGAAAGAATAAATGCGAAAGTAAACATGTTAAAGAAGAAATTGCTAAAGGGCTTATCTAGTATAGGAATTAAAATTTATGGTCACACATCACCTTATGGAACTATCGACATAATATCTTTCAACGTTTTAGGCTTTAGTCCGCAAGACATTGATAGCTTACTAGATTCAAGAAAAATTTGTATTCGCAGTGGTTTACATTGCGCGCCTTTGGCACATAAAAACATAGGATCCTACCCTAATGGAACTGTGCGTATAAGTCCCGCATACTTTAACACAGAAAATGAAATAGATGCTTTTCTAGATATTATTGATCAGCTATAACAAAAATTCATTCTTCAAAAGTTATTAGCCATATTCTCATAAGAGGGGATAGATGTTAAACGCAACATCTATCCCCTCTCTTCTTATACTGCTATTAAGCTATTCCATTTTTATTTTATATATATTTATCAAGTTTATTAGACATCTTAGGATATATTTAGTTTTCATCCTATTTCATTTAGAATCGCTATGATATTATACAATCTCTGAGAATCTGCAGAAGTATCACTTTCCTGATTTCTTAAAGTGCTTCCATAATATAAAAATTTTTTTGGGTATCTCCTCCATAATCTACATATCCTGTCATTTGCTTTAGAATATAGTCCATGCATCTTCATTATTTTCCAAATTAATAATTACCATCTACAAGTATATAATCATTTTTTACCTCTAATCTACTCAACAACTATCGTTGCTAAATTACTTGTGCAATTTTTATGTAAATGCTGGCAAAACTATTCTCATATATATCAAAAATTGAGCTCCTGTTATTACGAAGAAACAAGAAAGGTAACATCCGAAACTATATAAAAAAACTTGAGTCTTTAGGTCTTAAGATTACTGCAGAAATTTCAGCTCAAGAAAAAATGGATAAAATTCAACTATAATACCTTTACTCATTTAGCCATCAATACAAGCAAACCACTCTTCAACCCATATCTTTACAGCAGCTAATATGGGCTTCGTTTTTTGTTACTTTTTTAAGGTATTTATTTTCAGGATAGTAGGCTATAAACAAACTAACAATTAGGTATATAAAGACTAAAGATGAGGGTTTCAATTCCTTATAGGTAGGCTATAAACAAAAGTTCCCCTTTCGGGTCTGAAATCATCATGGATGTTTCAATTCCTTATAGGTAGGCTATAAACGCCGACGGCTGTGCTATGTCAGGCCTCGAATAGAAAGTTTCAATTCCTTATAGGTAGGCTATAAACCTTTAGTATTGTTTCGCTGGATCCGTGTATATTTCACGTTTCAATTCCTTATAGGTAGGCTATAAACAAGGAAGATTGAAGGGCAAAAGTCAAAATATATATTGGTTTCAATTCCTTATAGGTAGGCTATAAACGAAATGTGCGGTTGACCCTTGCTCTAGCCAGATACTGTTTCAATTCCTTATAGGTAGGCTATAAACTCAGTTAATAAGCTTGTACTTAGGCCTTCCCTGTGCCTTAGTTTCAATTCCTTATAGGTAGGCTATAAACCACGAGGAAGCCGACCATGAAATCAAGGAAAGTAGAATGTTTCAATTCCTTATAGGTAGGCTATAAACTTCTATATCAACCTCGGCCTTAAAAGCTGTAATTTCCGCGTTTCAATTCCTTATAGGTAGGCTATAAACTTTATCATCGGCCCGAATATATTCCAGTTACTCTTGAGTTTCAATTCCTTATAGGTAGGCTATAAACTTAAACCCTTATCCAAGAGTTCGCCCAACCCTTGGTGTTTCAATTCCTTATAGGTAGGCTATAAACGCAAAGGGGGTTCCGGCAAATCTACATTATTAGGAGCATGTTTCAATTCCTTATAGGTAGGCTATAAACTCATCTATAGGTTTATTTATTATTACTACCGGTAGAGTTTCAATTCCTTATAGGTAGGCTATAAACGAAAGAAACCCATATAAGGTTTCATTATCAATTTCTTTATGTTTCAATTCCTTATAGGTAGGCTATAAACGAGCGGAAGCGCAGAAGGAAATTACGACTCGACGAAGTTTCAATTCCTTATAGGTAGGCTATAAACCTAAATTCGTCTTTGCAGTTGTCAAAAGAGAGTCAAGTTTCAATTCCTTATAGGTAGGCTATAAACCCAATTTAATGTCGAAGTTACTATAATTAAATACTAGTTTCAATTCCTTATAGGTAGGCTATAAACTAGATCATCAATTTGTTTTATATTTGCCTAATGTGTTTCAATTCCTTATAGGTAGGCTATAAACCGACGAGCGGGATTATACGTTCTTGAATATTATCAGAGTTTCAATTCCTTATAGGTAGGCTATAAACCCTGAGTAGTGCTAGTGCTTGCAACGGTATTGTTTAACGTTTCAATTCCTTATAGGTAGGCTATAAACTCTTCTGTTTAAATATATATACATAATAAATATGGTCGTTTCAATTCCTTATAGGTAGGCTATAAACAAGTGTTGAACTTAAACTACCTGCTTGATTAATTGAAGTTTCAATTCCTTATAGGTAGGCTATAAACTAAATCTTCAATTTCATTATTATATATTTGCAACATGGGTTTCAATTCCTTATAGGTAGGCTATAAACACGTATGAGGATTGATAAAAGCATATTTCGATACATGTTTCAATTCCTTATAGGTAGGCTATAAACGCCAGTAAGCTCGAAAATTGAAATGTCCCATACATCGTTTCAATTCCTTATAGGTAGGCTATAAACTCGGCTTTTAACTTTTTCATCAATCTCACTGATTTTAAGTTTCAATTCCTTATAGGTAGGCTATAAACGTATTTTGCGGCGGTCCTCCCAATGTAGCTGCTCATGTTTCAATTCCTTATAGGTAGGCTATAAACGGTTGCCTATCACATTGCACAAAAGCACCCTTTATCTGGTTTCAATTCCTTATAGGTAGGCTATAAACTCACATCTGGAATTTGATATTTCCTCGCAATGCTTTAGTTTCAATTCCTTATAGGTAGGCTATAAACCAAATATTTAGTCTTTTTGCTCCGGTTAAATACTGTGTTTCAATTCCTTATAGGTAGGCTATAAACTTGTGGAGTTTTTCTATTCTACGGGCTGCAGATTAGAGTTTCAATTCCTTATAGGTAGGCTATAAACAATACTTGCACCGACTATATGTATTCTGTTTTCAAGTTTCAATTCCTTATAGGTAGGCTATAAACGACTCTTGCTGTGGTCTTTCATGAGTGCTATAATCGTTTCAATTCCTTATAGGTAGGCTATAAACAGAAAATGGGATGTCCGTGAATGGACTAGCTGAAAAAAGTTTCAATTCCTTATAGGTAGGCTATAAACCCGTAATTTGGGGTAAAAAATAAAGAAAAAGCGAGAAAAATAATTTGTTCAATTTTCTATTAATAATTTCTACATTAAATCGAAAAGTCCTTCTTTTCCATTTCTATTCTTTATTTGAGTGTGATTTTAGGTTGTCGTCGATCTCCAGGGGTTTTTGCGCTATCGGAGGTCGACGACATTTATCACATAATAATATGTTGCATGTCAAATTATATGTGATGCCCTGGTCGAAGATGGTTGACGATTTTTATTTGATTTTTTAGGTTATATTACTTTTTGTTCACTGGCTTGTTTGTAGCGATTTATGGCATTTTCAACTATTTTAAGGATAAGGCCTTCATAGCCTAGCTTGCAGGCGCCTGCCATTTTGGTGATATCGCTATAGCCTTTTTGCAGGCCTGGTAATGAATTAACCTCAAGGACATATGGAGTATCGTCCTTTACTCTTATGTCAACTCTGGCATAATCCCTTAAGCTTAGGGCATTGTAGGCTTTTTTTGCAGTGTTTTCTATTTTAGTTTTGAGCTTATTGTCCAGCGGTGCAGGGCATCGAAAAATAGTCTTATCTGCATAATTAGATTTGACTTCAAAACTATAAAACTTAGCTAAGTCATCGGGAAGAGCTTCGAAGCTTATTTCGAGTATAGGCAATACTTTCAAGTTATTGCCATTACCTAATATGCCAACGGTGAACTCACGCCCCTTGATATATTCCGTTATCATAATCGGCGGATTATATAATCTCAGTTCTTGTTGAACCTTTCTTTTTAGCGAACGAAAATCATAAACTAAACTGTCTTGATGAATACCTCTCCCTGAACCTTCGTCACAAGGTTTTATGAGGACAGGAAATTTAATTTCCCTATTTCTAAGCTGCATTAGGTCATCCTTGTCGTAGATACAAATAAACTCCGGAGTTGGTACGCCAGAGCCTTTAAATACTTTACAAGCATAATTTTTATTGATAGCAAGTGTATGCCCTAATATGGATGAGCCAGTATATGGAATACCTGCAAATTCAAGAATAGCCGGGATTTGTGCCTGTCTTGTTTCTCCTCTAATGCCATTACAAAGATTAAATACTAGGCTTACATTTTCATTTTGCAATTTTGATATAATGTCACTGTCAGCTTTTACTAATGAACATTCAAATCGTTTTGAAAGCACTTCTTTTAGATTTTTGACAGTTTTGCGCTTTTGCAGATCCTCACTCAGGCCTTCTTCTCCGGGAAGATAAGAAACTCGCGGTTCGTCTATTAATATAGCAATTTTCATGAAACATACTACCTCCTGATTGTTAAAAATATAAAAGCAGTACCATAGGTATCTGTAAGCCTAAAAGTACTGCTTGAAAATTTTCTTATTAAAAACCTATGAATAGCGACTCACGCATTTTATTATATCATATTTTTTACAGTTTTTCTACTATTGCAATAAAATAAACTCCTACTAATTTGAATAGCATAACAATATAGGTTATAATTTTGTTTAGAGTTAAGTGCTCCTATTTGTAAAAATAAACCAAATGGAGGTTTATGCTTATGAAGAAATTAATATCTATGCTGATTATCACAAGCATCTTAATTACCCTCATGCCTCTTGGCGTTTTGGCGGATCAGGCTGATGTGGTAATCTTTGGTGCTGATATTACTCAATCTCAGCGCCAAGAAATGCTCAAAATCTTCAACGTCAATGAAAATGATGTAATGATATTAACCGTTACTAATGATGAGGAGCGGGAATACTTAGAGGGACTGGTACCGGAACAGCAGATTGGTACACGGGCTATCTCCTCCGCTTATGTCAAACTTGCTCCTAAAAATTCTGGTATAAAAGTCGAAACTTATAATATAACTTGGGTCACAAAAGAAATGTATGCAAATGCTATGGTTACTGCCGGTATTGAAGATGCTGAAGTTATCGCAGCAGCACCATTTAAGGTATCAGGCACTGCAGCTCTCACTGGTATTATGAAGGCATTTGAAAAGGCGAGTGGCAAAAAGCTGAGCCAGGAAGCCAAGAAAACAGCCAGCGAGGAATTAGTATTAACAGGGGATCTCGGCGAAGAGATAGGAAAAGATAAAGCCGCAAAACTTGTACAAGATGTTAAAAAGCAAGTTGTAAAACAAAAAATCAAAAACCCTGAAGATATACGCAATGTGATTAAAAAAATAGCTGCAGAACTTGATATAGAACTTACAGAAGAACAAATCAATCAAATCATGGATTTGATGAAAAGAATCAGCAAGCTGGACCTTGATATAAATAAAATAAGCAAACAATTAGATAAAATAAGTTCTACACTGGGCGATGTGAAAAAAACCGTAGAAGAAAACAAAGGGCTTATTCAGAAGATTTTAGATGCAATAAATCATTTCTTACGTTGGCTTCAAAATGTGTTTAGCTCTTAAGCTTAAAATAAGATGAGCATGGCAGCCACATTTCTACATCGCAATACTTTTATGAGTAATACAAAAAGCCCGAACTCCTTGAAATATTAGGGGTTCAGGCTTTTTTATTTGTTTAAACCTCAATGCCAAGCAGCGGGGCATGCTGCTGGGCGCCGTAGACATCGCTTTCTCCTACTGCGCCTGCCACAAGGGGCCTTTTTATGGTGATTTTTATTGCTTTTGCCGGATCGAAGTTTATTATCGATATTATGTCTTCTTCGGGTATTTGGTAAAGGCTGCTGATAAGTTTTTTGTTTATGATGTTTTTCTGCTTTACATTCTCGTATGAGTCAAAGTCTTTAAAGATTATATCCATTGTAAGTTCATAGGGGCCTGAATTTTTACTCCTTATAACTTCGGCTACTTCTGTAATCGGAATGCCCATTTTATTCACTTCCTTTTATTGTTTTGACTGTAATGGGAAAGTATTCCTTTGGATCCTCTACTTTAAGCAGGTGATAAATGCTAAATTCATACACTTCTCCCGCCTCTATGTCAGATGGCGAGTAGCGAAGGGCTAGATTGCCCGCGGTAGCTATTCTGCCGGGGTAGCCGTAGTGCAGCAGGCTTGAACGAGTAAAGCTACAAATTGTGTTGGCCATTTCCTGGGTTTTGGCTACTACTTCGATTATGATGCCAATCTCATGTGAGGGTTTATCCTTTAATGGCTCAAGTTTGCCCATTACGCCGTCTTTTCCGTATAGTGCAAACAGTATCTGGTAATCATCGCTCTTTATATTTGAAAAATTATTTTTTGCCATATCTTTGACTGCTTCTAAAATATCATCAATTTGATTTATCATTATGGGATCTCTTGTCCCTGCAATAGAAATCGTGCGATAGCCGGTTTTTTTGGCGCCTTCAAGTTTTATGGTGTATTCTTCAGATGGTATGAATTTACTGCCGCTGACCTTTACACGCCTTTCATCTATCTGAGTAAATTCTGTTTCTTCCAGGTTGATTATCCCTCCCGGTCCATGCAATCTGTATGGATCGTCTTTTTCATAGAGGGTGTGTGCAGCTATGGATGTAACGGTGCACTTTCTTTTTGGGTTTAAGGCTTCTAAGATAAAGCAGTCCTGCCTTAATGTGCCCATCATGCAGTCGCTGCCGCTTCCGGGGGTTGCGGCTATGCTGGCGCATTCAAGTATTTTACCCATATGAAGTGCAAGCCCTTTCGGAAATCCTGCTTTAATGCAAGGAGCGGCAAAGACAGTGGGGTCAAACGCCCTTCCTGCCAATACCAAGTCTACATCATTTTCCAGTGCATCTATAATAGGTTCTACTCCCATCTGAGCCACTATCCGCGTCGTCTCTTCTATGTCCTCTCTGGTAAGCTCTCCTGCCGGAGCAAGTGGCTTGATTTTTCCTTCCTCATATTTTTTTAAAATCTCTTCCTTAGGTATCTGTGCCTCTATGACTGCGACTTTAAGTTCCAGATTTTCTTCTCTTGCTATTTCTTTTATAATATCTTCAGTCCAGTATAGGTGCTCATTTGCTCCTGAACCTCCGGCTGTACCCACTAGAACAGGTATTTTCAGTTTTTTACCGGCTTTTAGCATAAGCTTTAAATCCCTTTTTACTGCCTGCCGGTCGGTAAAGGATACTCCCGCCCCAAGGTAGTAAGGGCCGGGGTCGGTAGAACCTGCGTCCACCGCTATAAAATCCGGATGTTGCTCAAGCCCTCTTTGAAAGGGCTCTTCCGGAAATCCGTAGCCAAGTATGGCAGTTGGTGAAAGAACTTTCAACTCTTTCAATCAGAAGACCTCCTATTTTGTATTTTTAGTTGTTTTTAGATTTTAAAAGAGCAAGCACTCTGTTCATCTCGTTATATACAATCATCATACCTTCATCTACGCCCATGCCTGGCTTTGCAAGTATCTGGCAGGGTCTTGCGGCAAGGGCGATATCCGTGCATATCTGAGCCGAGCGGTCGGTTTCATTGCATGTGCCGCCCTGGTATGCGCCTATTTTATGCTCCTTGCAGTAGAGCACCGCCTCAATTGTATTGTTTATGCCGCCCAAATCCGGCGTTTTTACCTGAATCATGTCGGCAGCGCCCTCATCCACAAATTCTTTGATGTCTTCTAAGGTATTGCACCATTCATCGGCTACAATTTCAACCTTGATATTTCGCTTTTTAAGGTTCTCCCTAAGCAGCTTTAATTGCTTTAATTGCTCATATTTACTACCTGCATCTATAGGGCCTTCAATTCTGAGCGTAAATGGCGATGCCGCTTTCTCAAGTTTTTCAAAATAATCCGTTATGGCACAAATATCACCGTCAAATGCCTCGCCGATTGTTCCGTAAACATCTATGTGAAATATGGGCTTATAGTCGTCGCCTGCTATTTGGTAAATTCTTTGTTTTAGCCAGTTAATATATTCTATAAGCTTTTCACCCTGCTTGCCGAGTTTTGAAACATTGTTTATAAGGGCATGCGGAAGAACATCCACCCGCTTTATTATCATCTTATCTGCATTTGTATAGCGGTCATCGCCGCTTTGGGCGAAAATGGGAACTGGTATGAGTTCTAATTCAAGGCCGTATTCTTCTGCTACCACTTCTGTGCGCGTTATATTTTTCGCCTTAGCAACTGCATCCAGGATTGCTTGGGTGATTCCATAGCGCAAAGCTGTGTGAAGGCTTTTGCCGTCGATTTTGTAGCTGTCTATTTTATCTGCAAGTCTCCTAAAGCTGTCAAGCTCCTCTCCTATCAATATCGGCCTTATTTCATTTTCAATAACAGGTATAAAATCTTCTGCTAAAAACAACGGGTCCCGACCGCCGGCTCCCGAGTATTGGACAGCGGCGCCGTCCCCGTAAGCCATCTTGCCGTCATCTGTTATTATCATTACTGAAATAGATTCCCCTGCCTGCCTTACATCTGTAAATCCTTTTGTTTTGGGCGTGCCTTTGTAAATAAACCCATCCTCTTTTGCATCGCTTTTAATTGCCGCCTGATCATCGAAATAAAAGCCGGCAAGACCTTTAGATGCTATAACTTCCTTAATTTTACTCATTGCCTTGTCTCCTTCATGCAATTTTAGAATCCATTCTTCCTACAAGCATTCCCTGTCCTATTGCGTATATATCGTCTATGACCATTTGAAAGCTTACTTCTCTGTTTTCTGCCTTGGCTCTTTCTGCTAATTTTCTTCTGTGAAATTCTTTTATTTTATCATCAAAGGGAAGTGAGCCGAAATTCAAAAACCTGACCGCTCCGCTGTTGTCCCGGGCAGGCAAGATTTTTCCGGCATTAAACTGGCTGGGCGCAAAGGGAACATCAAGTACCCCTGCTTCAAAGGCTCTTACTGCGCCTTTTGCCCAATCTCCTTCTCCAAGTTCATACACCTTGGATAAAATCTGCCGCGTTTCTCTTTTTATAATCTCTTTTTCTTTTTCAAGTTCCTTGCTGGAAATCATCCTCTGGTCTTTTAGCATGTTGATTACCTGTCTTGTAGCTCTTAGGCCTTCGGCATTCGCCTCTTTTGTGGGCACGCCAAATGCCTCATGAGGTGTTTTTACAATAACCTTAGTAGCCTTGCTCAACGCTGCAGTGGCAGCTCCCCAAGATATAACTCCGAAGGCTTGAGCTTCATCCTGCGGGAATCCGCCCATCCATTGATGAAAAGCCGTAGTCAGCATAACATCATAATCTTTTAGATATTCCGCTGATAGCTCTTTTAATGTCTCAACAGCTGCAACATCCTGGATTAAATTGCCGCATTGGCCGTATCCGAGGGTAATATTTCGAACACCCTGCTCTGCAGCAAGTAGTCCCTCGATGATTCCTATGCTGTGAGATATACAAGGAGGAACCAGCGTTCCGGTCAAGGGGCCAAAGGGTTCTCTGTTTAAAGAAATCCCGTTTTCTTCGTAAATGCCTACAAGTCTATCCACATACTGCCAATAATAAATCGATTGTTCAATAGATATTTTCTTGGCATATGGCACGTTATAGGATATACCGCCGCCTTCAAAGTCTGTAAAACCTCCTGCCAGTGTAATTTCAGCCAGCAGCCGAGCATCGGGAGTGCCATGTCTTACCTGAACAGGGCAGTCTAAAGACTCGATTACCTTTCTGCAATTTTTCACGCCGTAATTTACTGCGGGAAAACCATTCAGCAGCGACCGTCCTGCTTTTTCACTTTCTTTAATGCCTTTTTCGGCTTCTTCATACCTGTTTTGCCTAGTGTAGCTGTCTATTGTGGTAGGCAGCACATCTGCCTTTCCTTTCTGCCTGAGGAATTTCAAAAGTTCTATATGTTCATCAAGTAGCGCTACACCGGCCCGAGGTTGTATCAGTGTATTATTTTTAGCAGCAGCCTCCCGCAGCTTATTTGTCATAATTTGATTTTTGGGAAGGTTTTGGTGATACCTTACTGCTTCCTCAAAATCTACTTCCTTTCCCGTGGGCCACTGATTTAAAACCTCTTGCCTCATTTCACTAAATTTTTTCATATCCCATTTTTTATTTTGAACTTCCATAGTACATGCCTCCTTAAAATTAAAGCTCTTTAAGATATTTTTTTGCCAAGTTTAAAGCCTTGTCAGGCGCGATTTCACTTAATAACCCTAAAGATGATAAAAGGTATTTTTCATCAAGAAGCATTTTTGGATTTTCCGGTGCCAGCACTTCCGGCCGGCTGCTGTCGTATAGGCCATGTCTTAATATTTCCTTTGGATTTTCGCTGTATATGAGGACTCCGCCGGTTGCTATCATAAAATCAAGCTTTGTAAGGTCTTTCCCATGCTGAACATATGCCGCACCGAATGGGCTATAGACTGTTTCGATTCTCCCTACATGTCTTTTGACTGCAAGGTCTGTTGCAGCTTTTGCGATTCCGCAATCTATTTGTTTGTCCGTTTCATTACAAGGCACATAATCTGTATCAATGCTTATTTTTTTGACATATTCTTGCAAGGTTTTTTCATCCATACCGCAAGGAAGATAATTTTTCAGCATATTCTTAATGCCGACTTCTTCGAGTAGTGCCAAGGCGCTGTAACGCATCCCGAGGTCACCTTCTACAGTCCTTTTTATAAAAGGTTCCTCAAGACCTCTGAGCGTCACCCCTGCCTTTGTCGGTTCTCCTGTTGCAGCAGAATCCACATCTGTTGTAGCTCCTCCTATATCAACAATCATAACCTCTCCATACCCTGCCTCATTATCGCTCCCCTTGGCAAGAAGCTCAGCCGCCTTCATTACCGCTGAAGGAGTAGGTATGATAGGGCTGTCTACATAATTACTTACTTTTGACAGGCCTTTGGCATAAATAATCTTGCTTAAAAAAACTTCCCTGATAATCTTTTTGGCAGGTTCGATGTTCAGGCATTCAAGTTTAGGCATTACATTTTCGGTAACATAGACTTCTTTTGCGGCTGCGCGCAGGGCTTTTTCGGCAGCAGATGCCGCCGTTTTGTTGCCTGCAACGATTATCGGAGCATCAACTTTCAGCTCTGCAAGTTTTTCAGCATTATGTATTATCACATCTTTATTGCCGCCATCGGTGCCGCCTGCAAGCAGAATTATATCCGGCGAGTACCTTGCTATTTGATTCAGCTCATCATCTGTTAGCTCATAGCAAAACACATGTCCTACCTTAGCTCCTGCACCTAGTGCTGCTCGCTTTGCGGCTTCGGTTGTTAGTTCAGGCACAAGGCCCACCGCTACCATCTTAAGTCCGCCTGCCGCACTGCTGCATGCAAGTTTGTGTTTTGCCTTTGCAGGATCGATTCCCATTGCTTTGAGTTCTTCGAGGGCCTTATTTATCCCGATATTTACATCTTCAGCTACGGTAGTTGCCGCTTGAGCCTTAGCTTTTAGCTCGACGGTTTCCAAATCTATGGCAGTCACTTTTGTATAGGTGCTTCCAATATCTATAAGTAAGGCTAGTTCCATTCTCACACCTCTTTGAAACAAAGATTATCTTTTATTTAATCCCTAAATCATTTTTTAAATCATTAATAGGTATTTCAGGCAGTGTCCCCGGAGGATAAACCCTGTCAAATCCCATGTCTAAAAATTTCTTTTCCGTAGTAGCCCAGTCTTGTTTTCCCACCACCAGATTGCCGCCTACATATAGGATCACATCTCCTAAGCCTGCTTCAACACATTTTTCCTTAAAGCCTTTGCAGTCAAGCTCTCCATGCCCATATAGCGAAGATACTAAGATGGCATCGGCATCGGTTTCAATGGCGGCATTGATAAAATCTTCCTGTGATGATAAAACTCCGATGTTTACAACATTAAAACCGGCCTCACTAAAGGCTTCATCGAGAATTCTAATACCTACTGAGTGCACATCAGATCCTATAACTCCTAGCACAATCGTTTTTTTATCGTCGTATTTCAATTTATATCACCTCATTAATAATTGTTTAATTAAAGTAACGTATACAGAATATTCCGTATTTTTGAATGCCAGGTTTCCTGTATACGATGACGCAAGAATATTAAATTCAAAATTGTAAATTAATCTTGTTGCAAGCACAAATTAAAATCTTAACTTGCGCTTTTATTTGGAATATATACGCATACATGAAATACTGTCCTTTTGTATACAGAATACATAATCCCCTTTATTTTACTATACCACATATTATAAATTTTGTATTATGCTTTTTTTCTAAAAATATCAATATTAGCGTATTTCCTGCTAAAAACTGTATTTTATTATCACAATCTGCTTTATGCTTGCATTATGTAAGTTTTTTGCCGTATCATCTAAATCAAATAAATAATTCATCTCCGCCCTTTTTTATACCCATGGTCTGTCTCTCGGAATACTTAGTTGTTCGCAATATATAAAATATGACCGAATCCTCATCTTCATCGATAACTCGCTTTAATTCCAGCTTTAGCTTTTTAAAATTCGCAGCAGAAATTTCCCCTTCCAGCACAGAATTTTGCACCCAAGTTAAATACTTCCGACATATTTTCAGGACCTTCGCCACTCGCTTTTCCCCAACATCATACACCAATATGATAAACATCCATCTCACCCTTTAAGCATTTTGTTTCGGCAGACAACAACTTTGCCATAGCGTGTTACCTGTTTAAGTTTAATATATCAAATTTTCAACGACATAAAAATAAACCCATAAAAAGGGTTTAACTTTATAAAGGAAAAGTGTGCAAATATGGGAAAACCAAATAATTTACTATTTATTTAAACATAGAAACAAAAAGATGTGAAGCCTTATAGGTAGGCTATAAACGCGTCTCTCCGCATCGATTAAGTAATGGAGTTAAATATTTGTTTCAATCCCTTATAGGTAGGCTATAAACCCACATTACACGGATAAGGCGAACGAGAGGGCAAAAGTTTCAATCCCTTATAGGTAGGCTATAAACGACCTGACACGTTCCCAAAAACCCTTACCCAAAGGGTTTCAATCCCTTATAGGTAGGCTATAAACAAAAGCCTTGAATTTTGCACTATATGTGCAATGGATAGTTTCAATCCCTTATAGGTAGGCTATAAACAAGGTAACATTATATCGGTCACACCTGTTCCGAAGCCGTTTCAATCCCTTATAGGTAGGCTATAAACCCTACACCTGTAACCTCTTTCGCCCAATTTAAATAAGTTTCAATCCCTTATAGGTAGGCTATAAACATAATAAAAAAGATGAATTATCTAGTGGTAAAAAAGTTTCAATCCCTTATAGGTAGGCTATAAACTTTGCTTTCAGGATACGGGAAAGGCTTGCCGCCAAGGTTTCAATCCCTTATAGGTAGGCTATAAACGTTATTTTATTGGATTAGACATGCAGCATACCACTTTGTTTCAATCCCTTATAGGTAGGCTATAAACTTGATACTCGCCGTAATATTATAAGTTCCATCAAGGAGTTTCAATCCCTTATAGGTAGGCTATAAACTTTTACATTTAACATAACTAAAGCATCTGCCAATCCAGGTTTCAATCCCTTATAGGTAGGCTATAAACAGGTCTTTTTCAGCTAGTTTCAACACCGCCTCTGAAGTTTCAATCCCTTATAGGTAGGCTATAAACCAGTGCCGGATATATTAAAAAATTCAATAGATACGCTGTTTCAATCCCTTATAGGTAGGCTATAAACGTGTTGCTGCACGTTCCATGTCCTTTGTAAAGTGCGAAGTTTCAATCCCTTATAGGTAGGCTATAAACCCGGTTATAGCGACAGAACCTTTCCGGTGCAAGGGACGTTTCAATCCCTTATAGGTAGGCTATAAACACAGTCCCGGGTCTAATTCCTGTCAAACGTGATAGCGTTTCAATCCCTTATAGGTAGGCTATAAACACGGAACATATAGCGGAGATGGCGAAGTTGAAACAGGGTTTCAATCCCTTATAGGTAGGCTATAAACGGCAATAAACATCCCCAAATCAGCAGCGAGTCCAGCCAGTTTCAATCCCTTATAGGTAGGCTATAAACGAGAGAAATACCTGTATGTATCGATTGCGGAGATTATGTTTCAATCCCTTATAGGTAGGCTATAAACGTATAAGAGAAACGGGCACTTAGAGCTACATTCGATGTTTCAATCCCTTATAGGTAGGCTATAAACGGAATATGGCGATATAGAAAGAGCATTTAGTGAAGAGTTTCAATCCCTTATAGGTAGGCTATAAACTAGGTAGATTAAAATTGGAATTTGTTAAGATAAACTGTTTCAATCCCTTATAGGTAGGCTATAAACATTAATGGGTATGATTTAATAGAGTTAGGAATACCAGTTTCAATCCCTTATAGGTAGGCTATAAACGAATTTGCAAGGGTGCTGTCATTTATTATCGATAAGTGTTTCAATCCCTTATAGGTAGGCTATAAACCAGGTTTAAAAGACAGGAATGACAAGGAGATTTATGGTTTCAATCCCTTATAGGTAGGCTATAAACGTACCAAAAGAGCCAAGAACAATGCCAAAAAATCGTGTTTCAATCCCTTATAGGTAGGCTATAAACAGTGTTGCCTGTTACCGTGTTGTTACTAGATGAAGAGTTTCAATCCCTTATAGGTAGGCTATAAACAACAAAAAAGAATTCGACCTCTCCGGCATAACTCGGGTTTCAATCCCTTATAGGTAGGCTATAAACTCGGAAAAATTACTATCTATTTTAGCACCTGTAGTGTTTCAATCCCTTATAGGTAGGCTATAAACGTTCTTCATCTAGTTTGAATACTTTTTTCCAGTCCTCGTGTTTCAATCCCTTATAGGTAGGCTATAAACTGATACTTCAAAGAAAATAAAAGGTCGCATAGTGAGGTTTCAATCCCTTATAGGTAGGCTATAAACAAATACATTACTGACTTATCCCCATGACCGTCAAGCAAGTTTCAATCCCTTATAGGTAGGCTATAAACACAAAAAAGAATTCGACCTCTCCGGCATAACTCGGGTTTCAATCCCTTATAGGTAGGCTATAAACGATGCAGAAACCTTCCGCAGAGCCCACAAAACCAAAGGCGTTTCAATCCCTTATAGGTAGGCTATAAACATTGAATGGTCTTGCATGAATTTGTATAGTTCATGTGTTTCAATCCCTTATAGGTAGGCTATAAACTGTATCAACGGAGATGGAGAGGTTTTGGGAAAGGCGTTTCAATCCCTTATAGGTAGGCTATAAACCTTCTACCGGCATACCTTTTTCGAAATGCAGCCGGTGTTTCAATCCCTTATAGGTAGGCTATAAACTAACAAAAATAATGACTATCTCATCTTCAGAGAAGAGTTTCAATCCCTTATAGGTAGGCTATAAACGCTTTATGGCCTCAACTTCGGCCCGTCTTGTTGCAGGTTTCAATCCCTTATAGGTAGGCTATAAACTAGATATAGGAGCCAGGCGACGATATATCCATGGAACGTTTCAATCCCTTATAGGTAGGCTATAAACAGGGTAGCAAAATGCACTCCACTCCCAGGCTAAAGCTGTTTCAATCCCTTATAGGTAGGCTATAAACCCGGATACATTCCCGAACGGGTCTTTTATTTTGCCGTTGTTTCAATCCCTTATAGGTAGGCTATAAACTGTTGGAGTTATAATATAATCAAAGCTCAACATTGCGTGTTTCAATCCCTTATAGGTAGGCTATAAACGTTCAAATTCCTTTTCGTTCAAAGTTTTCACCTCTAAAAGTTTCAATCCCTTATAGGTAGGCTATAAACAAGTAACAAAACCATCGAAAGTATTCGTATGCAGTAGTTTCAATCCCTTATAGGTAGGCTATAAACTCCGGTCCCGCTTCGCCCACTAGTGCTATACCGCTGTTTCAATCCCTTATAGGTAGGCTATAAACTTATATACCCAATTAACTCCATAGATATTTTGTCTTGTTTCAATCCCTTATAGGTAGGCTATAAACCGGGTTTGCATTCAGTACAGAGGTGATAAAGGGATCGTTTCAATCCCTTATAGGTAGGCTATAAACCCGATATTCAGGTCAGTTCTCAGAGAACCTATACCGGTTTCAATCCCTTATAGGTAGGCTATAAACGTGGAACAGTCGGCCAAGCAGGCACATCACCGTATCGAGTTTCAATCCCTTATAGGTAGGCTATAAACGGAGGGATAACATATGCTTGCTCAACGAAAGTATCAAGAGTTTCAATCCCTTATAGGTAGGCTATAAACCAATAAGACCATAAGCCTTCGTTCGGGTGATGTAGTTTCAATCCCTTATAGGTAGGCTATAAACCCTTTTAGCCGCTTCATATGCCTCCGCTTTGTTTTGTTTCAATCCCTTATAGGTAGGCTATAAACGGTATGAATACCGAAAAGATACATATTCGGTATTGTAGTTTCAATCCCTTATAGGTAGGCTATAAACGCTATTCCCCGAAGGGGCACCATCTACGACAGTATCGTTTCAATCCCTTATAGGTAGGCTATAAACTTTGCTATTTGCTGGGCATCTCTTCCTACTGTGTATGGTTTCAATCCCTTATAGGTAGGCTATAAACCCGTAATTCGGGGTAAAAAATAAAGAAAGAGCGAGAAAAATAATTTGTTCAATTTTCTATTAATAATTTCTACATTAAATCGAAAAGTCCTTCTTTTCCAGTAATATTCTTTATTTGAGTGTGATTTTAGACTGTCGTCGATCCCCGGGGGTTTTTGCACTACTCGAGGTCGACGACAATTTTAGAATGCAAAAGTTACCATCTTGCTACAAATGCTTCATATTTTTCTTCACCCATAAGATGTTTTTCCAACTTGTATAGCTCTAATCTTATAAGTCTTCTATAGGAAACTTCTCTACCTATGGTCTTGTGTTTAAATGTTGTTTTTAACTTTTTTTCCATTTCTGCAATAAAGATTTTCTTACCACTTTCTTTTAACAATAAGCCTTCCGTACTCTTTTCAAAGTCATCTGCTGTCAGCATTTTTTTGCCAATAACAGTAAATATCACTCTATCAACAATGATGGGCTTAAAAATTTCAGCCACATCAAGATTTAATGTAAATCGTCGAAAATTCGTTGCGTGCAAAAATCCTATGCGAGGATCTAAATGAGTTTTGTATATCTCGCTAAGCACCATTGTGTATACCATTGAATTTCCAAAACTAATCAAGGTGTTTAAATTATTTTGCGGAGGCCTGCGTGTTCTTCGTTTAAAGGCAAAATCTTCATTTTCTAAGATATTGTCAAAAGCGCCGTAGTAATTTTCTCTTATATTGCCCTCTATTGCCATAAGTTCTTCAATATTATTGCATAAACTTATTTTGTTGCTTAATGCTTTTATAATTTCTTCAATCTCTTGCAAATTTTTTCCTCGGTTCAAATAGTACCTGATAACTTGCTGCATGTTTTTTGAAGCCCCTGCTACAAATTCAGAAGCTATACGCAACCTGTTTTCAAAATCCAAGTAGTGTTCAGCCTGTTTTAATACCATATAGCCAGAATTTAGGTGTTCTCTAGGGTAATATGTGCCGACATAATAGCCGTAGTAGTTAAAGAAATGTAGAATTATTTCTGCTTGTGTGATAAACTCTAAAAATCTTTTGTTTATATCCACCTCACCAAAAATATATATTTCACTTGTATTTTCTACGGGAATATATTTTCTGCCTGCTTCATTTTCAAAAAATATTGTGTTGTCCTTCCTTTTTAATTCTCCACTGGAAAATATGTAAATAGGCTTTTTCATGACCAGCAAAACTCCTTATAACCGCAGTTTTTGCAAAATCCAATTTTTTTGGGCGGTGGCGGCAGTTCTTGAAGTATTATTTTCTGAATTTCGTCTGTCATTTCTTCTAATTCTTTTTCCAACTCTGGTGTTAGTTCCACCACCACTCTTTTTCTTTCTTCCGGAAACATAAGGATTCCCTTAGCATCTAACCCGCTTTGTTTTAATTTTTGAAGATAAAAAGCAAGCTGCATTCTTGCGCTGTCCTGTGCTCGGGAACTTTTCTTGACTTCGCCGACTATAACGTCCCCATCATCTGATGTAACAAAGTCTAGAACTACGTTCTCAAGATGTACTTTTTTCTTTTCTCTACTATAACTTTCCTCATCAATTAGTCTGCCTATCTCTATATATTGATTCTCTTGATCAGGTACAATTTGGTGTGCCATTAGCCATGTTTGACGCCTACATATTTTATAGCTTTGGATTAAGGTTCCTGTTATAGGCATTACCATATCGGAGCCACTCCCTTACATCTGAACCCTGTTTCGCTATCATAATAACTATCTAAGCTTTCAAAGTTAACATATCTAAAACCTACAACCTCTGGAGGAATGTTATCTACAGTAGCGGGGACGGATATCACATATTTATAGAAATCAGCTTTTATTTGGTTAAATTCAAGTCTGCGTTCAAAAAGATTGACTATTTCTTTAATTTTAAGATACTCTTTCCAAATTTGCCTTGCGTCATTATCTATTTCTATAAAAGTGTCTATCTTTGGATATGTCTCTTCAATAAGCCTAAAATCCCTAATACTCGGAGTTCCGTCACAGCTGTCATACTTCATTTTATATAGGGCATTAAGCAAATCTCTCGATTTATCGTTCGCCATTCTTTCCTGCATCGTCTTATAGTAGCTGTTTACAATATTTAAGAAGTCCATTTCTTTTATGCAGTCATTCTTTTCAAGAATTTTTCCGGTAATATCAAGTAGGACATTATCATATATGTAGGATGAATACTGCCTTCTGTCATCTTTTAAACGTACAACTATCACTTCTCCCTGCTCAGTATCGTTTCTGTTACAGCGACCTGCAGATTGGTTAATCGAATCCAGTGGTGCAAAGTCCCTATATACTACATCAAAATCAATATCCACGCCTGCTTCTACTAGTTGTGTAGTAACAGCTGCTTTTACTTTTTTGCTCTTCATTAATTCAATTCTATCCAGTCGTTCTTTTGGAACTATGTGGGTAGAAAGGAAAACCATCTCTTCCTCTTTTATCTTCGTTTTTAAGAGTTCGTATAAGGCTTTCGCGGAATTAATTGTATTTAATATAAACAAATAATTCTTATCAGGTTCAAAGTTTATATTTTGTGCAAACTCTTCTATAGTAAGAGCAGTTTGGCATTGAGGTTTTATTGTTACTCGGTTTAGAACACTAAAATACTTTTCTCTCTGGACTAAACTTATAACTTCTTTTCTGTCAAAAATCAAAGGTTCTGTTGCAGTAACAAAGACTACATACGAATCTAGTTCTTCCATAAGCTGATTTAATGTTTCCTTTACCACTAACCAGTATTTGAAAGGTATTGATTGGACCTCGTCAAGAATTATTATGCTTCCTGATAAGCGATGAAATTTTCTTAAGCTCCTGTTTTTATTCGACAGTAAAGTGTGAAATAATTGTACAAAAGTAGTTATTATTATCTCTGAATTCCATCCTTCGATCAATATTTTGGCTTCATCTTTTTCAAATTCGTTTTCCTCCTGTTTGTAGTAAATTTCAGAAAGGTGATGATGTTTTAAAAGAAGGTCTGTGCTTACTTTGAAGCCCCCTGCTCTTAGAATATTTTCTATCTCTTTAGCATTTTGTTCTATTATGCTTAAAAATGGTAGAGAATAGATTATACGGGGTGCATAGCCCTTCTTGTCCCTGATTTCTTCTCTTGCCTTCAAGGCAAAAGCAAAAGATGTAAATGTCTTGCCAAGACCTGTTGGGAGGTTTATTGAATATACTCGTTCATTTAAATTAAGGTTTTGGCTTAAGACTTCTCTATATGCCTCTTCTCTAAGATTATTTAAATTAGATTTTTCAAAACTCAATTTTGCTTTATATTCATCTACTAAATTATGCTTCAAAATAAGCGGATTACGTTTTGGCACATCATGCAGTACTACCTCGCTTTTGTCCGCATCAATTAAAAGCGAAAAAATGTAATTTATTAATAAATAGGGGGAAATGCTCTTTTCTCGCTCTAGTTTCCGAAATCGTCGTCGCAGTTTCTTTAATTCATCACCTATAAGGCTTACCCATTCGAGCATTATAGATTTTGTTAGACTCTGTTTCAAGCCTGCTAATTTTAATTTATCAGTCAAGATAGAGAGTCGAGTTTCATCTATGCTTTCTATTTGTTTTTCAAGAATAGCTCTATCCTTATCAGGTATAGCAGTTTCATCGATGATATCTTCTAAATTTCCATGATGCTTTCTTATTATCCAAAAAGCAGTAAATGCTAGAAATGCCTTCTCTTCGCTCTGTAAATCTTCCCTTTCTGCAAATTCCGTTTTAGCAGCATAAAATGCTACGACAGCGGATAGTAAGCCATGCTGGGTTTCCGGCATGGCTTTAAATTTTTTCTTATTTTTTTCCTCGGCAAAAAGATATTTTTGAAAATAATCAGTGGACTTGCCTATATCGTGGCACAAACCGCATGTTTTAACTAATTGGCGCAAGATGGTTTTGTCATAATTATAAATATTTTCAACAGGGCTTGCAATTAAATTATGGGTGCTGATGCGTGCCACATTTAATAAATGCTCTTCTAAAAGCTTATTCGGGTGCGAATACAGCTTAGAAGAAAATGATTCGCTCACCATTTTCATCCTCCATACAATAGTTAGCACGAGCTTGAATTGATTTGCCTTGCGTCTCAAAAAACACATCCTCATAGCGCTGCACCACTCTATCTTTCATCATTTCCACCGCGATTTTTTCTTTAAAGTATTTTTTGCCTTCTTCAAAGGTAATGCCATAATCTTCGAGAGCGCTCATAGGAATTGCTGTTAAAATTTCTCCTTCATTATTTTTGCATTGAGTAAATTCTTTTACTCCTATAAATTTAAAATCTGCCAGAAGTTCACTAAGACCCAGTGATAACGTAAAAACAGTTTTGTGGGACTTAATATTCTCAATAAGTGTGCCAAAAACCGTGCTGTCGCTGTGACTTACATATATCCTATAAGCTGGATTTTTTAAAAATTCAGTTCGTATTTGTGTTCTTGCTTCATGTGATCCCTTTTTTATTGGCACCCAATAATTACCCTTTGTATTTATATGGTTTAAACCTATTCTAATTTTGTTCACCGGCGAAAGAATCCTTATAGCTATTTTGCATTTTTCATGAGAAAAAACTTCAAGATAATTTTCCTTGTCAGCGCCAACTATAGCTCCTAACATCCCCCTCACAGTCGGCGGCGGGGGAAAAGAGAACGTGAGGGGAGATGAAGTAGTATAAAATCTCTTAAAATGTGCAAAATCCCCATATATGTCAAATACAAGAGTTCTCATCTTCATACCCCTCTAAAATAAAAGTTCTTGTGCATTAAAACCATTTAAAGCCTCTTTTAACGAGATGTCTTTCCCGTCCATCGTTAATATTAAACGTTCGTCAGTTTTGAAATTAATTAAGTCAATTGCATCTTTATGCATATTAAGCGCTTTTACCAATTCATCTATTTTAAGCTTCCCATCCTGTATGTCTCTAATCTCTTCATCGTTTTTGTCTGTTACGAATTTTATCCTCTTATCTAATTCCCCAATGTGAAAATTGTTTTCTTTAAATACAACCTGTAAAAGTAACCTGGGAACCTGACCCACTTTAGAAGTAGACATAAGATTTTTTGTACCGTTCCATAGCCCTTCTAGCAAAAGCGAAATATCGTCTTCAGTCAGCTCTATACTTTGCCTTGCAGCTGCATTTTCATTTACAATGCCATAAAAAGCTATTAAAGAATAAGGAAGAATATATTTTTCAGTAAATGTTCCTTGTTTCTTGTCTTGAGCTGACGGCATAACAGTAGTGCCTTTTACATAAGTCATGTCTACTCTATGGAGAGACCTGCCATATTTAAACTGAACGGGACCAGTTAGAGTCATTGTTTTATCTTTAACAGCAGTTGTAGCGCCAAAAAGCCTTACATCTATGCAGTTTTTCAAAAGGTCTTCATTGTCTTTAAAATCTTTGAGCCTATCTTCTTTTGTTTTAAGATTACTATTGTCGTCTCTGAGCTCAATTATAAAGACATCTTTGTTTCTGTACTCATATAGATAATCTCGTATTGTTCTCTTTAATCTGACATCAGTAACTATATTTACTCCTGTTTCCTCATCAACCCTTGGTTTATTTTCATCAACAGGATCACCATTCGGATTAGCATCAGTAACATCATAAAGGAATAATATTTCTGAACGATTTTTTATAACTGACATTATTGGTTCCTCCTTGTTATTTGTCATATTCTACTCTTGCGCTATTACTTCTTCTGGAATCTCTTTGTTGGGATAGATTATTGGAATTATTTCATCTATCAAGTTCATGCCTGCCGCAAAATAAAAGTTAAGTTCATCAACGCTCATCGCCCAATTATCTCCTGCCAAAAGGAGATAGTTTGCAATTTCCGATGCCAGCTGACGTTTTCCCTTATCAAATGAGTTATATTCTTCGAGCTTATTTTGAACTTTTGGCAATAGCCCTTTGAAATCTTTTTCTGTCATCTTAAGGCCTTTTAGATTTTTTAGGAATGGTTTTGCGCCTCGTTCCTTATATTGCTTGCGCAATAATAGCTCCGTTAAAGAGCCTAAGAGAAAAAGTCCTCTCTTCAAAGGCGTTTGAAACATTTCTCCATACTTTTCAAATAAATCATCAAACTTCCGCTGCTCCATAAGTTCCACCTCCATTGTTATTAGATTCAAATCCTCTAGAAATGCCATCATCGACAATGCTTCCTTGACGCTAAAATAAAAATATCTATCATTTACAAATTCATCTCGTATCCTTTTCATCGCAAAGCGAAGAATGAACGCCTTATCTATGGGTCTGTCTTTAAAAACCCTGTCAACTATATCAAGAAAATATTTGTCGAGGTCGTAATCTCTTTTATTTGAATCTGATTTTGAAAAAAAGTTTCTTATGGTTCCAAAAGTAAAATTATTATTTTTAACCATATCATCAACTGAGTGCTTTGCGTCAAATATTCTCCTAATTCTCGAGGGAAAAACATCTTCAATTAGTAAAACTATTCTTTCGGCTGCTTGAATTTTATTTATAAATAAGAAATTAAGAGTAATTACATCATTTATTTCTTTTAACGCGTCAAGAATATCCTCTTCATCATTTGTTATGCGTTCCATAGTCTTTTTCTTAAGGGATACTAGTTCTGAAGTATTTGTAAAGATGTCTATTACCTCTTCAGATACATCCTTAGTTCCGATAACGAATTTGGGAACTAAATTATACTTTATACCGCAGAATCTAAAAGTTAGATTAGATTCTAAAAACTTTTTTCCTTCTTCAAGAGACAGTTTGCAGTCTTGACAAACAGGAAAATTGCGCCATGCCTTTTTTTCATCGAATCCGCCAGTAATAAAACCTGGTTTGTCTAAAGTATAAAAAGCATAAGTATCGATTTTGCCGATTATAGTTTCCTTTCTTTCTCCGCAGATAGAACATACTTTATTTTCAACAGTAAATTTTTTATTCTTTTCATTTTCTTGAAAGATAAGCAGCCTTCTAAATACTGTAAAGTCGCCTACATAAAGCTCTTTATCTCCATCAATAATTTTTAGTGTAAGTAAGATCCCCTCTTTTTTAGGTATCTCATTTCTTATCTTTAGCACTTGTTCTTTAATATAGTCGCTATTTTCTTTTAGCTGATTATAAATAGAATTTAAGAACTTTTTTTCTGACTCGCTCAATTCTATATCTTTGTTGTCAAGGATCTTAAACCATCCTAATATCTTCCTGTCAAAAGTTCCTTCTGGTTTGCCGCTTAGTTTTGCGGTAGGTGAAAAATCAGAACTGGTTGCTGCACCGCTTTTATAAAGATATTTCATTTTTTTGGACTTGTCATATTGTTCTTGAGCTACATATGAAAATTCAACCTCCTCATCATTTTTTGTAAATACAATAGTTATGACTGTCGTGTAGCTTCCTGTACTGTTTGGATCATCTACCAGAGTCTCCAGCAAATCTCTATTTTCTCTTTCAATAATAAGTTCCCCTAGCTCTTTTATGGCTGTAAGCATTTTTTCACTCCTTTCAACTTTAAACTTGCTTCTCGTCAATTATCCATACTTTTCCACCTCCACGCACCCGAATCCTTGGCTGTTTTTGCTGCCTAGACCGCTTTCTACTGCTATTTGCAGGAGGGGAGCGGGGCCTGAAAGAAGAAATTTTCCAGAGTAGCCTTTTATTATTGTTTTTTTGTATTTTATTATCGAAAGTTTTGGCTGTCTTAGCGGTTCTAGTTTTACATTCCCTTCAGGAGGCTCTGTTTTATGAAATGCTATGTATTTTTTCCGAAGATTTTTTTCCATGATTTCATCAAAATCTTTTTCTCCAGGTTCAAAATAGCAGGTATATTTCCTGCCATCTGGCCTCATCAAAGTGCTATAGACGACAATAGGCGATAGTGTGCTTATTTGTATTTTATCTTGGTAAATCATATCCTTTGCAAAAGAGACATTCGTAACTTGCATATTTGTATTTCCCAACCTTACAGTCGATTTGAGCAAGAGGCCGTTGGCAAGTGATGTGCAAAAATTTCTGTAAGGCGATGTTACTACTAGCGATACCGGCTTCTGCAATATGATTTTTTCCTTTCCCTTATCTATTTCATAGGTGCCCATAAGTCTGGAAAAGGCGAACATTTTAAAGGATCTTTTTTCATAAGAAAAGCCTTTCTCATGCAGAAAATTACTGATATCTTCATCCAGTGAATCATATATCACGGCCTGCACTATATGATTATAGTGAATAGGCAATGTTAGGTACTGACCGTTTTCTGGCCAAAAGTAAATTTGTTGTCTCAACTTTTAACCTCCATTATTTTTGTATTTTAAAATCGACAATAATTGTGTTTTATTTTCTCCGTGCTAAAATAATTAATAACTTTATCAAACATTGTGATTTTTTGTCTTTTATATATATTCCACCTTTTCCAAAAAACTCCTCCTTAAAAAAGGACTTTTATCTGAGTTATTAGTTAATTTTGGTATGGGAGATTTTATGGTCAAAGTTTTAACTTGGAATCTTGGCTTTGGTGTTAAAATCTGTTCTTGCGGATATGGGCAAATGATATTTTAAAAGTAGGTTTTTTTAAATAAAACCCTGTGTTTTTGCAAAACTGATATTTGATTCTTATAAAAATAAGCCATGCATATAAGCAAAAAGCTATCTTGCTTATATGCATGGCTTTGGGTTTTTGTTATGCTGGGCTTTTATGTAACATTTAATAGCCCTTTACTTTTTGCCCTGAATTTTAATGTTCAACTTAAGAATTGGAATGTTTTTATAATTTTATCGAATAGTTCTTGTTCTTCTGAATCTAACTCCAGCGCGTAAAAGCTCATAATAAATACTTGTTTGCCGTCGGTAAGGTAGTAGGTATGCGGATACCACATCTCGATATCTCCGCCGTATGGATAAGACTTCAGTATTATTTTTACGCCGGTCAGATCCCCGACTTTTATGTTTTCACGAGATATCAATTCACACTCGCTGTTTGGCTCCCAATTATCCAAAAGGCTTTGACCTTCTTTCATAATTATCGTGGGCAGCAGTTCAGCTACTTTTGCACCGTTTTCGTCGGTAAAAATGCTGTAATCCACATTCCAGTTGCTGGGAAAGTGCAGCGAATATGAGATAATCGGACTATTTTCGCGAAAGGAATATGATTCCCAATCTTCGGTAGTATAAGCATAATCTTTAACTATGAGTTCTTTCCATCCTTGAATTTGCTTTGAGTCTTGCACTTTAAACATTGTTTCACTGTCTGCATTTTCATCAGTCAAATTGCTATTTGTATCACCGATATTTTCATCGTGGGATGCTGCTTGTTCCGGCACAGGTTCGTTTTCATTGCCGACGGAAGAGGTATCTGGTGCTTGGGATACTGCCGGTTTGCTGTCATTTTCTTTAGCACAGCCGGCAAGCATTAAAATCGCAACCAGCATCAGTATCAAAAGTTTTTTTATGAGCCGGTTCATTGTGTAATACCTCCTTTACTCCTTTATTTTTTTACTGCATTTGTTGCAATAGCCGTAAATCTCAAATCGATGTTCCGTCGGGGTAAATCCTTTACGGCTAAGTTCCTTTTCTATATTTCCCATCGGACAGTAGTCAAGGGGAATTGACGCTCCACATTTTTTACAAATTACATGGTGGTGGTGCCCTTCCTCGCGTCGAAGTTCGTATAGAATTCCACCGCTTTCCGGAGTAATTCGACACAAAATTCCTCTTTCAAGCAGCAAATCAAGATTTCGATATATTGTTGAAAAATTAATGTTTGGCAGTATTTTGATAACTTCAGTGAAAATATCTTGGGCACTTAAAACACCATCAGAGCTTTCAAGCACTTTGATGATAGCCTTGCGCTGCGGAGTCACCTTTAACCGCTGTTCTTTTAAAAGTTCTTCTACATCCATTGCTTTACAGCCCCCTTTACACAAAGTACAATCATTAGTATGGCTGTAGCAATCAAGACTATGGTTCCGCCAGGGGCCAAATCGAATATGAAAGATGTATAAAGACCGGCTACAACAGAAAAAATCGCTACCCCAACGGCTATAATAAAAGTCGATTTGAAGCTTTTTGCTAGTTGCATGCCAACAGCAGCCGGTATGACCATTAAGGCCGATATCAGCAAGGCTCCTACCACTCGAATGGATAAGGCTACTACCAGAGCTGTCATAAGGGTAAAATACATGTTGACCGCTTTAACCGGTATGCCGGAAAGCCTTGCTGCTTCTTCATCGAATGTAATGGAAAAAAGTTCCCTATATAATAATATCATAGAAAACATTATGATGAAACCTAATATTGCAATAAGTAGAAGATCCTGGGATGAAACAGCCACTAAGCTGCCGAATAAATACGACATCAGGTCGGCATTAAAGGATTTTCCAATACTTATGAACACCACCGCAAGGCCCATCCCTCCGGATAATACCACTGCTAAAGCCACCTCTGCGTATTTACTGAAGGCCGACCTTATAATTTCTATTAAAACAGCGGCAGCACCCGAGAAAATCAAAGCACCGTAAAACGGATAAATCCCCACAAGCATGCCGCCGGCTACTCCTGCCAATGCTGCGTGAGATAGGCTGTCGCCTACCATGGACATGCGCCTTAACACAATAAAAACGCCCATAACCGATGCCAGTAGTGCTGTAATGATTCCAGCCATAAAGGCTCTTTGCATAAAATCAAAACTAAGGATATACATCATATTCTTCCCCTTGCACCTTCCCCTATTAATCTAGACGCTAAAATTCCGGAAAGGTTCCCATTATTTTCATAAATATTTATGTTGCCATCTTCCATATAGCCAACCTTTGTAGCTCTTTTTATGGCTGCGTCAATATCATGGGTTATCATGACAATTGTCATGCGGTTTTTATGAAGTTTGGCAAGCATTTCGTAAAATTCCTGCTGCGAGGCTGCATCAATGCCGGTTGTAGGTTCATCGAGAAAAAGAGCCTCCGGTTTTTTAACCAGCGCCCTTGCTAAAAATACTTTCTGTCTTTGTCCGCCTGAAAGCTGACCAATTAATCTATTGGAAAGGTCTGTGATTTTTACCGCAGCAAGGGCTTCGCTGGTGGCTGCTTTTCTATCGGCTTTATCAAACAACCTGCCGAATCCTGTGTAATATCCCGATGAAACTATTTCCTCCACCGTGGCAGGAAAGGATGTATTCGTATTTGCAGCTTGCTGAGATATATAGCCAATCTTGCTCCACTCCTTAAAATGCCGGACATTTTGTCCGAATATCTTAACTTCTCCGGCTTTAGGAGTAAGCAATCCCAGCATAATCTTAAGTAAGGTCGACTTTGACGAACCGTTTGGGCCGAGAATCGCTATAAAGTCGCCTTTTTCAACTGTAATATTTATATTTGTTAAGACTAAAGTACCATTGTATGAAAAATCGACATTTTTAAGGCTTATGACCTCATTGTCTTTGATTTTAGATGTATCAATGATATCCTCCATATCATCACCGGCTTCACCGTCATATGCCCTTCCCAAACCCGCACATAAACTATTACTGCTCATAGCTCAACACTCGCTTTAATACTTCTAAATTTTTTTCCATAACAGAAAAATAGTCTTCTCCGGCTTTTACCTCATTCGGTTGAAGGGTTCCCAAGGGATTTATAATTAAAATTTCTGCTCCGATTTCATCGGCAAGTGTTTGTGAAAGCTTGGAAACTTCCCCCGGCTCATCCAGTATATACTTTATTTTCTCAGCTTTGCAAAACTCTACCAGCTCTGCCATCTTCTTCGGCGACGGCTCTTCCTGCGGCGAAAGACCGGTAATAGCTACCTGCTCAAACCCATAGCGGCGAGCCACATAACCTAAAAAGGAATGTGATGTTACTATGTTTTTTTGAGGACTGCTTGATATTATTTCATTTAAGTTTTTATCAAGCTCATCGAATTTTTGCATAAGGTTATTAAGATTTTCCTGATATACTTCACTGTGCTCCGGGTCTTTTGCGACAACTCCGTCAAAAATCTTTTGTGCCATCTCCTTGGCCATTACAGGGTCGAGCCAGATATGTGGATCATTGTTCTCTATGAGGCCTTTACCGGCTTCTACAACAGCAACACCCTTTTTATCCAAATCTCCTGCCATTTTTTTTGCCCACGGCTCCATGCTTTCACCTAAAAAGATAAATATATCGCCATCATAAATCATCGCCGTCTGTTTGGGCGAAGGTTCAAAGTCATGAGGTTCGACTCCTGCCGGCATGAGATTTTCCACCTGAGCATTATCGCCCACAATCTTCTTGGTGAAATCATACAGCGGATAAAATGTGGTGTAGATTTTAAGACTGTTTTGCTGATCATTAGGCTGGTTGGGCTGCACCACCTGACTATTGTTAGAACAAGCTGTGGTAAGAACTGATATAGATAAGATTAATAATAACACTAAAAATGATTTTGCTATTTTCATTTTAATTCCTCCAATTGCAAAAGGTTTGCATTTGCGTTTTATATTATATATTCTTTCACATGCTTATGTCAATTATTCTTTAAAAATTTTAATATAGCAAAATGCATTGTATAAATCTCCCCTTTGCTATATCTATATATACGGGCTCTATATAGAGAAGGGATATTTTTATTTCAAATGGGCTTTAGATTTTCAGACAATAAAAAAATAAGCTCCCTTAATGTACAGACAGTTTTATCGTTCTTAGCTGTCTTGCATAAAGGGAGCAGGTTATTCAGATTTTGGCTTTTATAGCCCGATTTCAGCTACTAATTCTTGTTTAGGTCTAAAGCCCACCAATTTTTTTGCTACTTGACCGTTTTCAAAAAGGATAAGTGTGGGAATACTCATGACACCATAGTTGGATGCAGTTTTAGGATTTTCATCTACATTGAGTTTACCTACTTTCAAGCTGTCGCTATGCTCAGCAGCTATCTCGTCAATGACTGGTCCCATCATCCGGCAAGGTCCGCACCATGGTGCCCAAAAATCCACAAGTACCTTTCCTTCTGCTTGAAGTACTTCCTGAGCAAAGTTATCATCTGTAATAGTCAATGGTTTCATTTGAATTTCCTCCTTATAAAATATGTTTTCAGTTTTTCTTGACCGTTTTTTGTGATTATACTATACTACTATTATAGTATAGTTTACATTTTGCGAAAAATATATTTTTAGATTTATTATAAATTTATCAAACCAGTATGGAAGGATGTAGCTCTCATGATAGACCATAAACTCATTCGCAGCCTTCGCCAAAAGCGGAATATGACCTTGCAGGATTTGGCACAGCAAGCGGGCCTTTCGGTTTCATATCTTAGCGAAATTGAGCTGGGCAAAAAGCAGCCTTCTTTGGAAACTATCGAAAAGCTTTCACAAGCTCTGAATATATCGCGCGAGGGTCTTATTTCCTCAAGCAGCGCCGGTGCCGGGGGAATTGGCGCAAAGATTGCACTTATTCGGCAGGAAAAAAATCTGTCCCTTTCTGAGCTTGCTGAAAAAGTGGGTATTTCGCCCAGCTATCTTTGTCAAATTGAAAGTGCAAGGGTAATGCCCGCTTTATCTACGCTAAAAGATATCGCCAAGGCTTTGGATGTAAAGCCCGAAAACCTCATGGCCGCTACAAGTTTCGTAGGCTATAAGATAAAAAAGATACGTTGTGAGCGTAAAATCACTCAGGCAGAGCTTGCGGAAAAAGCCGGGGTATCTACTGGCCTTATCGGTCAGATTGAAAGCGGTAAAGTAGAGCCTTCGATTAAAACATTGGAAAAAATCGCCTCAGCATTATCACTTTCACCCTGCTTTTTCGTTTCGGAAGATGAAGAACTTTCATCAATCCTAAAATCTATGAACCCCGAGGTCAGAGAATTGCTAAATGATCCCAAGGTGCGGTCCGCTCTCGAGCTTTTAGCCGACTGCAGTGCCGAGGAGTTTAGTTTTATCTTGAAATTTATTCAGCTTTATAAAGAGCATCGAGAAAACTAATCTTTTGCTTTTGACTTGCAGTTGATGAAAATAGTTTCATCCTTTCTGCTTATACCTATTTTACCCTTGCATTAATCTTTTATTTGCATTTTTATTATACTATTATATTATTTCGCTGTCAATGAGTATTTTATAGTAAACTCCAGAATAAATCAAGAGGGAGAAATGGATATGTCTAAAATAAGTCCATTAAAAATATATGTGGTGGGCGGAGGAGCTTCAGGCATGATGGCAGCCCTTTCCGCTCGATATAGCGGTGCTGATGTGACCATCCTTGAGCGAAATCCCCGAGTGGGCAAGAAAATTCTGGCTACCGGTAATGGAAGGTGTAATTTTACTAATATCAACGCTGATGTAAAGTATTATCACGGGCAAAACCCCGAATTCATATATGGTGCCCTGTCAGCCTTTGATGTGTCTAGGACTATGGGTTTTTTTGAAAAACTGGGTATTGTTCCGCGAGTGGAGGACGCAGGTAAGGTGTTTCCCATGTCCGATCAAGCTTCGAGTGTTTTAGATGTGCTTTTGTACGAGTTAAATCGCATCGGCGTAAATATCATCTGTAATGCTTTTGTGAAAGAAATAAGGAAAACTAAAAATGAATTTACGCTGGTACTTGAAGATGGCAGAATCTTCGAGGGCGATCGGGTGATTTTAGCCTGTGGCGGCAAAGCCATGCCATCCTCCGGTTCTGATGGCAGCGGATTTGATTTGGCTAAAAATCTGGGCCATAAAATAGTGGATATTTCCCCTGCCCTTGTTCAGCTAAAACTTGCGGGGGATTTCTTCAAGCAGATTGATGGTGTCAAGTTCGTAGGCACGGCCGAGGTTTTGTCTGGCAAAAAAGTTTTGGCCAAGGATAAGGGGGATATACTTTTTGCAAATTATGGTGTGTCCGGTCCGCCCATATTGCAGATTAGCCGCAAGGCAGGGGAGTTGCTGAAGGCAAATAAGGAGGCTGTTTTAAAAATCTCTGTCATAGATAATATGACTCAAAAAGAGCTGGAGAGATTCTTGGAAAAGCGCTTTAAAAATATGCAGGAAAAAAGTTTGGATTTTAGTATGGTAGGCTTTGTAAATAAGCGGCTCATACCGGTTTTGCTTAAACAGGCAGGCATAAAAGACATAAAAAAACCTGTCCGAGAACTTTCCTCTGCAGACAGGCAAAGGATTGCAAATATCTTAACAGATTGGAGATTTAAAATAACCGGCACTAAATCTTGGCCCAGTGCTCAAGTAACTGCAGGTGGTGTTGATACTAGTCAGGTTGACCCTTTGACAATGGAGTCCGCATTAGTAAAGGGCATGTATTTCTGCGGTGAAATCCTAGATATCGATGGGGCTTGCGGAGGCTTTAACCTCCAATGGGCTTGGTCCTCAGGATATTTAGCCGGTAAATCTTCTTCGATATAATTTCATGGTGATTATTTATTTGATTTTGCTGTAGAAAGTCGATTTTAGCCTAAAAATATCAATAAGTTGTTTTTATTTTGATTATAGTAGTTGCAGCATATATTTCTGAAATATTGCTGTATGCAATAGGTTTAAAAAAGACTATTTTGGTTTGCACGGAAAACGAGTTGATTGACGATGGTATTAAACTGTTTTAAATTGCCTTAGCAAGGATTATGAGCTAATCGGTGAAAGACTTCGTCACCTTTCGGCTTTCGTCAAGCCTTAAGAAATGGGCTATTAAGGAGGAAAAAATCATATGGATAAAAAAGAACTCATTGCAAAATATAAGGAGAGGCCTATTACCGGAGGAGTATTTAGGATAACAAATACCAAAAACGGTAAGTATTTGCTAGGCAGTGGTATCGATATGAAGGGTTCTAAAAACCTATTTGACTTTTCTGTTTCTACCAATTCCTGTTTCCATTTGAAGCTAAAGAAGGACTGGGATTTGTATGAAGCAAAGGCTTTTGAGTTTGATGTGCTAGATGAGATTGAAAAAGAACCTGACCAGGAAACAAAAAGCTTTGCCGAGGATTTAAAAATACTTGAACAGATGTGGCGGGAAAGGCTGGGCGGAGAGGAGTATTAATTAACGGGGTTGACGGCATGTGAATAATTTGGAACCGTCACTAAATATTCTCCTAAATATTCTCAATCAGAACAGCAAGTGTAAAGGATAAAAAAATGCCCTGAGTGCGTGATAGAGGGCATTTAAGTGTTTAAGTGAATAATTTGGGACCGTCACTAAATATTCCCATTCTTTAATTGATTTATTTCGTTTTGAAGTTTATTGACCATTTCTTGAAGTGTATTTATTTTGTTTGAGATTATATCATTATGAATTTTAACCTGGCCTAGGGAAGTATCTATTGTCATGTCGTTTAGTTCGTTTTCGCAGCGAGATTTGTAATTTTCGATAGTTTGCTTTCCTTTTTCGGCCATATTCTTGATATTGTCCATGCCCTTGTTTACAACCGGTTTTGCCATCTTTCTCATTTTAGGTGCTACAACGTAGGTAAGGGTTGCAGCTCCCAAGCCCCAAAAAATGCGTTTAAACATTGACATGGTTGTGCTTTTACCTCCTTGCTTAGGTCCTGCAATCTTCAATCCTTTCATCTTACATCGCTCCCAGTTGAATTTTTTGCTGAAGTCTTATGCTGTTTATTTGTAACCGATTTTGATTATGAATTTAGTTTTGCATTTATATTTTTCTCGATTTTGTTTTTATTATTCATAAAATCACAGCAGTCATTTGTCTATTTATTAATCAAAAAAAGGGTATACTAAATATACACTTCTTTTTTATATTTATACTATGCTTCAAACCCATTGTACATATTCATTGCTTGTTCAACACCATCAGATACTATGCAAAGAGCTGCCTTTGCTGCTGCTTCTATGGCAGCTTTGATTTTTTCAATTTCTTCACCGTAAAACCTGCCTAAAACATGACCAACCGGGTCTTTTTGTTCATCGGGCCTGCCTATTCCTATGCGGATTCGGCAAATTTTGTCAGAGGCTATTTGGTATATTATTGAATCCATGCCTCGATGACCGCCGCTGCCGCCCTCAGGCTTTATGCGCAAACGGCCTACGGGCAAATCCATATCATCATAAATCACTATGAGCTGCTCTAAAGGAATTTTATAAAAATTTAAAGCATCGGCAACGCTCTGACCTGATAGATTCATAAATGTAAGTGGCTTTAGCAGTAAAATCTTCTCTTTGTTATACACAGTTTCACCCAGCAGCCCTTTAAATTTTACTTTATTTATTTTTACGTCTAGTTTTTCTGCTATAACATCAAGGGTCATGAAGCCTACATTGTGTCGGGTATTTTCATATTCTTTTCCCGGGTTTCCTAAGCCGGCTATCAAAAACAAGTCAAATCCCCCCTCAACGGAAAAAAATAAGGGCGTTTCGCCCTTATTCTTCTTCCTGCTCTTCTTTATCTTCTCCAACAAGCTCCGGTTCTTCGCCTTCTTCCGGAGTTTCAATTTCTTCTTCTTCAAGTCTTGGTGCAAGCACTGAAACAATAACTTCGTCCGGGTCGTCAAGAACAGTATTCTTGTCTGCGATTTTTAAATCTGCCACTGTCAGCGTATCACCGATATCCATATCGGAAATGTCGATTTCTATGTTGTCCAACATATCATTAGGCAGCGACTTTACGGTAACTTCTCGTTTCTGATGCTGCAGTACACCGCCTTCTTTGACACCCTTTGCATCACCTTTAAGGACGATAGGTAGATTGTATTCAACTTCCTCATCCATTGATACTTTAAAAAAGTCTACGTGCTCCATAGAATTTTTTAACACATTTCTTTGAACTTCCTTTATCAGCACCGGAAATGCTTCACCGTTAAGTTCAAGATTTATAAGGGAGCTTTCACCCCTGCTTTTCAAAATTCTGGACAGTTCCTTGTCGTCAACGCTAATACTCGTGGTTTCATACCCTTTACCGTATACTACGGCAGGAACTTTGCCTTCTCTTTTGAGTTTTTTATTTTCACTCTTTGCAGCTTGGCGAACTGCCGCAGTTAAAACCGGATGTTCCATAATAGTATCCCTCCTCACTCTCTCTATTTTAGCCATATCCTCTTTTGTATCCATCAAATACTAAGGCATGGTCATCCTTCGTCCTTTGTCGGTATCCTCTATATTATACTCGTCATTTACTTCTAAGGCAAGTTTTTAATAGAAAAACGCTTCATAGTAAATGCCCGTTGACTTTATAATCCTCAGTCGTCAAATAAGGTGCTGAGCGACTTATTTTCGTGAATTCTCAATATTGCTTCGGCGAAAAGAGGTGCTACAGAAAGCACTTTTATTTTGTCTAGTTTTTGACTCTCACGCAGCGGTATTGTATTTGTCACAACCACTTCCTCTATAGGAGCTGCTTTCAATCTTTCTATAGCAGGGCCTGACAGTACCGGATGCGTGCAGCAGGTATAAACGGCTTTGGCTCCCCGTTCCATAAGAGCTTGAGCCCCCAAAGTAAGGGTGCCCGCCGTATCTATCATATCATCCACTATAATTACAGTTTTACCGGAAACTTTTCCTATTATGTTCATAACTTCGGCTACATTCGGCTCGGGGCGGCGCTTATCGATGATTGCAAGAGGAGTAACCAAACGGTCTGCCAACTCTCTGGCCCGAGTTACACCACCAACATCAGGGGATACAACTACTATATCTGTTAGGCCTTTACTTTTGAAATAATCCGCCAAAATAGGCATAGCTTTTAGGTGGTCTACGGGGAAATTGAAAAATCCTTGGATTTGTCCGGCATGTAAATCCATCGTGAGCACGCGGTTTGCTCCGGCGGCAGTAAGTATATCTGCGAGCATTTTAGCCGTGATTGGATCACGGGAACGAGCTTTGCGATCCTGCCTGGCATAGCCATAATATGGGATAACAGCAGTTATACGGCCTGCAGATGCCCTCATCATCGCATCGATCATTATAAGCATTTCCATGATACTGTCATTAACCGGGTAAGAAAAGGGCTGAACCACAAATACATCTGCCCCTCTTACCGTTTCTTTTATTCTTACTTGAATTTCCCCATCACTAAAGGTACCGACCCATGAGTCACCCAAAGATATACCTAAGTGTTTTGCGATTTCTCTGGCAAGGTTTGGGTTGGCATTGCCCGTAAAAACCTCTAGCCTACTTTCCATCGACTTCTACTCCTCCTTTTAAATTGTTATTTCGTGTTGCAGCCCATCCTATTTTATTTTCCTGTCTTGCACGAGCTATGGCTAGGGAGTCCTCCGGCACTTCTTTGGTAATGGTGGACCCTGCCGCTACATAAGAACCGGCTTTTATGGTAACTGGTGCTACCAGGTTTGAATTGCATCCGATAAAGGCATTGTCCTGCACCACGGTCTGATGTTTTTTGTATCCATCGTAGTTTACAAAAATCACCCCGGCACCGATATTTATATGCTTTCCTAAAACTGCATCCCCTACATAGGAAAGATGCGGTATTTTAGTGCCTTCACCGACTTTTGAATTCTTAAGCTCTACAAAATCCCCCACTTTTACCTTCGATGAAAGTTTGCATCCCGGACGAAGATTGGAATAAGGACCAATCTTAACACCTTCTTCTAGAATACATTCATCGATTTGGCTCATGCTTATCTCGCAGCAGTCCCCGATAACAGTATCTTTTATGCGGCTGGGACCTATGATAGTACAGCCTTCTCCTATCCTGGTCTTGCCTTCTAATATAACTCCAGGATAAATAGTAGTATCTCTCCCGATTTTGACTTCGCAATCCACCATGCATGTACCTGGGTTGATAAAAGTTACGCCTTCATCCATCCAGCCATCAATGATTTTTTTCTGCATGATACTCTGTACTTCGGCTAATTGGCGGCGGTTATTAATTCCATGGAGCTCCTCAGGATTTTCAAGCTCAAAAGCAACTACTTTTTTGCCTTCTTGATTTAAAATTTTTACGACATCAGTAAGGTAGTATTCGCCTTGGCGATTATTATTTCCCACCTTTGAAAGAGCGGAAAATATCAATGATGTATCAAAACAGTAGAAACCAGCATTTATCTCATTGATTGCCATTTCCTGTCTATTGGCATCTTTATGCTCTCGAATATCAAGAACTCTGCTGCCTTCCCTTATTATCCTGCCATAGCCTGTGGGGTCGGCAACTTTCGCTGTCATCACCGTGGCATTAGCGTTTTGTTCTCGATGAAAGCATGCCATTTTTCCTATGCTTTCCGCTGTAACCATAGGCATATCTCCGTATAAAACGACAAAATGTGTGCTGCCTTTAACAGCACTTTGCGCTTGCATCAATGCATGACCGGTACCTTTTTGTTCTTTTTGAACTACAAACTCAACATCCTCATTTGCGTAGGTTTCCTTTATCTTCTCGGCATCCTTGCCGACTACTACGATTATTTTGTTTGCTCCCGCACATCTGGCTGCATTTATCACATGTGTCAATATGGGCAGACCGCAGACTTTGTGCAGCACTTTAGGTAAATCGGATTTCATGCGGATTCCCTCACCTGCAGCGAGAATTACGGCCGTAAAATCCTCCATCATAACCCTCCTAAGCTTTCTTGAAATCTACTTTTATAAATCGATTATGCGTTTATATATATAATAACCTTTTTACAGCTTATTTCCAATGTAAATAGCGTTTGCTTTTAATTTTTAAGTATTTCGAAAAACTAGGGACATCCTGAGATGTCCCAAATCTATTCTATTTCACTATGATAATGATTTAAAATAGTTTCCTGTATCTTTGCCCTTGCTTCGGCACTAATTGGATGTGCAACATCTTTGAATTTTCCATCCGGAGTTCGCCTGCTGGGCATAGCAATAAACAGACCGGTCTGACCTTCTATTATACGGATATCATGCACCACAAACTCGTCATCGAAAGTAATGGATACAACCGCCTTCATCTTTCCCCCTTCTGCAACTTTACGTATGCGGACATCGGTAATATTCATCGGTGCTACCTCCCGGGAAAATTTTAGTGTAACTCAGCATCGCCTCTGGCAATACATAAATTATACACTAAGTATTTTAATACTTTTGTGTTAAAATTTCTATAAAAAAGTCAAAAATCCTCCCAATATCTTCATAAGATTAAAATAAAATTATATTAACTCCTCTAAATACCTTAGCCCGCTGAAAAAGATGTAATTATTGGCTATATTGTAAAGTATATCTTATAATAATTTATCATTTATATTAATACAAATCTTTCCCTCATTTGTATCTATTCTTTCTAGAATCAAAAGTGATGTAAAATCCCCTACAAGCTTCTCTTTCGGCACAGCAGTAGTAACTACCATAGCAGTACCTATTACTTCAGCTTTAAATTCCGCCGCAAGCTCCATCATCCCACGAGCTGTACCGCCGCCTTTCATAAAATCATCGACAATTAAAACCTTTGCATTTTCCGGCAGTGCTCGTTTAGCAAGGGACATATTATGAATTTTTTGACCGGACCCGGATACATAACTGATACTGACCGATGGCCCTTCTGTTACGCGACTATCTCTTCGAGCTGATACCATCGGAACATTTAAGGCTCTTGCCGTCATAAGGGCTATTGGTATGCCCTTGGTTTCTACCGTCAGCACATGGGTTGGGTTGCGGTCAATAAACAGTTGAGCAAAAATTTCTCCAATGATACGCGAATATACCGGCGAAAATACGGCATCGGTCATATAAAGATAACCTCCGGGAATTATTCGCTTTTCTTCCTGCAAGATTTTACAAAAATCTTGCAAAAAATTCTGTATGTCCTGCTTGGACCTTTGAGTGCGATAGCGGACCCCTCCTGATGCTCCGGGAATAGTAACAATTTCTCCTTCACCCGCATTTACAAAAGCGTTTTTAATAATATCCAAGTCTTCACTTATAGAGGACTTGGCTGCACCAAGTCGTTTTGCAAAGTAGTTGAGAGAAATAACCTTGTTTGGGTTTTCAGACAGCGTTTTTGAAATCAGAGCAATCCTATCACTGCGCCTCATATAAATCCCCCTAGCTTAGTACTCTTTCAGCAAGTTCAAGATCACTTTCCTTATCTACATCGGTTCCAATCTCGGGATAATCGCTAATCACCGCTTGTGCCTTTATACTAAACAAATCTGAAACACGCTTTTCCAACTGTCCAATGGTAAGTGTACCCATTAAAAACTTAAATACAGTACCTATTCCCAGTATCTGTGCAAGCTTCCACGGCTTTTTTCTATAGACCATAAAGTTTTCGGCTTGTTTTATACATTTTTTTACTGTACTGACTTTTACAATCACTAAGTTGCCCCCAGTAAATGTGCCGTCTTTTATCTTCACATATGTACGCTTAACTTTCGGGTATTTTTTCTCATTTGCCTCTTTTCGAACTATTGGGTAATAAAATTCCGCATCAGATTTTAGCGATTTTTCTACAAAATCTCTGATAGCCTCAGGGGTTATCATGGGAATATCTGAGGTTGAGATTAAAACCAAATCATCGTCATGAAAAATCTCGACACCCTTTAAGATATTGTCAATCATCGAAGGCCCGCCGTTAACAATTATATCCACATGATTCTCAAGGGGCAAAAGCTCTTCCTTAGGCCCCACAACTGCAATAGTATCAATAAACTCCAACGCTTTCATGGCATCGATTATGTACTTTATCATTTCCTTGCCGCATATTTTGATAAGTGCTTTGTTGCAACAGGAATTGCTTAAATTGCAATCTTCTTGTGAACCGGCCAAAATAAGGGCCTTCATAATGGTTCCTCCTCAAAATCCATTTGCTTTCTAAGTATATTCATCACATTGTATTCTACTTTATAAATATGCTCTTTGGCAAGTTTTTCTGCATTTTCAATATCCCCTTGTTTTATAGCATCCAAGATTTCTTTATGCTCTGATAAAACGCTCTTTAGCCGCACAGGATTGCTGAAAGATTGAACGCGAAATCTGTCTATCTGTTCTTTTAGGTTATTTATCATTTGGGCAAGCCTACTATTTCTGGAAGCACTGAATAATATTTGATGAAATTCACCATCTTTTTTAATTACTTTATCTATATCGCCCTTTGCTACGGCTTCAGAGATTTCTTTTAATATATTATCAAGGGCTTCGACCTCTTCATCTGTAATGCGGTCGGCTGCCAAAGCCGCAGCTAAGCCTTCCAGACTGCTGCGGATTTCAAAGACCTCAGCAACATCTTTTAAGGTAAGTCCTGCCACGTAGGCACCTTTGCGGGGAACCATAACTACAAGACCTTCAAGTTCTAGCTTTCTTATGGCTTCACGTACTGGAGTTCTGGAAACTCCCATTTCTTCGGCCAGTTGAACCTCCATTAGCCTTTCACCCGGTTTTAACTTACCGCTTAAAATCGCCTCTCTCATTGCTGCGAAAACCAAATCCCTAAGGGGTTTATAGTTGTCCAATTTTATCGTAGAAAATCTATTGCTCAAAATGCACCCTCCTCATTCCGTTTTGGTCACAAAAATCCAGTTATCTGTACCTGCAAAATCATCAGCCGCTCTTTTGGCATCCCGAATATTTTCAAAAACGCCGAAAACACTAGGACCGCTGCCCGACATAATACTGCCCAATGCTCCTTTTTCTAGCATGCGTTTTTTTATATCGCCAAGCTCGGGATAAAGCCTTATCGTAACTTCTTCCAGGACATTGCAAAGGCCTGAAGCTATTTTACCGATATCCTGATGCTCTATATAATCTATCATAGCTTTTGTATCTGGTCGGATTTTTATGTTTTTTACATCCAGTCTATTGTATACCTCTTTTGTAGAAATGCAATATGGTGGTTTTACAAGAAGTATGCTAAGGCCCGATAGGGATTTTAAAGGAGTTAGTTGTTCCCCTATGCCGCGTGCAAAAGCGGTTTTGCCCAAAATACAAAAAGGTACATCTGCACCAATCCTTTTTCCCAAAGTCATTAACTCGGCCTTAGGTATTTTTAACTCAAAAAGCTCATTCATGCCTATAATAACCGCTGCCGCATCTGAGCTGCCTCCTGCTAGGCCTGCCGCTAATGGAATGTTTTTGTGTATATCGATTGACACCCCGGCATCAAGCTCATATTCTTTCATCATGAGCTCGGCAGCTTGGTAAGCCAGATTGCTTTCATCTTGAGGCAGTTTTTTGCAGTTTGTGTTTAAAACTATATCACGCCGTGAAAGTAATTCTATCGAGATTATATCCTTTAATGCAATTGTCTGCATAATCATTTCAACTTCATGGTAGCCGTCAAGTCTTTTAAAAAGCACATCAAGGGTCAAGTTTATCTTGCCCCTTGCATCTATATCCAATTTCTTCAACAACTTTTCCCCTCTCAACGCAAAGTAATAATAACATCCATATTTATATATTTCACAAAAAACCTTAAAATCCTGCTAATTTAAAAAACTAAAGTGTTGTTGTGATTAAAAAATATTTTTCAGTTTTTCTATAAGTGTACATAATAAGGGAGCATGGAAAACTACTTAAAAATAGTTTTAATATGCTCCCGGAAATTATATTTTTCAAACATTTTTATACTCTCGGTATGATCAACTGTTGGCCGGGCATGATCGCATCGGGATTTGCAATGTTATTTGCGGAAACTATGGACTCTATGGTAACATTGTATCTCTTGGCTATTAGCCAAAGGGTATCTCCTTTCTGAACAATGTATATGGTCATGGAAGGCTTTTCTTTCTCTTTTTCTTCTTTTTCTTCTTTTTCTTCCTTCTCCTCTTCCTCCGGTTCTATTACATTTACAACTATATCAATTTGAATCATTTCGGTTACCTTTGCAAAAAGGCCTAGAACCGCCCTGACTTCAAACCGCCGAGGTTCATTGGGTATTGTGGATGAGGAGCAGTGCTCTACCAATACGTCAAAGTCAAGCATCATATCTTCTTCAGCACCGGGAATCTCAACAAAAGTAGTAAAATCAACCTCATGTTCCATAAAGTGCAGCGGCTGCTGTGGTGCACCCTCTGGAACATCTGCTACGTAAAGGGTCTCCAGTGTAATTACTCCCTCTACAACCACTTTGCCGTCCAGTATCCGAGCTTCGGTAACCTTGGCCTTACAATTTGTTCTGTAAATCTGCTCAATATCAGGTTTTTCCTCAGGCACACTGAGCACATCTTTTATGACAATCTCGTTTTCATCTTCTCCAATAACTTGATCCAGTTTTAAACGGGTTTTTTCTACCTCAAGTTTCTCAGATGGGCTGAAAACATCAACAACAATCTGCATAATCCTGGTTTCGAAAACTTTTGCCCTTATTTTTAAAATTGCTTCTATTGTTATACTTCTTTCATCTTTTCTGCGCCCTTTGATATGTTCCACTTCTACTCTTACAAACTTTGCCATGTCTTCTTGTGCACCTGGTATTTCTACAAATTGAGTAAACGGTATCTCAACCTCCATAAAATGCACCGGCTGCAGAGGTTGCCCCTGTGAGGCTATTGCAACATATAAAATTCCGACTTCCAAAACACCTTCAATAATAATCTTGTTTTTAATAATTTTAGTAGATGTTTCTCGGGCTTTGGCCTCAATCTGGAGTACCTGCTCAATATCAGGCTTTTCTTCCGGTACTCCCACATCACTTTTGACAATATTCTGAGCTCGTGCTTCTCCTATGACATCCTCAATGCGCAAGGTCTTTTTAAGTACCTGTAAATCTTCCGGCCCATAAGCATCGGTAACTATTTCAATTTCTACCCGTCTGGTCACTTTTACCAAGAACATAACAATAATCCTTACTTTGATTTCTCTAGGCCGATTTGGATCGAAGCTGTGCTGGATATGTTCGATTTTTGCTCTGACACGTACATCCATATTCTTTGTAACTCCGGGAATCTTTACAAAAAAGCTGAAATCAACTTGCCCTTCTACAAAATGAACCGGTTGCTTCGGCTGCCCTTCAGGCACAATAGCTACATACATTGCATTTACATCGATATTTCCTTCAACTATGACTTTGCCTATCTTAGAATCAAGAATCTCGGTATCTAATTTTTCGGTATCCAGGGTAGCATCCACCGATATTACTCGTTCTATGTCCGGTTTTCCATCTGGCAATATTATTGTACCTTCTACAATAGTTTGAGTCCTGTCTTCGCCTACTACCTGGTCAACCCTGACCCGTTCCTTAGTCAATACTACACCCATTTAAATCCTCCTTTCTCTAATAATGCACACCCTTACTCATATAATATATGTTGAGCTTGCCAAATATGTTACAGATTAAAAAAATACTCTCTTTAGCAAAGACTTGCTTTATTTTTGCTTTTACATGGCATCATCAGGTTTATTTTCTTCCTTTAGGTTTACTTTTTCATCGGCCTCTTTTTTTTGCAGCAGCTTAAACTTTTTGCTTTCCTCCAAGTCCCCTGGTTTATTAAAATAATCTATGAAAAGCTTTCTTGAAAACAAATAAAATACTACCAAAACGATGCCGATAAAAATAATAAATATAAGGATATCCATCTGCTTCTCTTCCTTTCCAATCGACTTTTTAAAACATAATAATCAAGTGATACGTGTTCAATAATATAATATGAACTGATATTGAAAAGGTGAGTAAAAAAATACGATTATAAATATTTTTAATCAGCGTAAAGTCTTGAAGTATCTTGATTTATCCACATTATCAACAAGTTATCCACATAAAATCCACAATACATGTGGGTAAATCACAGCAGTAAATAAAAAAGGAGCTGCTGCACAGCAAAATAAATCAATTTGCGGTGCAGCAGCTCCTTCTTGTATATTTTAAATTTAACTGACAAATATAATCAGCAGGTCTTTATTTAATTCCGATGAAGGTCTGCGTATACATCTTGCCATATACTCCTCCGTCGGCTATTCCAATACCGATGTGAGTAAAGTTAGGATTTAATATATTCGCACGGTGGCCTGAGCTGTTCATCAAACTTGTATGAGCCTGCTGTACTGTCGGTGCGCCTGCCAGGTTCTCACCTGCATATCTGTAGCTAATGCCATTGTTCTTTAAGGCATCAAAGGGAGTGCCGTATGTAGGAGAGGTATGTGCAAAATAATTTTTTTCTATCATGTCTTTACTTTTTTTGCGAGAAATCTCTACAAGCCTCATATCATTTTCAAGAGGCGCAAGACCTACTTTTTCCCTTTCTGCATTTACCAATTCCAGCATCTTGTTTTCATCAGCAGTAAGTCCTTCTATCTTTGATTCGTTTGTAGTTTGCTTCGGCGGTTCACTAGGTTTTACCGGTAAGGTTTCTGTCGGTTCTGCCGTATCAGGGAGCATGTTTTCTTGCGAAGTCATTACCCACTTTCCGTCCTTATATGTATAAACAAATTTGAAAGTCTTGGCCGAATCTGAAGTGATAGAGTTTAAATCGATTGGAACCTTAAAACTTTGCGTCTGACCATTGATTGTAACTTTAACATTATACAACGTAGCGGCACCGGCAACCCCCGGCATAACCAGCGCAAGTGCAAGCAGAAGAATGACTGCTGCTTTTTTGTGAACATATTGCATCATATATTGCCTCCTTTGAAAGGTATTGCACAGGATCTAAGAATTTATCCAAAAATTCCATCCTATGGTATCACTATTATATATTTTATTCGTTGTATTCGACAAACAGCGAATACCTTAATTATAGCAGCAGTCATCTTTTCAGGTGTAACAAATACTGCATAATTTAGATTTCGTTAAAATTATTCAATTAAATGCCATGGTGGTTAATTTATCCATGTTTATCTCATCTTTTTGCCATTTTACACATCTTTTGGATAACATCATATCTATATACCTTACAATTTTATTTGGAGCAGTTTTAAAACATTTGTTATCGGATTTATTAAGGTAGCCTGGTCGGAACCGGCAAACAAAAGACCTATTGCTTTCATTTCATCGTTAACTACTATTGAACCGCTATCTCCTGGTTTTGCCATGGAACTTGCGAGAATTTGCTCATAAAAAACGGCTTCTTCTTTAGGACTTAGCATAACCTTTATCACCACATTTACAGCCTTTATTTGACCGGTAGTAACCCCTGTAGTGCGACCGCTCTTCTGAACTGCTGCTCCGATTTTCGGTTCTTCTATTCCGGTTATTTCGCCAAGGCCGACTATCTCCGAAGCCACATACTCTGCTTTAATAGGACTGGCTACAGCTGCATCTACCATATTTTTAGAAGATGTCCTTTTAATAAAATTAATTTGGTAGTCAGGCTTTACAATTTTTAAAATACTGTTTATTAATTTTTCAAAGCCGTTGGCTATAGCACAGTGGCTGGCTCCGGTACTTTTTAAAATCGGTACGAATCTTTCCAAATATGCTATTACATCGGAGGAAGTTCCGCCGTCATAAGCTCCCGGTTGCAGCACAGCATCTCCGATTGCTGATTTGCCGTCAGTTCCGTCGGTAGCATTTGCAAGCACATGATTATTTGAAAGTATGAGAGGTTTACCGGTTTTTTGGTCTTCTACCAGTGCTCCAAAAGTTCCTGCAGTAATTTTATAATGGCCTATGCTCATCCCCGGCTTAGCGGGTCTTGCTTTTTCTACTCTGGCCGCAAGAAGCCTAATCTCGCCCACCTCAATCACATCAGTTGGTGTGTCCCCTAAGGTTCTGGGTATTATGTTATTTTTAGAAAGCTTTTCGCAAGGAATCTTTTCTTTTACAAGGACAATAATAGCCGGTTTGTTGCTAGTTCTGCCGCGAATGGTCTTATACCCTAACCCCAGACCTACCACATTTTCTAAGCTTAATATCTTTTTTTCGTGTTGCCTTAAAATACGCTGAAGCTGTTGCATAAAAAATCCCCCTTTCACCGCCTATATAGTTATATATATTGGTAAAAGGGGAGAATTGTGTTATTTAACCTAAAAAAATAATCCCGAACATTCGGGATTAAAGTGAATTACATTTTAGTTTCGGTTCGTCATTAGTCAAGACCGTAAGTTCTACTGTATCAGTTAGTATGTCAGAGTAACTATAAGAAATTCTTCTTACAAATTCCGGTGACTCGGTAACTTTCACTATAAAAATACTGGGATAAACCTGTTCAAGGATACCCTCTTTTTCAAAAGTCTTTTTACGGCCACGGTTGGCCCGGAGTTTAACTCTTTTACCTACATGTGATTCAACGTCTTTACGGATTTTTCTAAGTGCATCAGCCGAAGCCATAACCTCACCTCACAAAAAATACAAAATACAATGTTTATTATAGCACCTAATTGTCAAAATGTCAAATAACAGGATATTTTATCAATCATAGCGAGTTTTGTCAATACCCAATATGGCAAAAAAATCGCTTTATGCGTAAAATAATAATTTAATTTATTTAATCATGGTAATAATTTTTAATTCCATCTATTATTGCTTTAGCAGCTTTTTGACGAAATTGCGGTTCGGAAAGCAGTCGTTCTTCTTTCGGATTACTTAAGCAAGCTATATTTAGCATTACCGACGGGCTGTTCGTTTCCCTCAGTACGTACAAATCTGCGGGTTTAGTGCCCATATCTTTGAGCATCAATGTTGCTGTAAGCTCCCTATGAATGTATTCAGATATCTTTTTCCCTTCTGCATCGCCGGGATAGTAAAAGGTTTCAGTACCACCTATCGCATCATCAAAGAAAAAATTCTGTTGAATACTTATAGCAATATCAGGCTTGCTATTATTTGCAATCTGCACTCTCTCAGAAAGGCTTACAAACTCGTTTTTGTTGCGGGTTAAAATTACTTTTGCCCCGCACTGCTCAAAGCCCTCTGCAGCAACTTTTGCTATTTCAAGATTTACATATCCTTCCGACAAACCCATGGGACCTGATTTACCGCTGCTGCCGCCTTGTCCCGGATCAATTACTATTGTTTTGCCTATGAGAGGTTTTAAATATGTGGGTTTTTCTACTTGCTTCAGGTCAACACCTGTAAAATAAAACTTCAAAATCTCATCTACGGGAAATCCTAATAAAGCCATGCCGCGTGCACCATACTGGCAAAGCCCCAAACCGTTTCCCATTCCCATCACGTCAAACGAAAGCCCGGATACTTTCCATGTAAATTTTGTTGAAGAAAGGCCAAGCAGGTTTCTTACATCCTCACCATTGAAAACCATATCTCCTATGCGTATTTTTTTAATGCGGCCTGAAGCTGTAGATTTTATGTTATCCAGCAGCCCTATAATTTCGTTTTTTTCTGAAAGATTTTCGTCAAAATTAATTGCAAGTCGGCGTTTTAGTTCCCGAATTGAAAAGTTTTTTGTAATATTCCAGTAAGGTGAATCCTTGCAATAAATACATTCTACTCTTCTTAAATAGCTGACCTTGTTTCCCCATACATTTTCCGAATCCTCTGTGCATCCTCCGCAAGCTTCATGGTATACTGCTTCTATAGGATTATTATTGTACACCATGATGATTTCTGATGTTTCTTCTACTGCCGACTCAATTTTTTTTGTAAACTCTTCATAGCGGCTGCCCCATGCCCTTTGCCGCTCATCTATATCCATAAAGCCCTGGCAGTGCAAGGAATCGCTGCACACATCAAATCCCGGCTGCCGTTTACACCCGCTGCCTCCGAAGATTCCCATTCGTTTTACGGCCAGTGTCCTGCAGCATATGGCTTGTGCCTTCAAGGCTTCTTTTGGAAATTCAGGAGGCATGCTCGCAGATACGGCTCCAATCACATACTCCTTTAAATCAACAAGGCGAGCTTCTTGTTTATTGGTATCATAGAGTTTTACGGTAAGTTCTTCATAATCAAAAGTCATGTATCTCACCACCGATAGTCAAATTACTCATAGGGTGATCGTGGAAGACCTTCCCTTAACTTGCCCCGAGTTTCAACGCCGCCAATGCCTTTAATACCGGTTATCGTTGCATCGATTATATCTCGTGCGGAAATGATTTTGTTGATAGACGTAAAAGCTATTTTTTCAATTATAAACACCGGATCCAATGCATGTATAAACACTCTATGCGGCGAACTTGCAAAGTTAGCTCCCGCTCTAAGAATTCCCTCATAATGCGACTGGCAGGCTCCTGCAAATATCACTAGGTCATCCAGGGATGGCTCAAAACGTCTGGCATTTTGTACTGCTTCAATAAAATATTTAGAATTTCTATAATTATTCACATCGCTAAAATCCTTTTTTTCTTTGAGCAAACCATCATGACCCGTAATAACTAAAATGTCAGGATTATATTTTATTAGCAAACTGTGAATTTTCTTTGGTTGTTCTCTTTCAAGCAAGCTTATGCCATAGGCTTCTATATCCAATTGTCTATAAGTATTAAGGCACAAATCCAAATATTCCTCATCGCCGTCTATGTGCAGAACTATCCCCGGAACATCAAAAAAACCATTGCTTTCTTCTAATTCACTACGAACAACGCGCTTTTGCTTTTCAAGTTCTCTACGATAAAAAATTCGTTCCATGGATTCATTGCTTTTTTTAATATAGTCTTTTTTATATTCTCTAATTTCAGTGGATGTAGGCAAAATTAAATCATCGATAGGTGCATCGGCAAGAACTCTGACGTTAAGGCCCCTTAATGTGCAATAACCTTTTTCCTCAAAGATATCCACTACTTTAAAAAATACATCTTTGTTATAGGATGCACGTGCTACCACATCTCCTATTTTGATTTTTGCCATTCTTTTTCCCCCCGCTTTCCTATATTTCACCTTTGATAAGCTTATTACATAATATGATGGTAGGAGGGGGGATGTGAGCATATATGTAATGAGGTGAAAAAAATGAATGTTGCCGTAGTTCCTGCAAAAAATGAGCAGGGAAGAATCGGCAAGGTTCTCACTTTGCTACAGCAAACATCGGTAGAAAAAATCGTTGTTGTGGTAAACGGGTCACAAGATGATACCATGCAGGAAATAAAGGCATTAAATATGAAAAATGTGGAAATTCTTTATTTTGCACAGGAGCTGGGTATAGATATTCCAAGGGCGATAGGAGCCTACCAGGCTTATACGGGCGGTGCTGCTTGTGTGGTTTTTGTCGATGGTGATTTGGTGGGCAACATACGCATTCAGATAAATGAGCTTATATATGCGATAACAACGAATATGACAGATTTAGCCATGACTGACTGCTATCCCGAATTAAATTACAGCAGCACGTTAGCCGAACAGACTTTATTTTTTAGAACATTGTTGAATTTAAACTTGGGTTTTTACGATAAAATCGGAGTAGCCACACCTTCACATGGCCCTCATGCCGTTTCACGTAAGCTTTTAGAACTTATAGATTTTCGGGATTTTGCCGTACCACCGGTCGTTTTAGCTTTTGCCGTACGGCAAAAGCTTTCCGTTGACGTACCAACAAAGCTGCCTCAAAAACAGCTTGGTTCAAAAATACGAAATTACTTTCACGCAAAAAAAATAGCAGATACAATAATTGGCGATACTATAGAAGCCATAAACTATTTCAGCGATAAGCCTAGAACTCGCTGTTATTTAAACAAAGAATACCAGGGTTACAACCCTTTTAGACGCTTTGATATATTGGAGAAATTTTTGACTATGACTTAAAATAATGAAAGCGGCATTTTCTTTGCGTAGAAAATGCCGCTTGATTTCTATTTGGTATACTTGTCAGCTACTTTAGTGGCGCCACAGGCGTCAGGCTTAATTTTGACCTTGAATCCGCTGCCCATGACCCAGCCCACGACTTCTCGAATAAGCTCTTTGGTATCACCGTTTTGACCTATATCCACATGGATTTCTACATCCATATTCTTATAGCGGGTCTTTGCCATCTCTTCTTTTAACTGAGTTACCGCATCCAACGACATGGAAGTTTCTGTAAATATTTTATGGCGTAAGTTTTTAACATGTGACATATACTTTTTGTAGTAATAGTAGCGGGCACCCTTCCCGACTCGATGAATTATCACGGCAGTAACAAAGCATGACTCTTCTCTGGACTGGGAATCGGTACCGATTATAAGCTTATATGACGTGGAAGGTTCTTCTTCCATAAAAGCTACAATATCCTGAACCATTTCTTGAATAGACATTTTTCCTTTTGTAGGGTTAATAAAGTTCATGATTATCATCCCATCCTTAATACAAAGTATATACTTACTGCCTTTTATATATTACGAGCATTGAATAATTTTGTTGCATAAGCTAGCTTATATATCTTTGCAGTTCTTCCGCAAGCCTTGCATATTCTTCAATCGAGAGAGTTTCGCCTCGGCGCAGAGCATCTATACCCGCTGCTTCTAAGGCTTTATCTATAATATCAATGTCTGTGCCGGCAAGAGCCAGTCTGCTCTTTAGAGAATTTTTTATAGTCTTTCTTCGCTCACCAAAGGCCGCCTTAACAACCTTGAAAAAAAACCTTTCGTCTTTAAGCTGGACCCTCGGTTCCTGCCGCAGCGTCAATCGCACCACGGCCGATTCTACCTTCGGCGGTGGAAGAAACGATTCCCTGCCTATTGTACATATCATATTTACATCAGCATACAGCTTAACTGCAATGGAAAGAATACCGTAATCCTTCTTGCCCGGGCAAGCCGTCAGGCGCTGAGCTACTTCCTTTTGAACCATCAGAACTGCAAGCGTTACCAGGTTGCGATTTTCTATGATTTTCATAATAATCGGACTGGTAATATAATACGGAAGATTAGCTATCACCTTAAACCTGCCGCCAAAAAGGCTTTCACTCATTTTCTCCAAATCTAATTTTAGCACATCTTCTTCTAATATACAAATATTTTTGAAATCTCTGGTCAAATCATCCAACACCGGTATTAATTGTCTGTCTTTTTCAACAGCTACGACACGCTTGGCCCTTGTGCCAAGCTCTAGAGTAAGCACCCCCAGCCCCGGACCTATCTCCAGCACCTCATCTTCCGGCGAAAGCTGTGCCGCTTCGATCATGGATAAAAGCGGCCGACTATCTATTAAAAAGTGCTGTCCCAGACGCTTATCGGCTTTTATATTATACTTTTTCATTATGCTTTTCGTATCAATGGCTTAACTCCTCCTTCAAAAGGCTATATCTGCCAGTTGTTATGAAAAAAAGATAGGTTAACCTATCTTTTTTTCATAACGTCTAACTCTAAATTCAACGCCAAGTTCTTCGGCAAGCTTGCGGCACTTGTCGATGTCTATTTCCGGTATATCTACTACCGATACCACTACTTTAGGAACATGACTTTTAGATTTACGGATAAATTCTAATATGGAATAAAACGCATCCTCCCCATGCTCGGGATGACATATTTCATTGTACTTTTCTGCATTTTCCGCATTCAGACTTACGGAAATAACATCTACCAAGCCTTCAAAATGCGGCGTCACATCTTCTCCATAAATCAGGTTTGCCTGACCGTTAGTATTGATTCTTATAGGCACATTTGGATAGTTTTTTTTCAGGTGCTTGGCCACATCGACCACTACTTGTATCCGCAAGAGAGGCTCACCATATCCGCAAAAAACCACCTCTTTATACTCAGTAGGGTCACCTATTGCATCGATGATTTCCTTGGTCGTGGGTTCTTTATCCAATATCAGATTGCATCCTCCCACATCAGCTCCATATTGTCGTATACAAAATTCGCAATTATTTGTACACCTGTTAGTAATGTTTAAATACAGCGAATCCCCCAATTTATAAGATATCATTTCTTTTGCACCGTCCAATAAAATTAAACATTAAAATATTATAAATTGATAACAAGCCTATTTTAACATAATCATCGTGAAATGACAACAAAGAGTGGTTATATTGGCTATATAAAGCATTTTATGTTTTTTAATAAGGTAGATTAAATAATCTGTTAAAGTTAGAGTAAGTAGCCGCTCTTACTTCTTCGACAGATATTTCGCGAAGGTTTGCCATTTGCTCGGCAATGATTGGAATACGTGTGGGATCATTGCGCTTGCCTCTGTAGGGTTCAGGCGAAAGATATGGGCAATCGGTTTCAAGGAGAATCCTGTCCAGCGAAAGCTTTGAAGCTACTTCCTTAGGCTTTTTGGCGTTTTTAAATGTGATAACTCCCCCGAAAGAAAAATAAAATCCCAATTGGATAAATTCCTGTGCCATTTCAAGACTGCCTGAATAGCAGTGCATCAAGCCTTTGGCAGGTAGAGTTTTTTTAAGTATTTCGGCAGTATCTTTATGTGCCTCCCGGTTGTGGACTACTATTGGAAGATTTAAGCTTTTTGCAAGCTCTATCTGCTCCTCAAAAACTCTTTGCTGTATATTGCGCTCGGAAATATCGTAATAATAGTCAAGCCCAATTTCACCTATGCCGATTACCTTGGGATTGTCTGCAAGTTCTTCAAGTTCGTTTATATAGTTTTGTTCAACTTTTTGAGCTTCATGAGGGTGAACCCCGACACAGGCATATATAAAGTCATATTCTTGTGCAAGTTTCACGGAAAATCGGCTGGAGGCTATATCCGAGCCGGCATTTACAACTATTATGCCGGCTTCTTTTATCTTTGCAAGAACTTCCTGTCTGTCACCGTCAAAAGCCTCATCATCTAAATGTGCATGTACATCTACAAACATTTTTTCACCTCATTAAGCCTCTTTTATTCCTGCATTCAATGCCCTGATATTTAATTCGTGAAATCTTTCGGGCAGGTAATCTTTTATTATGCTTATCCAGTCTAAATCTAAAAGCCCCAATCTTTTTACCGCTGCTCCAAGAAGTACCATATTCTGAACCTTTATGTTGCCAATATTATTCGCAATTTCAGATGCTTTTATGACTACAGTGTTGGGAACGGTTGATTCGAGCATCTTTAATGCTTGTTTTGGATATTTTTCATTTCCGGTCAAAACCGGCAGTGAATAGATTTCATAGTCGTTTACTATGAGGGTTCCGTCAGGTTTTAAGTAATTTAAATATCTTATTGCCTCAATTTTTTCAAAAGACAATAACACATCAGCCTCTCCTGTGCTTATAATTGGCGAGTAGACCTTTTCTCCAAATCTTATCTGGGTATTGACGCTGCCGCCTCTCTGAGCCATGCCGTGAATCTCCGACATTTTCACGTCAAATCCCAGCTGCAGCAAACCTTCGGCAAGGATTTTTGAAGTTAAGATAGTGCCTTGACCGCCAACACCTACTAATATAAGGCTTTTTGTCATCTTACTCACCTGCCCTTTCAATGGCATCAAATCTGCAAACCTGCATACAAAGGGTGCACCCGTTACAAGAAGCCTGATCTATCACCATTATGCCATCTTTAAATGCAATAGCGGGACATCCTATTTTAAGGCACATCTTGCATTGTGTGCATTTATCCGTATCTATGCTGCATTTGAGATTTGCTCTGTTTTTCTGAACTTCTTTTAGCAGCGCACAGGACCTCTTGGCTATGATAACAAAGGGCTCAGTAGCTTCATAAGCCTTCTGAAGTGCTTCCTGTGTTTCTAAAAGGTTGTAAGGATCTACTATTTTGATATTCTCGTCCTTCACCCCAACTGCTTTGGCAATCTGTTGTATGTCAATTATCGGTGCGGCCTCACCGCTGAGAGTCTTGCCTGTACCCGGGTTTTGCTGATGGCCGGTCATGGCAGTTATGCGATTATCCAAGATTATCATAGCTAATTTACTTTTATTATAAACGGCATCCACAAGACCTGTAATCCCTGAGTGGAAAAAAGTGGAATCTCCCATACATCCAAAGACTTTCTGGTTTTTGCCTGCCTGTTGGAAGGCCTTCTCAAAGCCAATACCTGCCGATATGCCGGCTCCCATACAGATTACGGTATTTGTTACATCAAGTGGCGGCATTACAGATAGACTGTAGCACCCGATGTCCCCTGTCACTACAACATCTTTGTATTTCTTCAGGGCGTAAAATATGCCTCTGTGCGGACATCCGGCACAAAGCACCGGCGGGCGTGTGGGTATTGGTACATCAAGGGTGTATACGGTTCTTGATTTTTCCGGTTTGAGAGCTTTCTCAATGATTTCTGGATTTAGTTCACCACATATGGGCAAGATATCTTTTCCAATGCAATTTATGCCTAAGGATTTTACAAAGGTTTCTAGGTAAGGTTCGTTTTCTTCTATGATATATAATGTTTCCACACCTTCCGCAAATTCCCGAATAAGCCTTTCGGGCAGTGGGAAACTAAGACCTATCTTTAAATAAGATGCGCCATCTCCCATAACTTCTCGGGCATGCTGGTAGGAGATGCCGCTGGTTATAATACCGATTTTGCGGCTGCCCCATTCAATGCGGTTTAAGGGAGTTTCATCGGCGTAATCTCTAAGCTGCACAAGTTTTTCTTCTACTATATGATGTCTAATCTTTCCAAAGGCCGGTATCATGCAGTATTTTTTTACATCTTTTTTATATTCCTTCACACCTACATCTTGCCTAGTGCCGATATTCACTATCGATTTGCTGTGGCAAATGCGGGTGGTTACCCTAAGTAACACAGGCATATCATATTTTTCACTTATTTCAAATGCTGCTTTTGTATAGTCCAAACATTCCTGACTGTCCGAAGGCTCTAGCATGGCTACTTTAGCATGCACGGCATAATAGCGGTTGTCCTGTTCGTTTTGCGAGCTGTGAAGCCCCGGATCATCCGCAGTTACAACCACCATACCTCCGTTGATTCCCGTGTAGGCCAAGGTAAACAGCGGATCTGCAGCTACATTTAAGCCGACATGTTTCATGGCAGCTAAAGCTCTAGCCCCTGCAATAGCCGCACCGCCTGCAACTTCAACGGCAACTTTTTCATTTACAGACCATTGTGAATATATCTGTTTGTATTCGGCAATATTTTCTAAGATTTCGGTGCTGGGTGTGCCGGGATAGGCGGCCGCCACCTCACATCCTGCTTCGTAGGCTCCCCGAGCGATAGCTTCATTGCCCGTCATTATCTTTTTCAATAGCTCTCCTCCCTTACTATAAAAACAAATTTAAGTCTGCTGTAAAAGCAGGCTTCGACTGCCTGCAAGACAACGACTCTGTTGTATGAAATTATCGATTATATACACAAGTTTTCCACATATTATTCACATTTCCACAAGTTATTCACAGTTATTGTGGATAAGTGTATGAAACTGTGGATAAATCAAGGCGGAGTCTGATTTTTTACTTTTAGAATCCGCATTGATTGAAAATTTGTGGGGTGGTGGAGCAGAATTATTTTACTTTTGCTCCGGAGGCGATGTTTCGATCTACTGTAATGAGTGTCAGGTTTTGTTCGTCGGATGCGGCCAGCAGCATGCCTTGAGATTCAATGCCGCGGAGTTTGGCAGGTTTTAAATTAGCTACTACCACTATTTTTTTGCCCACCAGTTCCTCCGGTGTATAATGTTTTGCAATTCCCGCGACTATCTGGCGCTTTTCATCTTTGATTTTTATCTGCAGTTTTAAGAGCTTGTCAGCTCCCTTTACCTTTTCTGCTTCCAAAACTTCGGCGATGCGAAGCTCAATTTTTGCAAAGTCTTCAATCGAGATAGTGTTTGCACCTTCTTCTTTTTCATCTGCTTTGACTTCTTGTTTTTTGGGCTGCTCATTGTTTTGATTTTGCTGGGAGGCTGCATGCTCTTCTTTGCTTTCTTCAATCCTCGGGAAGATAATTTCCTTTCGCGAAACTTTAAGGCCTGGCAAAAGTTTACCCCACTCTTTTACACTTTCCCATGTATAAAGGCTGCTGTCTGTTATGCCGAGCTGGTCGAAAATTTTTGTTGAGATATTTGGCATAATGGGCAAAATGTGAACGGCAACCACCCGCAAAGCCTCTGCCAGATTATATAAGACTGTGCTGAGTCTGTCCTTCTTGCTAGGGTCTTTAGCTAAACTCCATGGTACGGTTTCGTCGATATATTTATTGGCTCTGCCTATAAGTTTCCAGATTTCTCTAATTGCTGCATTTAGCTGCATGCTGTTTACAAGGGTTTCCTGAGTATATGGTAATTTTTCCGCCATTTCTATGAGTTCATCATCAGGGCCTTCTAAAAGTCCCGGAGCAGGTATAACCCCGTTGCAAAACTTTTCAATCATGGTCACCGTTCGAGAAAGTAAGTTGCCTAAATCATTTGCAAGGTCTGTGTTGTATCTTGCGATAAGATTGGCTTCACCTACAGACGCATCTTGGCCGTAGGGTATATCGCTCAAAAGATAATATCTTACAACATCAGGCCCGTATTTTTCCGCAAGGGCAAAGGGGTCTACTACATTGCCCAAGGTTTTAGACATCTTTCGACCGTCGGGCCCCATGAGGAATCCGCCTACATTAAGATTTTTATAAATCGGAATACCTGCAGCTTTAAGCATGGTAGGCCAAAATATGGCATGTGGTTTGATGATATCTTTGCCCACAAGATGTGATGCATGCTCCCAGTAGTGCTTATATTTTTCTTTATCTGGATATCCTAATGCAGATACATAATTTATCAATGCATCAAACCAAACATATGTGACATGGTTTTCATCCCAAGGCAGGGGTATTCCCCAAGATACACGCTCGCGAGGCCTTGATATGGATAAATCCCCTATCGGCTCTGAGAGGATGGAAAGAACTTCGTTTCGGTAGCCTTCGGGTCGAATGAAATCCGGATGTGCCTTTATATGGTCCCTTAGCCATTCTCGGTATTTTTCCATGCGGAAAAAATAGTTGCCTTCACGCCGCTTTTCAGGGACCATACCGTGGTCCGGACAGCAGCCGTCCACCAGCTCCTTTTCGGTGAGGAATCGCTCACAGCCGACACAGTAAAAGCCTTCGTATTCTCCATAGTATATATCTCCTGCATCATACACCTTTTGAAGGATGTATTGGACAACCTTTTTATGTCTTGGCTCGGTTGTCCTGATGAAATCATCATATTCGATGCAGAGCTTTTCCCATGCCTCCTTAAATCGGGTACTGACACGGTCTACAAAGGCCTGAGGTTCTTCTTTCGCTTTTTTGGCTGCCTGTGCAATCTTCTCTCCATGTTCATCTGTGCCGGTCAAAAAATAGGAATCATATCCGGCAAGGCGATGCCACCTATTTAGAAAGTCCGCTATAACAGTGGTATAAGCATGGCCGATATGTGGTTCGGCATTAACATAATAGATTGGGGTTGTAACATAAAAAGTTTTTTTACTCAAGTTTTTCGTCCTCCTTTGAACAATGTTGTTGTGTGGGGCTGCAGGTAATGCCGCTTGCTCAGAATTCTTTTTCGGTATCTCTGGTTTAGTTTTATTAGAGTACAAGTCCCGACTTAACTTTTGCCATACAATATTAATATAGAAAAAGGGATAATTCGCTCTCCGGTATTACCTGTAGCCTTGATTTTTAACTTGTTTTAATAGCAAAAACCCCCGCCCCCAATATAAAAGGGGCGAGGGACTCTCGCGGTACCACCCAAATTCGCCTAATAAAGGCCTTTGCCAGGTGCGGGAAAATTTTCACCAAATATAAAACGGTTTAAATAAATCTTCCGATACCTGAAGGATTTTAACGGTCCTTTCCCGTGACTGCCTACCTATCGGCAGTCAGACTCAGGGGCCATCTTCAGCAAGGTCTTTAGCACCGGCTTTCACCCGTCCCGGCTCTCTTTAAGCCTATCCCTCTTGCCTACTCTTCCCTTCACAGTCTTTGATTTGGCTAATTACTTGGATTAATCAAATTTATATCACATTAGGGTAAGAAAGTCAAGGAGGATCATACAGTTGTGATGGGTCAGCGCCAATATGTGCAATAATACCCCATTGGTCACGATCGATGAAAGAATCCTGAGAAAGATTATAATTTAAATACTTAGCATGATTTGCAGGCACAAACTGAAAACCACCGCGTAGATTTGCATTGTCGGTGAATCCAATTTTTGGACTTGTAGAAAAACAGATAACTCCTGGGCGTGCTGCCCAAAAACCATCGGATGATTCTTTGGCTAATGTTGCAGGGCGATACACTTTACCAATTACGGTATGTTTTCCCTTGCTTATTTACTACACTCACAACTCCATCTGCAAGATTTTCTATATATTTTGTGTTTAAGCTCTAAGTTTGGAGAATTTTCATCTGCTACGACCTCAGGGATAGATGCACATATGAGTTTACTTCTCTCTTATAAGATATTGCCTGCACAGCTCATTGTACTGTGTAGGTTTATTAATTTTTAGTGATAAGACATCAATAAACTGGCAAATATAATTATCTAGCTCCACGTTGGTAAAGGCGAATGCGGCAATTTCTCTAAAAATTGATGCGATATTAGTGCGGCAACTCGGAAATACAAATTCATCAGTGGGCATCTCGAAATTCTCCTCAATAAAATGGAAAAATTCATGAATGAGAAGGGCTTGTTCTACCTTCTGCACAGACCCTAATAGTTCTTCTGCTTGATCATCTTTCTGAAAAAGAGTTATAGCAAATTGATCATCCCAAAGTATTTGTTTGGTATCAATATCATAGTATGCTTTTTCGCTGACATTTTTCAGCCTTAATGTTTGAAAAGTTTGTATTTCGGAAACACCGTAATCTATAAGCTCACTTTGTATATTTTCATTTTTCAATGGATATTTACTCGCCAAAGTTTGTCCGTATTTTACACTTTCATTATATAGCTGCTCCAATTTTCTAGATTCTATTTGAGCATACATAGGTGAAGACAACCAAAGACAAAAATCTAATATTTTCACATTCACCGTTTCTTTATTCCACACTATGTTCACAACCAATGCTTGCCTGGTATGGCACCTTGATTTATAAGAGCACTCTGAAGTTCGGATACTTTCACGTCAGCAAAATCAATGTTTTGCTTAACACTAAGGGAAGCAGCTAACCCCGCAGCCTCACCTAGTGCCATGGCAGTTGCAGAAATTCTAGCTGAAGCCAATGCTTCATGGGTTGCAGAAATACATCTACCGGTAACAAGCAAATTCTTGATTTTGATTGGCACCATAACACCATATGGAATATCATAGCAACACTCTTTTTCTTTTCTTATCCAATTAAGTTTGTTGCCAGCTGGATCATGAATATCAATTGGAAAAGCACAAACTGCCACACTTCTTTCACTACATGTATTGTGAATAACATCATCGTCAGTTAGAGTTTCCAATCCTTTTATGCGGCGACTTTCTCTTATGCCTATCATAGGAGCAATATTTCTTATATAGCAGTGCTCAAAGCCAGGTACATATTTTCCGAAAAACTTCAGTAGTTCTTTTATTTGCTCGTGTAAAAGAAATTCTGCAAAGGTGAGATTTTTAACATTAATAGCAGAAAGTTTAGTAATTCGTGTCATATTTACTAATACTTCACCCGGATGTACACTCTGAAAGAATAACACTCTATCTCTGGGTATTGATAAATCGCCATTATTTTTAGCTTTAACAACCAAGTCGAAGAACCCTGAAACAGCTACGTAGTCATGAAGATTGCAATTCTTGTTTAAAATGAATTGCTCGGGATTTTGATAAACATAATCTATTACTTTTTCCAAATCTACCTCTGCAAGAGTAAAAATAAGTGTCATGGGTTGAGTTAGATTGTCACTGGTGCGACCAAACCAGAAATCTGCTTTACACATGGCAGCTAAATCCCCATCCCCTGTGGCATCAATAAAAACCTTTGCTTTATAAGTATCTAGACCATTTTTATTTACTACGGTAACACTTTTTACACAATTATCTTCGCATTCCACTGAGTAAATATAACTATGCAGAAGAGTAGTGATACTCTTTTCATTATCTAACATTTCAAAGTATACCAACTTAAGTATTTCTGGATCTATAGGAGTAATAGTTGAAACCATCCCAATTGGATCTGGAATATGTCCCAATGTTGCATCTTTCTGAGCCAAACGATCTATAATCTCTTGAGGAATACCTTTGATGATTTGTTTTGAGCCTGAATGGAAGGTCATAATTGGACCAACCATGGCTGCAGTGTTCGTCCCGCCGGGATAAGCATTTTTATCTATGAGCAGAACACTCATGCCATTGCGAGCTGCGGAAAGCGCCGCAGCAATGCCACTTGTCCCTGCTCCTGCTACGATCACGTCATAATTTTTTTTCATAGATAAAACCTCTCCGTTCTTCTTTAAATATCATCATTTTTATATACTTCTATATCTACTTCAAAGGTTCTTGGCCAGGGTAACCTTTTTTTAAAATCACTAGTTTCAATTGGCAAAAATCTTCTTATGAATTGCCTGTTTTTATCAAATTGGTAATTTAACATTTTGTTTGCCCTAGGGAGATCTGTAATATTCCAAATATCCTGGCCAGCTACCTGTAGTTCTTCTTGCAGTTCTTGCCGTATAAACGCTTGATAAATAAGATCATCTAGTAAGCGTTCAGTGGTAAAGCATTTATTTGCTGGCGTATTTTGACCATCTACAGCTATTATCTGCGCAAGTATGGTGCCTAGTGAATTGCTGGCAGTATTCCAGGCAGCATAACCATATAATCTAGTAAGAGATATTTTAGTAGCAAGAGCCTCTAAAAAAGCTAAATCTCCGCCATTGGCATATACAAGGTCTAACAAATAACAGCATTTACCCTTCTCTATCTGTTCTAAAATTTTGTTGATCATAAGTGTTCGTTGGGTAGGAGTATAATCAACTATTGGCAATTTTTCCGGACAATAATCGCCTTGCTGGTCTGCTGGAGGTAATATGAATAAGCAATTTTTGGCATGAGGATCATGTATGATATTCATCATATTCATATGACTTGCAAGATTCTCTATAAATGGGCGATCTTCATAACGAGCAGTAAAGTAACGATTCTCTGATAGCCACTGTACGTCACAAGTCGTCTGCCTCTGTGGTGCAATAGCTCGGACAGTAAGCTCCATACCCGCCTCATCCGTGCCATTATGGATAAATACCCTATTTTGTAAACCATATTCATCAATCGTCTTTCTGATAATGTCTTGTTCAAAAACCTGTATCGCATCTTCCGAACAATCTTCTTGCAGAATAACTAATTGCTCTAAGATCCCTTGACTTACCAAAGAGATGCATTCCATATTAATCGTATGGTTGCGCCGTCTTACCTCTAAAAATTCATTCAGGATTGATGATGGAATTTCTTTTGTCAAATGAGCTAATTGAGCATTTGCTCTCTCTTTTTCCTCTTGTTCGCCTACTATTGATCGATATTTTAATCGAGAATACTCTGCGATCTTTTGCCACCAAATCTGACTTTGTTTGTCAACTGTGCTTATTGAAATACGCATCAAAACATTAAAAGCAAAAATTCGCAATTGAGGATTAGCTTTTTTAATATCATTTAATAGCATTAACTGTGACTGAGCTTCAGAAAGAGATTTTGTGCTATTGCGTGAACCGATCAATCCCCCATACAAGAGCTGATCTATCGAAATAACCAAAACATCCGCATCGCTACAATTTATTTTTAACCAGTCAGCGATTGCCCTACTATTGGAAGGTGTTTTAAAAAAGTCCATTATATCTATGGGGGGCACGATCAAATTAACCCCTCTTAAATTTGCAAGTTGTTGAGGAAACCGATAATTGCAAGGTCGCGAATCTAATGGCAATAAACAAATCTTCATTACATAATCACCTATCATTTATCAATTTGATTGCGAAATTCAGCCACAGAACGGGCAATGCTATCGACTGTTTTGCCAGTAACTACAGCACCTAGCATTATGCCTGCAACACCGCATTGGCAAAGAGCTGAAACTTCTTCAGGCAAAATAGCCTTTTGAGTTGGCACTACTACCGGAATATCAGTACCGTGACAGATAGTATGATATTGCAATAAATCTTTTGCAGTTAGAGGTTGTCCATAAGCTTGAGGTTTTATAATAGAGGCTTCCAGCACATCAATACCAATGCTATTAAAGGCTTTTATATCATCTAATGTGTAGCTATAATCAATAGCAATCATTTTAGGTAATGACTCACTTTGTAACACGATTATAGGCGTATGATGAACGTAGAGCGAAACAAATTCAAATCCAGCTTGAACTACATGTTTAAAATCATTTCTAGCAGACTGCACATCGCCACCTAATACTATGCCACACGGTCCTTTGGCTTCTGCAAGAATTATATTTAGTTGGTCTTTTTCTCTTTCAAAATTACAAAAAGTCGTTTTACTAGCGCGATGTTCCACATTAATATGCACTTTTAAAACATCTGCGCCATTTTGCCATGCTGCCTTAGCAAGAACTGGATCGTTAGATGGTAAACTCATAATAAGAGTCATTTTAGGATCTTGTAAAAGTTTAACAAATCTGTTATTCATAATACACCTCTCATTTCCGGGGTTTAACAATAACTACTACCGGTTCATCTTGTTTTAAGCCTTGCAATTCAATTTTAATAAGCTCCTTAATTTTTTCAAAATCAAGGATAGTCGAAAAGTCGGCAATGCGACTTTTATATAGAACAAAAACTTCAGGAATAATCATGCCTGCGTCATTATATATTGAGTTTTTCTCGATAAAAGCCGGGATTTCATGATTAGCTTTATGCATAACTGTTTGAAGTGCAGCTCCTGAACACTGCAGTTTAATGATGCCAAAGTTGTCTATGACGCGATAATGGCAGCGTTGTCGGGTAAAAATACCAAACAAGCCTTTTACTGTTTCACAATGCTGATAAACTAGCAAGCCATCAGTTACTGCTACGAGTTTAATCTCATTTACATCTGTTTTAAATGATTCGGCTGCTTTCTGGGTAATTTCACTTTTGCTAAGTGGTTTTAAATTTGTAGCGCTTGTATCCATATGAAAGGCACCAGTTGCTGTAGCTCTGAGTATATTTTTTGAATTATCTATTTCTATTTGCACCTCAATTGTTTCCGGAGCTGCTCCCATAGATTCCAAACGTCCAATCGCTTCTTTACGTATTGAAATAATATCATGCTCGGTAGGATTGACGACTGTACGCTCTACACTATCACGTAACATAGCTAATGCCACACCAATTGCAGAAATTATTTCAGCATTCTCAGCGATAAGATACTTCATCTCCATATTTTTGCTAAGCCACGGCACAACTGTTGTTGCTCCTCCTCCACCGCCTACCAAAGATACAAGTTCTTTATCCAATTTATATTCATCTAAAAGATCTTCTACTATTGGACGCACTTTAGATATAGCCTTATTCAAAATGCTATAAGCTAATTCTTGACCACTTATCCCTAAACTTTTGCCTAATTGATCAAAGGCATTGCGCACAGCTGTTTCATTGCCATAAGCATAATCACCAGGTCTTGTCATACCTGCCACAATAGATGCATCAGTAAGTGTTACGGCAAATCGTTTACCTTGTGGATTAACTGCAACAAGATAATCGTCAGGATCAGACTCTATTGGTCTAATAAATGCAGGAGTTACCTGTGCAATCTCTTTCTCATCACAAAAAGCAAGGTAGCTCAAACCGGCGATATGTGCACTTCGAGGTCCAACTTCGGTAACTAGCCCATCTCGAATGCGTATCATAGAACCCCCGCCTATACCGACAGTTCTAGAATCAAGAGTTTTTAAATAAGTTAAATGGCCACCTATATTAGCACTTTTAATCATAGCTTTGCCGTTTTTGATGGCTGCTATGTCAGTGCTTGTTCCTCCGACTTCAAGAAATACTCCATCAGAAATCTTGGTATACATAATAGCTGCTGCAATGCCTGCTGCAGGTCCTGACAACATCGTAAGAATTGGTCGCTTTTTCATTTGTTCAAGGTCCATAACCCCTCCATCGCTTCTCATAATCATCAGAGGGGCAGTGATGCCGCTTTCCTTAATACTTTTATCAGTTAGCTCTGCTGTAGATGTCATCTTTGGCAGGATACTGGCATTTATAACCGCTGTGCGAGTGCGCACCTTAAGTCCATATAGTTGAGAAATTTCATGGCTAGCTGTTGCAGGTAAACCTTTTTTATAAGCTACCTCAAGGACAAGCTGCTCATTACTAGGATTATCTACACTAAAAGCTTCGCTAGCTACAATAACCTCGCAACCTTCTTCTATTAATGTTTCAATAGCTTGTTCAATCTTGGATAAATTAAAATTTTTTTCACTCGAATTAATAAAGACATGGCTTGTATGAAGTATTTTTCCAGGACTGAGCACGATATCCTTTATGTGTGTATCGGCCTTTGCCTTGAACGCTTCTAATCCTTTTCCCATGCCTACAATACCAACCTTAGCAACATCTCCTTCTAGCAATGCATTGGTTGCCTGAGTAGTGCTATGAGCTACAAAAGAAACATCCTCTGGTGTTGCTCCGGTTTTCTTCATGACATCTTTAAATACCTTAATAATTCCCTCTGAGATAGAATTTTCTGATGTATGTGTTGTAGGAGTAACAGCATGCGCCACAACAAGATTTTCAGGAGCTTGAATAGCTACTGCATGTGTAAAAGTGCCACCAACATCTATGCCAATTCGTATGAACTGCTTGCTCATCTTTCTATGATCCTCCAATATATTGTGATAAGGCAACCCATATTTGATTGAGTTGCCTTTAATCTGCTTCGACTAAGGGAATGTCTCAGCACTAAACTTTACGTAGTTTTTTTAGAAATACAAGATGCCTGCTATAATTAACCCCATTATTGCACCGAACCAAGTATAGGGCAAGGTTTTTTTGAGAATATCGTTTACATCAGTACCGGTTGCAGTAGCAGTCCAAACATTATGGGTATTTGTAGGATCACATATACCTTGAAGCTGTCCAGTAGACATAAGGGCAGCCATTAAAGCCATGGCAGGTATTTTCCCAGTTGCCATCATAGTAGCACCTATACCTAAACCAAGTCCCCAAACATTCAGTGGTCCGCGATAAAGCGCTAATGGTGCTAAAATTGCAAAGAAAATTATATATCCAAAACCTGTTGTTGGTAAAATTCTTGCCAGCTGAGGACCAATGTGCTGAGTAACTCGCGGATCCATAACTACTTTAAGCAACATACCAATTCCAATAATGAGAAAAATAGCGCCTGCAGAAGCCGAGATCCCATCTGTAATAGATTTCGTAAGCTGGTTAAATGTGTCTTTGTTGGCAGTAGTAATCATACAGTAAATGATAGCAGTTACAAACCCAGTTATAATATCCACATGAAGACCAATTACCATAATTAGAGGAATTATAGGGGTCAACATAGCAAGGAAATTCACATTATTTGAAGCAGAATCAGTATTTTGTGAAATTTCTGGAGTTGGCCATGCTATTTTCTTTTTGCTAAATGGTTTACCTCCGTGTTGGACATTAATATAGACGAATAAGATGCCGAGTATAAAGAAAATTGCCCCTAAAGGGAATGCAAAGCTGCGAATTTGTTCAACAGTAAGCCCCATAGCGTCGATATATAAACCCCAATTTGCAAGATTAAAGATTCCTCCTGTGCTGAGGGCAAAAAGAAGTATACAACCAGCATCAAGTGGCATTATTCCTACTGAAGTCATAATGGGCAATACAATACTACCAATCATAATAACCGATCCAAGTCCACCTAGAGTTGTAAAAAGTAAGCTAAGCACTACAAAAAATGATATACCTAATACCAATGGGCGGTCTCCAGCTAACTCAGATACTTTTCGTATAACAGCTTCAGCAATACCAGTATTTCTAACATATTGTGCAAGAATTGCACCAAAAATTAGTATCATTATAGCAGATGCTAAGCGTACAGGTCCTTCGACGAACATAAGAGTTAGAATGCCAGGTTCGCCTTCAACACCATCAACAAAAGGAATGCCCGAAACTAAAGCCATTAAAAATGCCATTAAAGGAAGCGCATAAAGGGCTGACAATTTTTTCGTATACATTAATACGCTTATGGCAATAAAGATAATAATAAGTAGTGCCGTTGTCATAATAATCCCCCTTACAATATTGTTTTAATATTTACATCAGAGCATGAAATAGATAGACTCAAACCATTCAATTTCAGCAACTGTAGCCATACCTAGTTCAATACAGTTCTGTTCTTCTGGATAGCAGATTATCTGATTTCCTAGTGATCGCATCAGTTGCCTTGCTTCTATTTCAAGCACTTCTGTACAATATCCAATTAAGATATGGGATACGTCTACAAACCGTTTGATGGTACTTAGATTCTTTAGCAAAAATCCGGAATCTATAGTCCCATTACAGTTTAATTCACCACGACAGATTTTACCTGAAAGGATAAGAACAGCTTTATCTATTGCAGATTCATGTAAACATAGAATATTATTTAACTGTTTACCATGTCCCATAAGGTTTTCGCGGACGGCTATGCCATTAGCTCTGTGATCGATATATGTAAATACCATGAACTGGCGTTCGATAATTTCCTTTAAATTCACATTATGCCAATCATAAAATGTACAACTTTTAACAATTTGCTCATCATGTTTGATTTCAGCCGAAAGACCTATACCAATGCCAAGCAAATTTACACAACTTTCAGCAGCCCTCTGCAACTGTTGTATAAGTTGATCAATTACGGGAACCTCTTTATTTAAATAATAAGTAAAGCTATTAAGCTTATTACTTTTGCAATCAGTAATAACAATGCGAATTGTGTTTTTGAATAAATCTACGCCTATAAACTGACCATAATCCTTATTAATTTCATAGATTGCCGAGCGGCGACCGCCAATTGAATCTTCCATACCATTGCAAACTAATAGTTTAAGTTTGAGTAGACTATTAACCGAGGAAGACACTGTCGAATTACTCAGCCCAGTCAGCTCAACTAGTTGTGTCTTGGTCGCTCTCTGCTTAGAAAATAAATTAACTAAAATATTTGTTAAATTTTTTATTTTTAATTGATCTAGCATTTATTCACCAACTATAGCTTATTATGAAGCTCGTAAAAAGTATTTAAACCATATTTATTATACAGCTATATTTATTTATTGTCAAATTGTGAAAATATACAAATCTTGCTTTTTTCTTTAACTCACATCAATTTATACAAGTTTTGCCTTAGCCTTAATATTTCTCAAGGCATAATCAAAAAACTAAATATGCTTATCTATTTTTCATCAACAAGTTTTATATATCTTTTTTCACATCTTTGTGTTTGTTATCTTTCAATGTAATATTTCCTAGCATATTTTAATTTTAGAATTTTTGGCGTGTATGCTGAACATTACATTATTTTTTAGCAAAATTCTGTCTTTCTACTATATAGCTTTATATAGGAAAGACCCTTTGATTTCGCTTTATTGCCGTGCCATATCAAAGGACCTTTTATTTGTATGTCACAGGTGTATCTTTCATTACGGTTAAGGCTTCATTTAATACCTGCAAATTGCTGCTGCTCCGGTATTTGTCGGCATTCTTTCTTTTGGAAGTGCGACTACTTCCCCCTTGTTTTTAAACACCAGTTCAGCAAGATCGTCTAATATATCGCCTACCTCTGCATCTTTTAAATCTCCTTCTATAAGTTCACTTGTTTCCCTATTAATTTTCCCCGGAATTATCCTGTCTGCCTCTATGAGTAAAGTTCCGACATTATTTGCTAGCGTTGCTCTTGCAATATGTGCCAAATCATCTGTAGCCAAAAACTTAGACCTTGCCAGTTCATAGGCATCAATTAATTTTTTTGTCTTTCCTAAATATATGGGCTCCATTTTTTTCCATGCAGCATCTTTTAATTCATTCACTGTTAAGGAATCAAAAGCTGTTTCAATACCTTCCTTCATTAGAAAAGGGTTGCGGCTGATTTTTTTAAAAAATGTATGGTGTTCTTTTAACGCTATTAACATAAGAGGCAAACCTGTGGGGCGGGAATAATTTTCCCAAACTACTTTGTCTACATATCTAAAAAATTTTTCTGTCTCGCTATCGATTATATCTTTTTTACTGCCTTGCCCATAAAAAACGCCGCTTCCTGTAGAACTAACAGTTCTTGCACTTAGCGAAGGTTCTTTGCGGCCGTAAATTCCCTCTAAGGCTTCTTCAATGGTCGTTGGGATGTCAGGTGGAATTTTAATTTCTTTAAATCCGTATCTATTACCTTCATAAAGCTTAAATTCTTTTCTGTTTAATCCTAAAAGATGGTAACGGTCTGCTGACTGAAAAATTCTTATAAGGGGTTTGATATAAAAACTGTCTGCTACTACGGCTACCTCTTTTACAGACCTTGGAATATTGTATACTATGCACTTGTCCTCAGCTGCAAGCACTGCCAAGCCATCTAAGGTATAATTCCAAAACATTTTTTCTCCGGCTATGGCATAAAAAGGTTTCATGATATTGGTTATTTCTCTTTTCGGGTGTTTCCGTTTTAGGGAATCTTCCACCTCGCGCATAAGATTCTTAAATCGAATTACATCCTGTTTATTTTCAGGGCTGTAGCGGTGGGTTGGTTGGTAAAGCGAAATAAAAGGGGGATTTTTCGCATTTAAAATCTCATGAGGAAAATCATTTACAATTTCATAAAGCATTCTTGTTCCCTCCTAAACCGTCATATAGCAAGCCTCCTGTCACTGAAGCGACGGGTTTCTAGCATCACTACTAGAATTTACTGCTTCATCGGCCTTGCAACCTACTGTCTTCACAGGCATTAATTCGGATAGCCCTTACCCTTTTATATATTTGTTCACTATGCCACGTACTTGCGGCTGAAGTCACAAGTGTGCATGGCATTATATCAAACAGCTACCTGCTTAGTATAATAATACACCAAATTAAAAGATAAATCCATTAATTTTTGATTTTGAGAAATTTTTAAGCGCAGATTAAGCACAGGAACGGTCCTTTCGTGCTCCTATTAGCCACTGTCATCCTAAGCGATACTAAAGCGTCACAATGAAAGATACTAAAGACCATCATCCTGAGTAATGCTAAAACTATCATCCGGGTGATAGATATTAAAACTGTCATCCTGAGCGATAGCGAAGGATCTATTATTAGAAAGGCTTTTAAGATTCTTCGTTTCACTCAAAATGACAGAGTCATTACTTTTTTCATATAGAGTAATGCAACACAACTTTGTTTTATTAAGAATATCATGTGTACTGCTTCGTTTTGTTTAGCATGACAGAAGCACTACTTTGTTTACTCGGCATAACGTAGTGTGGAGATTTTTATAATAAATCAAGAGCCAAGCATGTGCATATTTGAAGTGCTATCGCCAGACATGATTCGTCAAAGTCAAACCTGCTGTTGTGATGATTGGCGGCAATTGGAGTTTTAACTTGAAAATAAAGGGCTTTACCGCCTTGTGACTGAACCTTTTCCATGAAATACGTAGCATCATCACTTGCACCAAAATGACTTTCATTTTCTATTCTTGAAAGCCCTAGGTTTTCGCCAATCTGTTTTACTATTTGGGCAAGCTCTTCATCGCCTTCGGCACTTGGTGCAGCACCGGCATCTGTAATATGGCAGCCAAGGTCGTACATCTTTGCACAAGCCTCGAGTATACTTTTTGCCTTCTCCTGCATGTAATCATTTAAGGCTGTGGTTTCGCCTCTTGTTTCGATTTTCATATAAGCACTGCCTGATATTATATTGGCAGATGTACCTGCTGTCAACACACCTACGTTTATACGGGTGATTCCATCACTGTGAGGTGCTATGGCGTGCAGGTTGAGGGCTGCGGATGCAGCTGCCAGCAGGGCGTTTTTTCCCTGCTGGGGGAAAGCTCCTGCATGAGCAGTTTGGCCCGTATAAGTCACATCTGTTTTTGATGTAGCTAAAAAACCTGTGGTCTTAGCCACAAGACTTATCGGAACATCGCCTCCAAAGCCTATATGAAAAGCAAAAAAGTAATCCACATCATCTACAACACCTGCTTCCACCATGGCTCTGGCACCCCTTACTCCTTCCTCTGATGGCTGAAAAATAAGTTTTACAGTTCCGGACAATTTATCTTTGATTTTCATAAGCATTTCTGCCAAGCCCAGGCCCACTGCTGTATGACCATCGTGGCCACATGCATGCATTATGCCGTCATGTATTGATGAGAAGTTTTCCTTATATGGTATATGCTCATCATCTTGAGCTTCTGTAATACTCAGCGCATCCATGTCAAAGCGAAAGGCCACCGTCGGACCCGGTTTATCGGTATGAAGGATTCCGACAACTCCGGGACGATTTTCCATCATCTCTATGATTTCGGGGTTTGCTCCTTCTGTTATTGCCCGCTCTATTTCATTTAGTATTTCCTGCTGTGTTGGCAAACCCATGATTGCTTCTTCCTTTAGAATCTTTCTGCCAAGTTTCACTTCATAACCTAAAGCCATCAGAATTTCCGCTATTTTACTGCTCGTGCGAAATTCCGTCCAGCCAATTTCAGGGTATTTATGAAAATCCCGGCGGTATGCGATGACTTTTGATTCCATGCTCTTTGCCAATGCTTTTATATCATCCATGCTATTCCTCCTGCTGCAAGAGTTCTAGGCTTAATGCTGCCAAGGCCTTAATGCCAAAGGGTATGCAGCCTTCATCAAAGATTACGCGACTATTATGTAGTGGCAGTACTTCCTTGGCATCTTTTGGGGATGAGCCTAGTTTCATATACACTGACGGCACTTTTTGGGAAATAAAGGAAAAATCTTCACCGGAAGTGTCTTGTGAAATATTTTTTACAGCATCTTCACCAATTTTTTCAGTCAAAATCTCTTTTACTTTTTGTGTAAGGCAGGCATCATTTATCACCATCGGGTATCCTTTTAAATAATTCATTTCAAAAGAAGCTCCATGTGCTTGCACTATGCCCTGCCCAACTTGATTCATATATTTCATGATTTCATCTTCATATCCCGGTGTCATAATCCTTACGGTACCTTCCATCTCCACTTTATCACATATAACATTGTATCTTTGACCGCCTGTGATTTTGCCTATGGAAATAACTATACTGTCCTTGGGATCCACTCGTCTTGATACTATGGTCTGCATGCTTGATATTATATCTGCTGCTGCTACCAATGCATCTATTCCTTGATGGGGAGCTGATGCATGACCGGATTTACCAGTTACTTTTAAAAAGAACCGATCCGACTTAGCCGAACAAGGTCCGGAGCATAGGCCTATTTCACCCACATAAAGCTGTGGCCATACATGCAGTGCCAAGGCATAGTCTACATCCGGATTTTCGAGTATGCCTTCTTTTATCATCTTCTGAGCTCCACCCTGTGGGCTACATTCCTCTGCCGGCTGAAATACAAACTTTATTTGTCCCGCGATGAAATCTTTGTATTTTGACAAAACTCTAGCCACGCCCAGCAGTATAGCTGTATGGATATCATGGCCGCAGGCATGCATGATGCCTGGGATTTTTGAGCTAAAGGAAAGCCCGGTTTCTTCCTCTATAGGGAGAGCATCCATGTCGGCTCTAAGCAGCAAAGTTTTTCCCGGATGATTGCCTTCTAAAATCCCAACTACACCGTATCCGCCTACACCTTCCTGTACGGCAAGGCCTGAGGATTTTAGCTCTTGTGCTACCAGTTTTGAGGTGGCTTTTTCCTCATAGCCCAGCTCCGGATTTTGATGAATATACCTTCTGATTGATATTATATGTTCCAAAACCTCGGATATTTGTTTATCTAATTCTTTCATATGAGTTCGGCACTCCTTTTTAAAAGATTTACATATAAATGCCTGCTCCCGGCCCTAATGGTAAATCTAAGACCATCCACACTATCAGCTGCACTATCCACACTATCAAAAAAATCAATGCATATGGCAGCATCAAAGACATCAAGGTCCCCATTCCGGCATCTTCATCATAGTATTGAGCAAGACCCAACGCTATGGGGAAGTATGGAAAGAGCGGTGTTATAGGGTTGGTGGAAGAATCTCCAATACGGTATATCACCTGAGTCATTGCCGGAGAATAGCCGAGCAGCATCAGCATTGGTACAAATATGGGTGCAAGTATAGACCACTTGGCGGAGCCGCTGCCGATAAATATGTTTACTATAGTAGCAAGTAATATCATTCCTATGATTAGTGGCAAACCGGTAAATCCCACAGTTTGCAAAAATTCCGCACCTTTTACCGCTATTATGACACCTATATTGGTCCAGTTAAAATATGCTACGAACTGGCCTATGATGAAAACCAGCACTATATATCCAGACATGGTCTTTACGGCTTCAGCCATAAGCTTTGGTATATCGCCGGCAGTTTTTATGGTGCCGACGGTTTTCCCGTATGCTGCGCCAATCGTTATGAAAAACAGCATCAGGATGGGAATAATACCATTTAAAAATGGCGAGGGTATCAGACCACCGGTTTCAGCATTCCTTAAAATTGCATTTTTAGGCAGTACTGCAATAGCTAAGATTGCAAGAAATACCAAGGCTGCTTTGCCCGTATTTTTTAGGGCAAGATTTTCAATCGGTGTAAGGTCTTGGTTTTCTGTAACCTTTATCTTGCCTTTGTATTCTCCAAGTCTCGGTGCTATGATTTTTTCAGTGACCCATGCTCCAACAAAAGTGAAGATAAATGTTGAGGCTACCATAAAGTACCAGTTAATGGAGGGATTAACCTGGAAACTTGGATCTATGATTTTTACCGCTTCTTGAGTTATACCTGCAAGTAGTGCATCAGTTCCGGCTATTATAAGATTTGCCGAAAATCCGGCACAGGCTGCGGCATATCCTGCCATAAGACCTACCAGTGGATTTTTCCCCAGGGAAAGATAGATACTTGCCGCAAGTGTCGGTATAATGACTATGGAAGCATCTGATGCAATGTTTCCATTTATACCTACAAACATTACCGCTAAACTAATAGCCCATAAAGGTGCACCATACATGGTTTTTCTCATAAACGCAGACAGCAAGCCCGCTTGTTCTGCAAGGCCTATGCCCATTTGCATAGAAAGCACCAGCCCAAGGGGAGCAAAACCGGTAAAGTTTTTGAGGGCATTTACCAGCATCCATTCTACGCCTTCTCGCGTTAAAAGGTTCTTGACCACAACTTCTTCTCCGCTGCCGGGATTTATCGCTGAAATCCCCAGCATAGACAAAATGGCAGATAAGAGCATTATAGCTATCGTCAAGTAGACAAATAAGAAAAACGGATGCGGCAGTTTATTCCCTACACGTTCAACCCAGTCTAAAAACCTCTCGAAACCTCCTTTTGGTTTTAATTCCTTTTGAATCATGTGCTCTCCTCCTTTTTTGGCCAAATTTTGGTTACATGACCATATATATTTTATTATGAATTCTCCTTTTTTTCAAAAAATCCTTCTTGTTTTTAAAATGTATACAGTATACTTATAGAATTTAACAAAATGACTCTTTTATAAAAGTTATTTAAAACATAAAAAATACCGGTCATAAATACCGGCATACTGTTTTTATTATTTACAGACATATTTTATATACTGACCATAACTTTATAAAATAAGATTTGTACAGTAGAATCAAAAATATAATGGCTTTCTGCAATAACTCTTAAAGCCTTTAATCATACTTCATTTCTTATATCAAAACCTGGTATACTTGACTTGGCCTGCCTTTTCCCGACATGCTTCGGATTCCCACTATCTGAGCCGCCCCTTTTTCTTCCAGTTGAGCAAGGATTCGCCGAGCACTTCGCTGGCTGATATTCATGCATGTGCTCAACTCTTTAGGTGTTACCTCGTTTTTGCCTAAACGGCGCAGGGATGCTTTAAGTTTATTGAGATTGACTACATTCATATTCAATTTTTTTGCAAGCTCTTCTAAGTTTAAATCAGAAAGAGGTTTAGCATTTAATCTGTTTTCTCGAATAGGCCCGATTATCTTACCTTCTTCGGTCACAAGAAAACAGCAATCACTGCCGTTTTCCTTTGACAGCCTGACAGCCTGACGGGCATTAGTTTCGGCCATCTTTGCCGTGCGACCAAAGCCTATTCCCACAGTTACCTTAAGATGTGTATTAGCTTTTAGTGCACGAAGCAGCGGCGAGCCCATGAATATATCGGTAGATTCCTCTAAACATCCCCGAGTTGTTATTATCATAAACTCCGTATCTTTTGTCTTGGTTACGGTAGCATTGGTTTCATCGCCATAGCCAAGAATTACCTGATAAAGCTCTAGAAGTTGTATTTGCAATTGATAGCTGGAACTTTCATATAAGATATCATCAAGGTCCTCAACTCTTACTAAAATAAGTGCCATTTGAGTTTCTTTGAGTTTGATGCTTTCTCCGTACATCATTGCTCTTTCTAGACCATGGCGTACACTAGAAACAGTGGGGTATATTCTGTAAACGGGGATGCCCAGCTTTTTTAATTCTTCATATGTTTTATTAAGGCATGTTACTGCTGCACGGGTCTTGCCTTTAGCCCATAGGCTTTGGTGATAATCTACAAGTTTTTCATAAGGAAGGTATTTATCATAATCCATTGTGAATATCTCGGTAAGCGGCAGATTCAGTTCCATATAAGTCTCCTCAATATCGCGACGGCTTATAGTATCGAAGCTTAACGCGGAAACATCTTTGCCATCTCTGTAAATATCAAAAAGAACCTTATAAAGGCTTGTCCCGTTTCTAGGGATATAAACCCCAGGCACAGCAATATCAACATTGGATTTTACCCAAAAGTAAGGCGCCTGACCGCTGTAAAGTATTATATCTACATCTTGGGCTACTGATGCAATATCTCTAAGGTCTTCAAAATCTTTATAAATTTTTTCGACCACAGTAATCTCTCTGTCAAACTCATGCAAGACTTTTCTCAATAAAATCAGAGAATCTTCCGGTCCAACGATGCCTAGACGTATATTCATGAATTTTACCCTTTCTCTTTGCCCTTTATAATTATTAACTGCTTAGTATATATGATACACTAAATTAAAAGTGCAAGTCCATTAATTTTTTCATTTTAAGAAAATTTTTTTTGATTAAAATTTCTTGGCTTATTTAGATTGTAATAATTTTTAAACTACCGATTAAAGTGATTTATAAATGACGAAAAATCGGGGGCTTTTATGAGTTTATCAATTGATTCTTTATCACATAAAATTTGAACGATGCCACTATAAATTTCCATAAAAGCTTTTCGATCATCTTTGCTAACTGCTATCATAAAAACACAATTGATGTTATTATCATCCCACTTTATACCATCTTCTTCAATTAATACACAAAATTGGGTAAATTTAGCATTTAGTTCTATAGCGTGTGGGACAGCAAATGTTCCTAAAAAGCAAGTAGATGAAATTGCTTCACGCCTTAAAACCGATTCAGTAAAGCCCTTTTCACAGATATTCATTTTTTCAAGATGATTTCCGAGAAATTTTATTGCGTTAACCTTATTTTTAATACCTTTATTTTTAAAATACAATTTTTCATCAAAATAAGTCAGAAGTAAATCTTGGTTTCGCTTTTTTCTTTTCTTAATAAGCACTGCATTGATAGCATTATCAATATTCAGAGAATCTTCTTCAGTATAAAAAGGACTTATTAATACTGATTTTTTACCTAATACGTTAATTGAAGTAGTGTGTATAATTAAATCTACATTTTGTAAATCCATTGTAGGAGTTAAGTTGTTTACCACATTTATAATTCTAATTTGATTTTTATAATTTGATTTTAATTTTGATAAAATATAATCCGCAATGTGGTGGTACTCATCGCAAGCGAGTAAAATATTAACTAAATGATTGCCAGCTGTAGATTGTTCAATAACAAATCCGATATAAACACTCAAAAGCCCTATTTCCTCATCTGTAATTTTTATATCAAAATATTCTTCTAATGATTGGGCTAAGTGTATTGCAACATCGTAAACAAATGGGCTCATTTCCTTTAAATTTTCAGAAATTAGATTTACTGCACACTGATTGCTACGGGCTCTTACTATAAGAGCATTAATATGTTCAATAAATTTAGTTAAAAATGAATCACTATAATCCACGCTTAGCATGTAATAGTTAAATGTATTCTTAATTATTTTAAAAATTTCCACTGACTGATTTGCTTCTGAATTATCATGAATTAAATTGCTAGTATCAGTCTTAACTCGCCCCATGATAATCATTGATATATATTGAACATCATTTTCAGTTATGGAAATATACCAATGATTGCCTAATTGCTCGCAGATTTCTTTTGCTATCTGGTATTCAGTTGTATTCGGCGTAACATTAATACTCTGGCTTTCGATAAAATAATTTTCACGAATCCTAGATAAGGCAATTAGTATATTGATAATCAAACTCGGTGCATAGCAAGATTCCACATAATAACCATGTCTTCGTATTGTTGTCATAATTATATCCTGTATCCTTTGGACATTTATGTTTATAAAATAATTAGATGCACTCTCGATATTATTAAAATTTAATTTAGTTTCTCTCATAATCATGTCATGAATAAGTTGTCGTTTATCATATTCCGATCCGTTGATTTTAATATGATTGTCCTGCCGTAATATATTAAGATTATATTTTTTTAACTTCGCATCTATTTTTTTTAATCGCTGCTGTAACGCACTAGGACTTAGGAAAAGTTTGTCTGCTAAATCATCTAGGTTTGATACATCTTCTAAAATCAAAAGTTTTAAGATTGATGTAAAATCATCTTCATTGGGTATCAAAAAAACAGTATTTTTTACTTTATTGCGATTTAAAGTATAACCTTGATTACTAGATTCGATAACTTTAAATCCATAAGTCTTGTTGATAACTTTAATCTCAGTTTGAACAGTTCTTACTGAAACATTAAGATATTTTGCGATTGTTTTACCTGTAACTGGATTACTAAACTTATTTAAATAAAGTAAAACTTTTTTTTGACGACTCGTTAGATGCAATGAAAAAACCTCCTCAGTAGACAGCAGAAAAATATTCCTACAAATTTAGTATAGAAAAATATTATTTGGCTTTTAAATTTACTAATTAAGTCTATTTTTATTTTCTGGTCCGTAGTTTATTAGCCTAGTTATTTTTACCTCATTGTATTAATGAATCCAGGATAAATATTAAAGAAAATGGATCTATTTCTTTAATAGTTTTTTTTAATTGATGAATCTGTCTTTCCTTACACGTGCATAAAATTATTTCTTCTTTATCATTTTGCTTATGTTCTCCAAATGCTTTTATAATGGCCGAGTCCCAATGGCCACTATTTTTAATTATTTTCGCTGATATTAACTCTCTTTTTTTAGTAACAATTAAAGCCAGTTTACTAGTATTCGCATAAAGCATTGCTTTATTAATTATACAACAAGATATATAACTAATCATTATGCCATAAATTATGCCATCTACATCATGAAATAAAATCCCACTAATTAATATAATGCCTATGGAAATTAAAAAAGCAATACTGCCTAATTTAGCATGAGGTAATATTGCTTTTATAGACATAATTATGAAATCAGCACCCCCTGTAGAAGAATTTTGCATATAAATCAACGCATAGCCGATTCCGCTGAGTATTCCGGTACATATAGCAGCTAAGATTCTTTCTCCTGTGTAAACAGGAAGCATCGGAGCAATAATATCAATCATTGCAGATGATATAATGATACATCGAATTGAACGCCAAAAAAACTTTTTACCCAACAAACGATATGATATCAAAGCAACTGGAATGTTTAAAATTACTGTAGAAATACCTAAGGAAATACGAAATAGGCGATACAAAATTAGAGATATTCCAGAAAAACCTGTCATTGGAAATTTAGCCTGGACTGCAAAATTATATAAACTTATTGAAATTAATGCACTGCCTAAAATTTCAAGTATTATTCCTTTATAGTCTAGCTTTTTCACTTATTGCTTCCTCCATGCCGAAAAACCTTATATATATATTTAAATTTAATCTTGATAACATTTCAAATAATTTTTTGCGGCATAGTATGAAATTATAAATTAGAAATAGGGATATTTATTCGCTACAATGTATTCAATACTACAAATTATACTAAAAAGACCAAAGAATTTTGCAGGAGGACAACTTATGAAAAAGGAAGATATCCAAAAAATAGCTTTCCAAATTATTGCTTATGCTGGAAGTGCTTTTGATTATTTTAATCAAGCGATAGATTTAGCAAGTAAAAATAACATCATCGAAGCAGAAGAAAAAATTAGAAGCGGTAATGAAGAGCTTAACCGTGCGCATAATGCTCAAACATCCATTCTCGCCTGTGAAGCAAATAATGAAGACATACCATATAGCATAATTATGGTTCATGCACAAGATCATTTAACGATGGCTCTTTTTACTGAAAGAATGGCTAAACATTTCATTAATATATGGAAAGAAAAGGGGTGCTGAAATGAGTAATAATGAGAAATTTCTTTGGGGAAGTGCAACTTCTGCTTATCAGTGTGAAGGGGCTTGGAATGAAGATGGAAAAGGACCTTCACAGTGGGACATTTTTTGCCACACATCAAAATTAAATATTAATAATGTTTCAGCTGATATTTCTTGTGACCATTATCATCGTTATGAGGAAGATATTAAAATGATGGCTGAATGTGGTCAAAATACGTATCGTTTCTCCATCAGCTGGGCAAGAATTTTACCTGAAGGTACAGGAAAAGTAAATCCAAAGGGGATCGACTTTTATAATCGTCTAATCGATACTTGCTTAAAGTATAAGATAATCCCAAACGTAACACTTTTTCACTATGATTTGCCAGCAGCTATTGCTGAAAGAGGGGGATGGGAAAACAGAAAAACTGTAGATGATTTTTTGAATTACGCTAAAATCTGCTTTGAAGCATTCGGCGACAGGGTGCCGCTATGGGCTACAATTAATGAACCTAAATATTATGCTTATTGCAGTTATTTAGCTGGTGTTTACCCTCCAAATGTTCAAGATTTTAATCGCTTTGCATGTGTCGGGTATCATTTATTGCTCGCCAGTGCAAAAGCTATCAATGAATTTCATAAGCATAACTACATTGGCAAAATAGGTTTGGTTCACGCTACTGGTAATGTAGAAGTGCAAGGAAATGATGAAACAAGTAAAATTGCATATCGTAATGCAGACCTATTTTATAATAAGTGGGTTACTGATACTTGTATTAAAGGTTACTTTCCAGATGATTTATTTCCAAAACTTAAAGAAAGTAATATTGATTTATCTTTCGTCAAAGAAGAGGATAAGCCAATTTTCATGAATGGAACTGTTGATTTTCTAGGAGCTAATATATATAGTCGTTCTTATGTGAAACCTTATACTTCCGGAGAAACAAGAATTAATATAAATAATGTTGGGGCAAAATCTAATATAAGAGAGGGGGTTGTTATCAAGGGATGGTTCGAAACCGCTTATGATGAAAATGTTAGACGCAATCTTTGGGGACGTGAAATATATCCGAAGTGCATGTATGACGAACTTATGGAATTGAAGGATAAGTATGGTAATATTCCTATTTATATCACAGAAAATGGCCATGGTTGCTATGATGAAATTGTAGATGGAAAAATCCATGATGATGAAAGAATAGAAATACTTCAAGAATTTATCAGTTGGATGCTAAAAGCAATTCACGATGGTGCAAATGTAAAAGGTTACTATGTTTGGTCTTCAATGGATTTATATAGCTGGGTAAATGGTTATAAAAAACGTTATGGATTAGTATACGTGGATTTTGAAAATGGCAATAAAAGGATACCTAAAAAAAGCTATTTTTGGTATAAAGACTTAATTGCAAAATTCGAGGGGAGGAATATAAATAATGAGTAGTAATATTATGAATTGGATAGAAAAAACTATATTACCCTTTGCTGGAAAAATTCAACGTAATAGATATTTGCAAGCAATCCAGGCTGGCTTTATGATGTGTATGCCTATAATGTTAGTTGGTAGCATTAGCATTATTTTAACAAGACCCCTAGTCGATTATACAACCATGGCAGTTACAGAAAGTGGTTATACTTTCTTCAAGAATTGGCAGTTATTTATAGAAAATTATGGTGCCCCGCTTTTACTTCTAAGATCTATGACACTCTATAGTATAAGCTTATGGGTATGTTTAGCAGTATCATACCATTTAGCTTCTTATTATAAAATGAATACTATCCTAACACCCATGCTAAATCTTTTAATGTTCTTCATATTATGTTCCAGTAAAACTCCTGATGGTGGTATTAGTAATGATTATTGGGGTGGCGAAGGCTTATTTGCCTCCATTATAATTGCAATAATAATTACAGAACTTTATCGTTTCTTAATTGATAAAAAAGTTGGGACTATACAAATGCCAGAAATGGTGCCACCTGCGCTAAAGAGTTCATTTTCTTCTATCTTTCCAATACTGTTTATTACTTCTATCTGCACCATAATAAGTATCTTCTTTAATTGTATTATCGGGCTATCTTTCCCGCAGGCCATCTTAGCCTGTTTTCATCCATTAGTAATCGCAATTGATAATGTCTTTGGTTTAGCCATAAGTTCCATATTAACACAAATTGTTTGGTGGTTTGGCATCCATAATACAGCAATTACTTCAATGCTTGAACCCCTTATGATGAGCAACTATGCCTCTAATGCAGCACAATATGCTGCAGGCATGCCACCTTCTGCATTACCACATATCTGGACTGAACCTCTGTGGTGGAATTTTATGGTTATAGGAGGTTCTGGTGCTACTTTGTCCGTTGCATTTATGTTATTAAGAAGTAAATCTAAACAGTTAAAAACAATAGGGCAAATTTCTATTATACCAGCCTTATTTAATATTAATGAACCAATTATATTTGGACTCCCGATTGTTTTAAATCCTTTATTTTTCATCCCATGGGTTTTCGCACAAACTTTTAACGGTATTGCATCCTATGTTTGTATGGACATAGGTTTAGTAAACAAGACATTTATATACCCTGGATGGAATATTCCAACTCCGATCGGACAATTTTTAGCGACCATGGACTACCGAGCAATAATATTAGCAATTGCACTCGTTGTTATCGATGGACTAATTTATTACCCATTTCTTAAAGTATATGAAAAGCAGAAATTAATCCAAGAAACAGCAGGTATAAGCAATTTATAGAATACAATAAGATTGTTAAATATGCTATGAATTTAAGAAATATAACAAAAGATTTTGCTTTAATTATTGAAATAGTATTCTCTGATCTATGCTAATTTTAGTTAATTGCTATTTGCCAAAACAAATAGTATAATCTAACCATAATGCATGAAAATGAGTAATTTTTATATATAGTTTTGTATCTTAAGAAAGAGCGGAGGGAATGAGTATAAAATGAAGATTTTGATTGTTTGTAATGCCGGAATGAGTACTGGTATTATGCAACTAAAATTACAAAAATGCATAGAATCAGACGGTCAGAAAGCTTCGGTGGAGGCAATACCACTTACAGAAATAGAACAAAATCTGGAAGGAACAGATATTATTCTGTTGGGGCCCCAAGTTCGCTTTGCAGAAGATGAAATTAAAAGAATAACAAAAAATAGCATACCAGTATTCAGTATTGATATTCAGGATTTTGGTTTAATGCGAGCGGAAAACGTTTGGCAGCAAATCAAGAAAGAACTTTCTAAAAAATAAGTTCACAAGATTTTATAAGTTTCAAGATAACATAATAATATTTCTTCCTTAATTAAATTTTATAAGTCCTTAACATTGCTTCCTAGTAAAGTTAAGGACTTTATCTATTTTCTGTCTCCTAGAAGCTGTGTAATCAATCTATATTACTTTTTGATTTTTTCGATTCCATATCGTTTATATATCATGCTAGCACTGAGAAATTCTTCTTATGATCTGCATAAGGTTAATTACTTTACTTTCCATTTTATTGATATTGATATGATTATATGTTTTAAATAATTTAGTCAATGCTAATTTATTAAACTAGCACTTCTTATTTTATGCACAAACTTTCTTAGTGACCTTTTTGGCATTTATGTAGATCATGAAAAATGCACGGTCAAAAAGTCGAAATGCTCATTAAGGTTGATATGACTAAGGAAGTTAAATATGCAAAGGCTCTTTATTTCTTTTAAAGCCTTTGCATATTTTTATGGAAGTTATTTTAATTTAATTCTACACTCAATATGGTTTGTTTTCCCATTTCAACTTCTTCAATGTTCTTTTTTAGTTCTTTAACCTTATCCATATTCGTGATTATTATAGGCGTAATTAGGGATTTCCCTCTTTCTCTGAGTAAATTTATGTCAAATTCCATTAATATTTCACCTTTTTTTATTGGACTACCTATTGATATTATTCGCTTAAATCCTTCGCCATTTAATTCAACAGTATCAAGACCTACATGGATAAGAATTTCCAGTCCTTCCTTAGTAACTAATCCAATAGCATGGTTAGTCGGAAAAACCGTAGCTACCTTTCCGTCTATCGGAGATACAACTTTTCCTTCTTTTGGTTCTATAGCTAGCCCATCTCCAATCATTTTTTAGAAAAAACTTCATCTGGGACTTCCTCAATAGGTATTATTTCCCCAGTAATAGGTGCAATGATTTCGATGTATTTATTTCGTTTAAAAAAATTAATCTTTACTGCTTTCCCTTTCTATATAACATAACACTTTAATAGATTTTATTCATTCATTTTGAGCTGTGCTATGATGTTTCTAGTATTTAAAATATAATCCGAAACTACATCGTAATTCTTTTTAACTATATTTATAAATAGTATATCTATCACAGTAAGCTGAGCAATCCTTGACGCAATTGCTCCCATTCTTAGGTGTTTTTCTACCTCAGTAGTGTAAATTTTTATATCGGATATTTTGCTAATTGGATTTCCTCCAAATTTGGTTATAGAAATGGTTTTTGCACCCGCTTTTTTGGCAGTTTCCAAAGCTTTATACGTTTCAAAAGTTTTACCACTATGAGATATTCCTATAGCTACATCTTTTTCATGCATATTGGCTGCGGATACCATTTGCAGATGATAATCTGTGTATAGGCTGGCCGGCATATTTATTCTCGTAAGTTTATAATGAAAGTCTGCAGCTACCAAGGTAGAGCTTCCTACCCCACATAAATTGATTTTATTTGCTGAACTTATAGTTTCTACTGCCTCATCTATGACTTCTTTATCTAGTAATTTTAAAGTGTCTTTTATCGCTTTAATATTTTCTAAAGCTACTTTTTCCATAATCTCATCAGTAGAATCATTGATTGAAATAGCCTCATATATCTTTTCTTCATCAAAATCCTTATGCCTAGTATCCACAGCTAGAGATAGTTTTAATTCTTGGTATCCTGAATATCCGATTTTCTGAGCAAACCTTACTATGCTGGCTGAACTAGTTCCAATAGCAGCAGATAATTCTTCTACCGTTAGATTGTATATATCATCCCTATGTTCCATTATATATTCAGCTATTCTTTTTTCCGAATCTGTAAAACTGTTTTTTGAATTTTTAATCCTTAAAATGCAGCTCAAGCACACATCACCCAGCTTATCACTTATGATTATGTAGTCTATTTTGAAATTATTTTTCATTCATGGATAAAAAAATTAGTATTTAGCTCTTTGAAAAGCTGAACTAATGTATAAATAATATAAACGTAATAATTTTTTAACATATTTTATTGATTTTTGTAATATATTTTCATTCATGTTTCACAATGAAGTTACGCTTAGCCTGAACATGCATAATGTTCATCTTAATATAAGTTTGTTTAAAAGTAAGATAAGGCAAAATTAAAAGCTAACTGCTGATTAATATTAAATATCTGTCGCCTGGTAAATATCGCCTAATGGGCTTGCCTTTCTTGTGAGTTTACCGTTTTCTACAAGTGTATCAAGGGCTGCCTTTAGGGTTCTTACTTCGTAGTTTGCCCCGGCGTGCCGGTTAATTTCCTCTACTGCACGGGCAAAGTTTGCAGCATAGATGGGCAGGTGGGGCTTTATTGCTTCAAGGAGTTTGTCCTCAGAGTTTTCTCTATGCAGCTGTATTTCATCCAATGGATTTTGGGTATGGGGGCTTCTGGTATGGGGAAATCGCACTCGTATAGCCACAGTCCTTCCAAAAAGCGGCGATGATACAAAGGCATCACCTGAGGGCAAGTAAGGAAGTCGTCGCGCTTCTTCTGTCTTTATATCGGTTTCCTCACTAATAGTACCGATATCCGATGCACGCACGGTTCTAAATATTATTTTGGTATTTAGCTGTGCGGTTACGGTTTCGTCCAGCAGCGTGGGCCGTTGTGTGGCAAGTATCAAAAATACTCCGTATTTTCTACCTTCCTGCGCTATCTCGGTAATTATTCCCTTTGTGGCTGCATCGCGTCCCTTAGGCGCAAAGTTGTGAGCTTCATCTGTTGCGATGATAAATGGCGGAAAATAATCCCCCGATGTTTCACCCTTCAGTTCCCCGTCCTTGTAATCCCTGCGCTTGCGGTAAATATTGGAAAGCAGATATGTGGAAAATACCTGCAGGAGCCATATAGGACCTTGAATTACTGCCAGTTTGCCCTGCATCATGACTTCCTTTACCGGCTTTATATCATGGCTGAAAAGACCGGAATTGTGCAGTCGTCTAAGCCGCCATGCGATGCCCTGCACCGATGGAAGTGGGATGTTTTGGTATTCTTCAAGGAGTTGGCGCATTTTAACATGTTTTTCTCTTTCCATAGGCTCCATATCCTGTTTTAATGCCTGCTCAATCCTCAAGCGGCCCATCTCCAGTGCTTCACTTAAAAGCTCGAGGCGGTTAGAAAAGCTAAGATATGTATCGCCCCTAAGATGCAGCGATTCTATGGCGCTGGACATGGCCTCGGTCAATGGCGATACTGCCGATAAAAGTGCCAGTAAATCGCCTCTGGATAAGTTTAAAAATTCTACGCCTATATGTTCACCTATCTGAAATTTTCTAAAGTTATCCTTGAAATCTCGCTTTTCTTCACTGCTTTCCTGGCTTTCAGAAAACTCCATTTCATAGTGTGGGTCAAGCATCAGAGCAGGAAATCCATGTTTCATAATCTCTTCCATAATTACCCTAAGGCCGAAGGATTTTCCCGAGCCAGAGCCGCCAAAGACTCCAATATGCGGGTACTGCTGAAATGATCTGAGGTCCAGAAAAAACGGCACATTTTTCGTTTTATAAGGTTTGCCGCCGGAAAACATTTCACAAAGTCCTTTTAGGTTATCTTCCATGGTAGCAGCGGTTTCCTCGGTGTTTTTAATTTCACCAAGTAAAAGCCCGTCTTCCCGCACACCTTTTAACAAATGCCCTCTCACCTCATCAAATGCGGGCAAACGCACCGAACTGCCTGTAACTACCGGAAAATTGGCTTCGGTAATCAGCTTGACTTTTGCAATATTTATTTCATCTTCACTGATGGAATATCCCAGATGCTTTAAAGACTCTAGAACATCGGCATCGTGGATGCTGCTGCCTATGGAAAGCGGTATGAATCTGTTGTAAGAATTGCTTTCTACCACTTCGCCAATAAGGTTTCCCTGATATGGATCTTCTAAAACTAAAAGTTCGTTTATACGAAACTTTCTATCTTTTGATGCAACATAAACTTCCTGAGGTGTTGTAAGCCCTACTACCTGCATTTGCACAAAAATCCCTCCTACATCTGGCGTCTTTCGCGCTTAGGTTTTAAAAATTCCGCATAATCTTCCCCAAGATATGCATTTAAAAGGCCTTCCATTACCGAATCGGTAATCCTGACATTCTTATCTATTATATCAAGCCAAAGTGGTATGCCTCTGCCATCCTGCGGTGTCAGGGTAAATATAAGATTTGACACTTCTGCCAGATATTCCTGCTGCTCCTCCAAAAGGTCAATACCTATGGGCTTTGGGTCAAGGGATGAGCGCATAAAAAATGTGCGAAAACCTTCTTTAAATAAGCCGGGAACAATCTCTAATATTTCGCCTACCTGCAAGAGCCCAAACAAAATTTCCCAGTCTGAAGCCGGAAATCCTCCAAGATTCAGCACATCTTCTAGGCAACTGCTGATTATATTTGTTGAGATTCCCTCTACAACACCTACCAATACAGCATCTTGAGCTAGTGCACGATTTTTCAGTGTTTCCCACATTGGTGCCGATTCAATCTTGTAGCGCACAAGAGAGCCGTCAAGCAAAACCACCCTTGGATTAAACTTATCGAGAGCCTCCAGTGCCGCTTTTACTTCCAGTTCTGCAAGATTGCGCTTTATAAAATCTCTGTATTCCTCCTCGGTTATTACGTCTTTCATAATCAGCGGCGAGGCGGCATCAGTTATAACGACGTCTTCTTCCTTGCTGCTGCATACCTTGGCTAGTGCTTGCTGCAGCGTAAATAAATACGGAAAGGGACCACCTGCATTGTTGGTGGAACCGTCCACGCCAACTATTTTACCTTTTTTGGCAATATTCGACAGGCCTCGACAGTCAAGCTTTTGGCACATTTTAAAACTACCGATACCTTTATGAGCTACCATGAAACGCAAAGCATCTACAGAGGGCTTTTGCTGTAATCGCCAGCGCATGGCCCTTGCTGTTTCTTCAAACGTTTGCTTTAAATTGATATTTAGTTCGAACATAATATTACCACCTGCCTGAAATAAGTAAAAATTTGCAATTGCATGTTGACTTTTTTTGTCATTTCTGGTAGTATTTTAACTGGGGTAAATGTCGAAATATGAATTAAGGGGGCAAAATAATAATGAAGTCTACGGGAATCGTCAGAAAAGTTGATGGTCTGGGTCGCGTTGTTATACCTATAGAATTAAGACGCACATTAGGTATTTCCGTCAAAGATGCACTGGAAATTTATGTAGATACGGATAGAATTATTTTAAAAAAATACTTGCCGGCTTGCATCTTCTGCGGCAGTGCTGAAGATTTAATCAATTTCGATGGAAAAAACATTTGTGAAAAATGTGCAAAGAAAATTGAGAATACTTTAGCAGCAAATTCTGCAGGCAACGAAGATACCCCGACTAAAAACGATTCGGAAACAATTGACAAAGCAATCTGATTATGCAAATTAAGACAACAAATTTTAGTAACTAAAGTCAAAAGAAGAGACTACTATGATCGGTCTCTTCTTCTTTATTTTCTTAAATCTTTTAACTATGCCATCTGCTACATGAGTATCATAACACATTTTCTAATTTGTGTAAACAATTGCGTTCTTTCATCATTTCTTTAGATCTTCCTGCTGCACTTTCAACAGCTCTAATAAGTAAGTCGGCAAAGTCTGCCTTTTCCAGAACTTTTATGCCGGCCATGGTAGTGCCGCCAGGTGTGGTAACCTGCTCCCTTAGTTTTTTTGGAGATTCATCGGTTTCTATCACCATTTTGGCCGCTCCATATACTGTCTGAACCGTCAATTCCTCAGAAAGCCAGCGAGGCAGGCCTACTTTTACTCCGGCCTCAATCATTGCTTCCATAAGCAGATACACATAGGCCGGTCCGCTGCCCGAAAGGCCTGTCACTGCATCCATCATTGTTTCTTCAACTATCGACACCTTGCCTATGGAAGAAAATATTTCTTCGGCAAAATCTTGAGCTTCTTTTGTAGCATAGCTGCCTAAAGTAATAGCAGTAGCCGATTCCCTTACCTTGCAGGCAGTATTGGGCATCGCCCTTATAACTTGTACTTTTTTATCCAAAACAGTTTCTACAAATTTTGTAGATATTCCGGCAGCCAAAGTAATAATAATATGGTTTACTGTTACAAGTTTTTGAAGTGATATGAGTAATTCATATACATCTACGGGTTTTACGGCAATAATCAAATACCTGCATTTTGAAAGAATTTCTTCGTAATCTCTTGTAGTTTTGACATTATATCTTTCTCTCAAAAGCTGCAGCTTATCATCGTTTTGTTTATTCGTTACATATATATCTCCAGGCGGCATTATGTCTTGGCTTAAAATCCCATCCAGCATCGCTTCTGCTATGGACCCGGCACCAAATATGCCGACACTTTTCTGATTTTGCACTGGATATCCTCCTATCGCTATCTTTTATACTTTAATATATTAATAGAGAACATAAAAAACCTTTCGCCTGCAAAGGGCGAAAGGTTGCTTCCCGCGGTACCACCTTTTTTGGTCTGAAAGACCCACTCTAAAGTATACTTGAATTCTATCAAGATTATACCTTTCCCCTACTAACGGTAGGTGCTCCGTACCGGCTCATCGCCGTAAGCTCCGGGGTGGGATTGTTCAAAAGACTGTTTGCTTAAAACCTTTTGATCTGCAAGCTTTTCTGTTTAAAACTTTTTGTCTTTTTACTTTCCCCTTCAATGCTTCTTGAATATGTCATTTGTCAATTAGCACTATTATATATCATCACCAATAAAGGTGTCAATAAGGAAAAAATTGACGCGATCCTGTATATGTATCTACAAAGGTATCATGACAAGAAGCATGAAAAGCAGCAGGAAAATACTCCTGCTGTTTTTTACATAACATTTGCCTCCTGATCTTCCGCAAAAGCTCCTAGAAATTGGCTCTTGTATAGATCGGCATAAAAACCGCCTTTTGCCATTAGTTCCTCATGGGTGCCTTGTTCTATTATTCGGCCGCGGTTCATAACCAATATATTATCCGCATTTCTTATAGTGGATAGACGGTGAGCGATAACGAAGCTCGTTCTATTTTCCATAAGTTCCTTCATGGCTTTTTGAATGGATATTTCCGTTAAGGTATCAACATTGCTGGTTGCTTCATCAAGTATTAATATATCAGGATCTGCCAATATAGCTCGTGCAATAGTAATAAGCTGCTTTTCTCCATGGGAAATATTGGAAGTATCTTCGTTAAGAACCGTGTTATAGCCTTTAGGAAGTGCTTTTATAAAGTGATGAGCATGAGCCGCCTTAGCAGCTCTTATAATTTCTTCATCAGTAGCCCCTTCTTTTCCATAGGCTATATTTTCTTTAACTGTGCCGTTAAAAAGCCATGTGTCTTGAAGAACCATTCCAAAAATCCTTCTAAGATTGCTTCTTTTAATATCTCTTATATCTGTATGGTCTACCATTATCTTGCCTGCATCTATTTCATAAAATCTCATAAGAAGATTTACAAGAGTTGTTTTTCCTGCGCCTGTAGGTCCAACTATAGCAACCATTTGTCCCGGCTCTACGTTTATTGTTAAATCTTCAATTAAAGGTTCATCTTTCTTATAGCTAAAATGCACATGGTCTAAATCTACATATCCTTCGGCATTTTCAACAACTGTCGCATCTTCTTTGTCAGGTATTTCTTCTTCTTGATCTAATATTTCAAAGACTCTTTCAGCTGACGCAATTGTAGATTGAATGATATTGGCTATATTGGCGGTTTGAGTTATAGGCTGCGTAAACTGCCGCGAATACTGGATGAAAGCCTGCACATTACCTATTGTGATACGTCCGCCGGCCACCATTATTCCTCCAACAACACACACAAATACATAGCCTAAGTTGCTGATAAAGTTCATGATAGGCATTATTATTCCTGAAACAAATTGAGCCCGCCATGATGCTCCATATAGTTCCTCGTTTATAGATTTAAATTCCTCAATAGCATCTTCCTCGTGTCCGAAGGCTTTTACAACATTATGACCGCCATACATTTCTTCTACATGACCGTTTAAATTGCCAAGCACTCTTTGCTGTATAGCAAAATATTTTTGAGAACGAGAGGCGATAGACCTTATGACTAATAAGCTTAGCGGCAGTGTTATCACGGTAACCAATGTCAGCATCGGGCTTATTGTCAGCATCATTACAACTACGCCGATAAGGGTAACAATTGCAGTAATCAGTTGAGTCATACTCTGCTGCAGTGTGGAACTTATATTATCTACATCATTTGTGACTCGGCTTAAAATTTCTCCATATGGGTTTGCATCAAAGAATTTAAGGGGTAGCCTGTTCAATTTCTCCATTATATCTGCTCTCATTTTTCTTACTACGCCTTGGGCTACTCCGGCCATCATATAATGCTGAATATAGCTGAATGCAGAGCTTGATATATATAGGCCAAGTAATATAAGTAAAATGTGGATTATATAGGGAAAATCTATATGGGCCCCGGGTTCATTATGCAGTATAGCCATAGAACCTTCGAAAAGCTTGGTTGTTGCCATACCCATAATTTTTGGACCTAAGATATTAAATATTGTGCCGAGGGCTGCCATACAAAACACGACTAGGATTATCGGCACATACGGTTTTATATAATTTAAAAGCCTCATTAAGCTGCCTTTAAAATCCTTAGGCTTTTCCATGGCCCTTGCCATAGGCGGTCCGCCGCCATGACCTTTTTTATCTCTTGCTCCTCCTAGTTTGTGGCTGTCAATTCTCTCATTTTCACTGCTCATGCTATTTCCTCCTCTGAAAGCTGCGAAAGAACAATATTCCTGTAAGTTTCACAGTTTTCATAGAGCTCTTTGTGTTTGCCTATGCCTGCTATTTTGCCTTCATCTAATACAATGATTTGATCTGCATTCATAACTGTTGCGACACGCTGAGCTACGATTATCATAGTAGAATTCTTGGTTTCTTTGCTTAATGCTACTCTAAGCTTAGCATCTGTTTTAAAATCCAATGCAGAAAAACTATCGTCAAACATGTATATTTTCGGCTTTTTTACAATTGCTCTTGCAATACAAATTCTCTGCTTTTGTCCACCCGAAACGTTAAGGCCGCCTTCTGCAATCATGGTATCAAAACCATCCTTCATTCCGTTTATAAATTCTGATGCTTGGGCAATTTCTGCCGCATGCCGCACTTCTTCATCTGTGGCATCTTCTTTGCCATATCTTATATTTTCGGCAATCGTGCCCGTAAACAAGACAGACTTTTGCGGCACATAACCTATCCATGAACGAAGAACTTTTTGCGGGATGCCTCTTATGTCAATTCCATCTATGGTTATTTTGCCGGAGGTCACATCATAAAACCTCATAATAAGATTTGAAATAGTGGACTTTCCTGAACCTGTGGCACCTATTATCGCAGTAGTGTGTCCCGGCAGTGCCTTAAAAGATATATTGGATAGTGCTGATTCTTCAGCATCAGGATATTTAAATGTTACATCGTCGAACTCTAATATTCCCTTTATTTCTTTTGGAATGACAGGATTTTCGGGATCTACTATTTCAGGTTCCATATTTAATACTTCTTTGATTCTTTCTACCGATGCAGCTGCACGCGGTATCATTATAAACATCATAGAAAGCATCATTGTAGAAAACATAATTTCCATGGCGTACTGTATAAAAGCAAGAAGATCTCCTACTTCCATCATTGCCGCGTTTATCTTAAGGCTTGCATACCACACAATGGCAACAGTTGTAACATTAAATATCAACATGATAAGGGGCATCATTATAGCCATTAGCCTATTTACCTTAATAGCCACATTTGTAAGATCGATATTTGCAGCATTAAAGCGTTTTTTCTCGTGTTCTACTCGGTTAAAGGCTCGAATAACTCTAACGCCCGTGAGATTTTCTCTCATTACCCTGTTTACGGTGTCGATTTTGAGTTGCATGGCTCTGAAAAGAGGTAATGAAAACTTTGATAATACTACTATTACCCCTGCTATTATAGGTACAACTATCCAAAAAACAAAAGACAGGCTTGGTGCAGTAGATACGGCCATTATTATAGCACCTATAGCCATTATGGGAGACATTACGACCATTCTAAAAAATATCATTGCAACCATTTGCAGCTGAGTTACATCATTTGTGGTTCTTGTTATAAGAGAGGCGGTTCCTATTTTGTTAAATTCATTAAGGGAAAAACTTTCTACTTTCTCGAAAATACTTTCTCTAAGTGACTTACCAAAACCCATAGCAGCCCTGGAAGAACAGTAACTTGCCGCTATCGCTGCGGCTACAGCACCGAGAGCTACAAACAGCATTTTCCCTCCTACCGCAAGAATGTAACCGGTATCTGTGTTTACTATGCCGGTATTTACGATATCTGCAAGCATCGACGGCAGCATCAGCTGTGACATCGCCTGGCAGAATATAAAGACCAATGATGCTAAAATGAATGGCCAATATGGTTTTAAATTACTTAAGATTTTTTTCATAAAATTAATCACCTCTTATTAGCCTCAATAGATTCTTTAAGATTATTCCTTATTTTTTTTAAAAGACTGTTGAGAATGTTCTTTTCCTCATTTGATAGCCTGCTAAACATTCTTTCTTCTATGCATTGTATTTCTTTATAGATACTTTTGCACAGTTTCCTTCCATATTCAGTAAGGTATACGCGCACAACCCGCTGGTCAATTTCATCTTGGACCCTTTTTACCACTCCTGCTTTTTCCATTCGCTTCAGCATAATGGTAACAGTAGGAGCTTTCATTTTTAAGCTGCGTGCAAGTTCCGCTTGACTCTGTCCGTCGTTTTTATAAAGTGCAAACAGCAAAGGCGGCTGTCCAGGATAAACATCCTTTTTTTGAAACGACCTATGCGTCTTCAGGTAATGTAATCTTGCAATCTCTAGAAAGAGAGCATAATTTGATTCAGGGTCTAAACAATTCATTTAAATCCTCACTCTCTAATTTACTTAGATGTCTAACGAATTTGTATTATATCACTTAAAATACAAAAGTCAATAAGATTCTTCGCTGCGCTCAGAATTCCCACGCGTTTCCACGCCACAATAAACGAATATTAATTGCTATTCCTTGGTATACTCTAGTTATGGCATGAGTTCGAGTGTCATTGTCACAATGAGGTCGACTCAG
>JALHJR010000081.1:0-4119 GCA_022840405.1 Tepidanaerobacter acetatoxydans
CTTTATTTTATCATATCTGTTACCTACCTCTCACTTAGCTTCCCAGTCAAGGAATAGAAAAGAAAGAGCCAAGATGGGCTCAAAACCATTGTCAGTAAGGGTTCATCCAGTAGCAAGGGTTAAAGATACGATGGTTTTATTTAGCTGTAACGAGGAAGAAAAGGCAAGCAGGTACTCTAAAAAGTAATCACAATATCACTCGCGTGAGGATGAAAACGATAGACAGACTAAAAGAAGTTGGTTTAGGATGTTTTCTATCCAGTTATGCATCCTGGGAAATAAAAACAAGCATATGTTAAAAAATTTGACAGTTATCTTCAACCTCGCTTAGTAGCATTTTGTTGCAACGAAGCATCAGAGAGTTGTCTCAGGTGGTCTTTGCATTTATTTACTGGTAAAATTGTGTAGTTGGAGTATGTAGATGCGATATCTCATACGAGTATCTGCCATATTCTAAACAGAATAAACTTATACCAATTCGCTTTCATACATCCAAATTAAGCCATTTGAAATAAGTTAGTTTTGAGACCATATCCTTGTTTTCCTCAAGGTATTCTAAGCACTCAATCAGAGCATTCATAACTTCATTTATTGAATAGAAGGTTATGTTTCTAAATTTCAGGTATCTAATCTTTGACCACAGGTGTCCTGTTGGATTCAATTCTGGACTATACGGAGGTAGGAAGATGTATCGGACATTATCAAAGCTTTTCAGGTAGCTGGTGGTATGCCATTCAGCTTTATCCATAATCATAATGTTTCGGTAATCCTGATACTCATTAGAGAAGTTCTCAATGAATAACGACATAATATCGGTATCGCAGTTGGGAGCCAGGATAGAGAAGATGTCACCACTTACCGGATTCACCGTTGAGTAGGCATATAAATATTGTCTTACAATCTGTTTCGAAACTGTAGGTCTCTGACCTTTAGGAGCCCAACAGGCGACAGGAGTATTGATTCTTCCGAAGCGTGCTTCGTCTTGAAAAAATACCTGAATGGGTCTTGTATCATTGGGTTGAAAACTTAGCGAGGCGGCTGCCAGGTATTCCGGAAGTTTTTTTAAAGTCTTCCTGGGTTTCAGTATCTTGCTTGGGATGTTTAGGTCGAGGAACTACTTTTCTCCAGCCATGACGATACAACAAATCATAGGGATAATCCTTGGAGACTGTCCTCCCTATCCTGGCTTCTATTTCTGCTTTGATCGTTTTGACAACTACCAACAGACCCTTTTCAGCTCGTTTGCCAATCTCGGATAGAAGCTCTTCTTTCTTTTGCCAACTGAGAAATGAAGTGCGATTACCACCTCTACTATGACTAACTATACCCTCTTCTCCCATATGATTGAAGTTATACACCCACTTATAGACTGTGTATTTAGATACTTCAATAATATCAGCTATCTCCTGAGCCGATAATCCTTTGCTTTTGCAATATATGTAATGCCTGCCAGCGATTGTGCTCTTGAATATCTTTGCTGTTGCACATCCTTAACTTTAACTCATCAGCAGTCATTGTGTCGTTAACATGGATACGATTCATATTGACCCCCAGTTTGTGAACTCAGAAGACAACAAAATCATATTTTGTAATTATGCGAGCGAAATAATACTAAGCCTTTGAAATTAATTATGTAGGTAATTCCAATAAAGCAGTGAGTTTGTGTCCAGAATGAAAGTAATCTTAGATGTATACGAAAAAAGTACAGTAAACAGAATCTAGTTATTTAATGGATGAAACTCCTATACAACAGATTGCTGAAAACAGGGTACCAATCACCAATATCCTGTTTCTCCTGCAAAGTATGATTACGAGTACAAACTGAACGGAGTGTGCAATATCTTCGTAGATTTCGAGTTATTGACTAGCAAACGCTACACTTAAGTGACCAAGTTCAAGAAAAAGCAAGATTAGGCAATGTTCATAGCTTCAATTGCCAATCTTTACAGCGAAGGTAATGAGATTATCCTGGTTATGGATAGCCTGGGCACTCATACAATAGGCTCCTTTTAGGAAGTCTTCCCTCCTTAAAACAGCAAAGGTCTTGATTGACAGAGACGAGTTTATCTATAAACTCAATTATGGTAGTTGGCTGAATATGGTAGATATTGAACTCAATGCTTCGATCATGCCTTTTCTACGGTTTCTGAGGTGATCATTGATCCGGATCCAGGAAGCACTACCCTGTAAACTTACAAATCAGCATGGGGAAGAATGAGATAGAAAAAATTCTTTACCATTTTGTTTGTTTTTTTTCAAAATGGATTAGATTGTAAATTATAAATTTAGTGTATTCAATAACCATCAGTTTTAAAGATATAATTATGAACATAGGGTGAAACTCTGAGAAAATTAAGGGATATTAAGTGTTTTTGAGAGGTGTAATATGCAATTAACTCGTAAATTAAGAATCAAGAAGGGAGGAATGTTGTTTTCAAGGAGATGTGTTTTACTTTTCTTTTTAATAATTATGCCCATCTATATTGTTTATGCCTTAAATGATATGCCGCTGATAGCCCTATTAGAAGGAGAGCATAACGGCTCTTTTTTTGGTTACAAATTAGTAAATTTAGACTTTAACCACGATGGTATAGATGATTTAATAGTGTATTCAATGGCATATGGTTATCATTATCAACAGAGTCCATCTCGAGGTAAGGTCTACATCTACTATGGTGGACCCGGGTTTAGCTCCACATCTGAGCCAGCTATGACCCTGGAAGGAGATTTTCCTGAAGGAATGCAAAGGGTGATTGGCTCAATCATAAATGTTGGCGATATTAGTGGAGATGGCTATGACGACCTACTGATAACGGATGGTATTTTTAATGTTCCTGAAAGTACCAGATTCATGTTCTTTTATGGAGGAACAAGCAATTTATTGACCCCTGATAGGATTGAATTAGCACAACCGAATGAGGTAATTTGGACGCTTGATAGGCTAGATGATGTAGATGGCGATGGGTTTGATGATATGGGAATTTCATATACTATGAATAACATTTTACAGTTCGATATTGTATGGGGAGGAACTTTTCAACGCCAGGTGATCCTCTCCGGGATTGGAATGTATAACTATGCTCATGCAATTACTGGGATAGGTGATATCAATAACGATGGATTTTATGACTTCTCCCTTGGATATCTTGAAGAAGAAAGTGCTACCGTCAGAGTGTATTATGGAAACAGTAGTAGATTATTCTCTGATTTTACCCTCTTGATCCAAACCCCATACGCTATCACCCGGAAGTGTAAACCTCTGGGGGATATAAACAATGATGGATTCGACGATTTTCTGGGCTATATAGATAGCCATGGAATGAATGTTTGGTTCGGAACAGATGCCAATCTTCCTCTAAGTCCCAATGTTATTTTACATCCTGTTTTATTTGGCAATGCTTCTGTTCAAGGAGTGAATAGCGGTGACTTCAATGGGGATGGCTTCAGTGACATAGTTGGAGCCAGTTATACACTAAGAGGGTTTGCCGTCTGGCTTGGTAGCATTAATATGGATGGACAGGCGGATTGGCTAAAAGTTAATAATTTAGAAAATTTTGGACGTGATGTTGCCGTTGGAGACTATAATGCCGATGGATATGATGACATCGCAATCTCTGCACCTATGGAAGAAGGTATTTGGCCATATCATGATTTCCCAGGTTATGTGTTTATCTATGCTGGTAATCCTGGAATGGTTGCCAATGATGACCCCAGTATGCCCCAATTATCGGATCAATTACAAATGAGATTGAGTCCCAATCCCGCACTAACTAACGGTGAAATCATAATTTCAATATCGGGAGTTGATATAAACAAAGGAATGCCCCTGAAAATTGAAATCTATAACCTAAAAGGTCAAATTATACATCAAACAGAAGTCAGCAGCATATTGACTAACGAATTGGTCAGCTCTGTTAATCTTTCCAATTATCCAGCAGGATTGTATATATGCCGGGCAAGGATTGGGGATCAATCAATCATTAAGAAATTTACCATCATAAAATAAGGAGATCAACCGGAAAAAGTGACCCGGGAACTGTACGAAGAGTTTCATATGGTTCTTTATCCAGAGCGAATTACACTTAAAGTCAATGCGGAGGAACTCTTTAAAATGGCAGA
>JALHJR010000033.1:0-26327 GCA_022840405.1 Tepidanaerobacter acetatoxydans
TAAACCTGTAAAGAGCACCTTCAAAAGAGGAATTTATACAGCTCACTTTGCAAAAGAAATCTGCGATAGCTGCCCCAACTTTCCAAACTGCCCTCTAAAATCGCAGAAGAAGAGATATTTCTTCCAAGTGACTGAAACAAAACTCCATAGAGCAAAGCTTATGGCAGAAATGAAAACCGTTGAGTATAAAAAGATTGCCAGTAAAAGAGCTGGGATTGAAGGCATACCCTCTGTGTTAAGAAGGCGCTACAATATTGACCATCTACCTGTCAGGGGATTAGTGCGCTCAAAAATCCACTTAGGATTTAAAATATCGGCCATTAACTGTAAAAGGCTAATAAAGAATAGACTGGATAGCCGTATAAAGACTCTTGCATCTTCATTTCAGAAACATTTGTCTAAGATATTCTGTTTTCAAGGTATGATTGCGGCTTAAATGGCTAATATGGTTTTAAAAAACTATAGTTTTTGGGTACTAATCATAACATTTAATATACTACCATAACATTTTAATTAATGCAAGATTAAATTCTAAATTATTTATATATTGTCTTGTTATTTTCTTTTGAAAAAACTTTTTCATATTCAATAAATTGTCTAATTGAATCTAAAGCTCTTTGACTTAAGAGGATTTTCTTTAATTTACTTGATTTTATATCATTTTGCAATGGAGGTAAAATACCAAAATTCGCTTTCATGGGTTGAAAATTTTCGGGACTGGAAGATGTTATAAAATTTAACAAAGCACCAGTCATGGTTTCAAGTGGTAAAGCAATAGGGTCTACTTTTCTAATAAACCTTTTCATGTTTATTCCTGCAACAATTCCGGAAGCTGCTGATTCGATATATCCTTCAACTCCCGTTATTTGACCAGCAAAAAACAGTCCGCGTAAAGCCTTAAATTCTAGAGTTGGTTTTAAATAAAGGGGGCTTGCTATAAACGTATTTCTGTGTATGAAACCATAGCGTATAAATTCAGCCTTTTCCATTCCTGGAATAAGGCCAAATACTCTTTTTTGTTCCCCCCATTTTAAACTGGTTTGAAAGCCAACCATATTAAATAATGTACCTTCGGCATTTTCTTTCCTCAATTGCGCAACAGCATAAGGCTGTTTTCCTGTAAAAGGATCAAATATGCCCACAGGTTTTAAAGGACCAAAAAGCAAGGTTTTATACCCACGTTTAGCCATTACTTCTATAGGCATGCAACCTTCGAAAAAAATCGGTTTTTCGAATTCTTTCAAAGAATAGGTTTCTGCATTAATCAGTTCATTATAAAAAGTATCATATTCATCATGGGTAAATGGTAGGTTTACATAATCAGCTTCACCTTTATTATATCTTGAACCCCAAAAGGCTTTATCCCAATCAAGTGATTCGCCAGTAATAATCGGAGCCGCAGCATCATAAAAATAAAGATATTCTTTTTTTAACAGTTCGGCAAGAGCTGTTGACATGCCTTCAGAGGTAAGAGGACCCGTAGCAATAATCGTAGGGGTAGGTGGTATCTCGCATATTTCTTTTATATGAAACTCTATATTAGGATGATTTTTTATTAGTTCAGTTACTTTTGAGGAAAATAATTCCCTGTCTACAGCCAATGCAGAGCCGGCAGGAATACTCGTCATATCTGCAACTTTCATGATAATTGAGCCCATGGCCCTCATTTCTTGTTTTAACAACCCGGCTGCATTGGTAATTTCATTGGAACGGAGTGAATTACTGCATACCAATTCCGCCAGCTTATCAGTAAGATGAGCCGGAGTTGTTTTTATCGGTCTCATTTCAAACAGATTTACTTTAATCCCATTTTGCGCCAGGTGCCATGCCGCTTCACAGCCAGCTAGACCACCTCCGACCACGTTAACACTTTCCATGGGTTCACCTCATACATCCTATTTTGACTTATAGCCGCACTCTTTATTAGTACAAACTTTATGTTCTCCATTTTTTGTTTTCTTTATTACCATTAAAGCTCCGCATTTTGGACAAGGTTTATCGCTCGGTTTATTCCAAGATACAAATTTACAATTGGGATAATTAGAGCAACCATAAAAAGTTCTTCCTCGTTTAGATTTTCTTACTATAAGATTACCACCGCATTGGGGGCATTTCACTCCAATTTCGGTTATAATAGGTTTCGTGTTTTTGCATTCCGGAAATCCCGGACATGCTAAAAATTTACCGTATCTTCCATTCTTTATAACCATGTTTCTTCCACAAAACTCGCACTTTTCATCGCTTACTTCATCTTCAATTTTAACCTTTTTTAATTCTTGTTCAGCGATTTTTAACTTTTTTTCAAAAGAAGTATAAAATGATTCAAGCAGTTCCTGACGTTTCTGATGACCCGACTCGATTTTATCCAGTTTTTCTTCCATTTCTGCCGTGAAATCTATATCTACTATATCGCTGAAAAATTCTTGTAAAATTTGTACTACGATTTCCCCTAGTTCTGTCGGTTTAAAACGTCCTTTTTCTTTTTCCACATATCCGCGCTTTTGTATGACATCAATAGTAGGTGCATAAGTGCTAGGCCTGCCTATACCCTTCTCTTCAAGAACCTTTACCAACATAGCTTCGGTATATCTGGGTGGTGGTTGTGTAAAATGTTGTTCCGGAAGTAATTTTAGTAACTTGAGAACCTGACCTTCTTTTAATTGCGGAATTTTGCTGTCGTCTTTTTCAGAATCTTCGTCAGAACCTTCTGTATATAATAACATAAAGCCCGGAAATTTAACAGTTGAACCTGAAACTTTGAAAATATATTCTCCCGCCTTAATACTAACAGATACTGTATCATATACAGCAGCTGCCATTTGACTACTGACAAATCTATCCCATATAAGCTTATACAATTTATATTGGTCCTTTGTAAGTGAGTCTTTTACCTTTTCAGGTGTTCTTATTACTGATGTAGGTCTAATACCTTCATGAGCATCTTGCACATTTTTTTTATTGTTTTTGCGTGCCGTATACCCACTTCCTAAATATTCCTTGCCATAGTTATCTCCTATATATTCTGCCGCTTCCTTCTTGGCTTGTTCAGATATTCTTGTAGAATCAGTTCTCATATAAGTTATTAATCCTACTGCACCTTCTCCTTTGATATCTAATCCCTCGTATAATTGCTGTGCAAGCATCATGGTTTTTTTAGCTGTAAATCCAAGCTTTCGAGCTGCTTCCTGTTGCATGCTGCTGGTTGTAAAAGTAAGGGGAGGCATCTTCTTTCTTTCACTGGTCTTTATTTCTGCAACTTCAAAAGTTTTATTCTTTATTTCCTCCAGAATCATATCTGCTTGTTCTTTATTTTCAATTGTTATTTTCTTATTATTCTTTGAATGAAGGCGAGCTCTGATTTTATCTTTATCGCCTTTTAAATTAGCATCAATTGTCCAATACTCATCGGGAATAAATTCTTTTATTTCTTTTTCTCTATCACAGATAATTCTAACAGCAACTGATTGTACCCTGCCTGCACTAAGACCCCATTTTACTTTTCTCCACAATATGGGACTAATCTTATACCCAACTAATCTATCTAGGATTCTTCTGGCTTGCTGTGCTTCAACTAAATCTGTGTTTATAGTCCTGGGATTTTTGAGGGATTCTAAAACAGCATTTTTTGTAATCTCATAAAATTCTATGCGGCATGGTTCACTTTCCGGTATGTCTAAAGCATTTGCTAAGTGCCAGGAAATAGCTTCACCTTCTCTATCCGGGTCAGTTGCCAATAATATTTTATCGGCTTTTGCGGCCTCTTTTTTTAAATTGTTAAGGAGTGGGCCTTTACCTCGTATCGTAATATATTTAGGCGCAAATCCTGATTCAATATCTATACCTAGTTGACTCTTCGGTAAATCCTTTATATGACCCATTGAAGCCTCTATTTTGTAATTTTTACCTAAATACTTACTTAGGGTTTTTGCTTTTGCTGGAGATTCCACAATAATTAAAGATTTAGCCATTTAAAATCACCTTTTACGCATCATAGCTATCGTTGATTAATAGCTTTCTCATATTATAATAACTTTTTAATATAAAAGTCAATTTCTAACAAAATATCCTCCGGGAAGAGCTGATATACAGCCTTTGAGTTCAAGGCAAGTTAATACTGCATTTACTTCCTGAGAATTTCTGTGTGATAAGTTTATTATTTGCTCAATTTGAATGGGTTGATAATCTATTACTTCTAAAATACTCTTCTCGGTTTCACTAAGATTTTGTAAATTTACACTATCTGCTGTATTTGTATTAGAGTTTTTAGGACTTTCTAAGTATAACTCATCTAATATATCATCAATACTCTCTACCAGTTTTGCTCCCTGCTTAATTAGCTTATGAGTTCCTCGACTGTATGGGTTAAAAATACTGCCGGGAATTGCAAAGACTTCCCTGCACTGTTCCAACGAAAAGTCAGCTGTTATTAACGAGCCACTTTTTTCAGCAGCTTCTACTACTAAAGTACCTAAAGATAATCCGCTGATGATGCGATTCCTCGCAGGGAAATTTACAGCTTGCGGCGGTGTCCCTAGGGGAAAACTAGAAATCACACAACCACATTTTAATATTTCTTTCATTAAACTTATATTCTCAGGCGGATAGATAATATCTATTCCGCAGCCAAAAACTGCTGTAGTGGGACCGCCGGCATCAATAGCTCCTTTATGTGCAAATGAGTCAATTCCACGAGCCATACCGCTAACTATATTTATGGTTAGCGAAGCTAATTCTTTTGCAAACTTCATAGCTGCATTTTTGCCATATGCAGATGCTTTTCTAGATCCAACTATAGCTATAGATTTGTTATGCAGAAAAGCTATCTCACCCTTTGTATACAGAACCGGAGGTGGATCATAGATCTGTTTTAACAACTCTGGATATTCTTTATCTAATAAAGTTATTATTTTTATTCCTAATTTGTTAGCTCGTTCAATTTCTCTGTTTGGATCAACTTTTTCCCTGGATTTTATTATATTTTCACATATTATTTTTCCAATCCCAGGTATTTCCAATAAATCTTCAGGCTTGGCTTTTGAAAAATCATCATAGCATTTAAACTTTTCAGTTAGACTTTGTATCTTAATAGAACCAAGCTTAGGAATTGCATTTAAAGCTATTAAAAGCGCATTGTCCGCCATAATTACCTCCGAAGTTAATATTCTATTCCTGGTTGAGCGGCAATCCCTTGTTTGTAATGGTGTTTAATCTCACGCACTTCACTTACCATATCGGCCTTTTCCAAAATTATATCTGAAGCATATCTACCAGTCAAAACTATAGTTGTATGCTCAGGTTTCATCTCTATTAAATTAAGGACTTCTTGTTCCGATAATAAACCATAATCTACTGCTACATTAATCTCATCTAATATAACCAAATCGTATTTTCCGGATGATATAATATTTTTTGCAAGGTTTAAACCTTCTTTGGCCAGACTTAAATCTTCTAAGCTGGGATTTCCTTTTATAACAAAGCTGTCTAAACCTTTTTGAACTAATTCGATGTTTGGAAGATAACGTTTTATGGCTTTGACCTCTCCGTATTTTTCATCACCTTTCATAAATTGTATAATATAAACTTTTTCTCCGTGGCCTACGGCACGCAAAGCTAGACCTAAAGAAGCTGTAGTTTTGCCCTTTCCGTCTCCGGTATATACTAAAACTAATCCTTTTTTATTTTGCATAAAATGTCTCCCCATTTCACAACTTTGTTATATTTTAAGATTTTGATAGTATTTATCTATATTTCGGTATCGAAGAGCTTCTGCTAAATGACTTTCTTTAATTGAGCAATTACCATCTAAATCCGCTATGGTTCTAGCAACCTTCAATATTTTGCTGTGAGCTCGAGCACTGAGCTTCATGCTTTTGAATGCTTCTTTCATTAGAATTTTACCACTTTTATCTAATTTGCAGTGCTTATTCATTAAAGCCGGAGTAAGTTGTGAATTGAAGTATATATTGCATTCTTTATATCTCTCCAATTGCATCAGCCTTGCATCTTCAACCCGCTTTTTAATAGTCATCGAATCAGTAGTCGAAGGGCCTTCTAAATCTGAAAACTTGACCGGCGCCACTTCCAATTGTAAATCAATTCTATCCATCAGAGGGCCTGAGATTTTTGAAAGATATTTTTGGATTTGGTGCAGCGAACAAGTACATTCATGAAATGGATCACCGTAAAAGCCGCAAGGACATGGATTCATAGAGGCGACCATCATAAATTTGGCAGGATATGTAATTGTTGCATTTGCCCTAGCAATTGTAACCCTTTCATCTTCCAGAGGCTGACGTAAAAGCTCGAGTATGTCTCTTGGAAATTCCGGAATCTCGTCTAGGAAAAGCACACCGTGATGTGCTAAAGTAATTTCTCCCGGCTTAGGAATACGACCCCCGCCAACCATCCCCACACTTGAAATTGTATGATGGGGTGACCTAAAAGGTCTTTTCTTAATTAATCCTGAATGATTCGAAATCAGACCTGCAATGCTGTAAATTTTTGTAAGTTCCAGTGACTCTTCAAAAGTCATTGAAGGCAGAATTGTCGGTATACGTTTTGCTATCATAGTTTTACCTGAGCCGGGAGAGCCGATCATAATCATATTGTGATGTCCGGCAGCAGCTATCTCAAGGCATCTTTTTAAATTTTCCTGACCTTTTACTTCAGAAAAATCTCCATCAAATACAGTATCATTATCCTGCATCTTGCGTCTTGCAAAATCTTTGTCCACAACTTTGTTTGCTTTATACTCGCCTTTAAAGTAAGCAACCGCATCCTTTAAAGAATTAACGCCAATCGCTTCTACATCATCTATAACAGCAGCTTCTTCCATATTCTCCCACGGAACGATAATACCCTTTAATCCGTTTTCCTTAACCGCAATTACCATAGGTAAAACACCGTTCACAGGTCTTATTCTTCCATCTAAAGAAAGCTCTCCTATCACTGCATATTCATTTAATGTATCAGAAGGCATTTGTTCTGTAGCTGCCAATATCCCTAGAGCTATAGGTAAATCAAAATGCGGCCCTTCTTTCCTTATATCTGCCGGTGCAAGATTAAGCGTAATCCTTTTTATGGGAAAATTAAATTCTTGATTTTTAATAGCTGCCCTTACTCGTTCTCTTGACTCTCTAACGGCAATATCAGGCAAACCCACTATATCAAAAGCCGGGAGACCGCTTGAAATATCGACTTCAACATCTACTAAAAAACTTTCCAGTCCATATATAGAGCAGCTTTTCACCTGTGCTAGCACGAAATCACTCCCTAAAAGGCATTTTCAATATGTTCTATTTCAACGATATACTCATCAACTATCAATATATCTATTACATCAAATCTAATATCACAAAAACCCGGGGGATTTCCTTTAAGATAATATAATGCAACTTTTTTTATTTTCTGTTGCTTATTATAATTCACTGCTTCCATGCCTTTTCCATAATTTGTAGACCTTCTGGTTTTAACTTCAATAAAAACTATATTTTTTCTATCTCTTGCTACAATATCTATTTCTCCATATCGACAGCTGAAATTCATTTGAAGGATTTCATAATTTTTCTTTTTTAAATATTCGGCTGCATATTTCTCACCTGCTGCTCCAATTTCTTTAGTATTCAATTTTATATTTCCAACCCCTTTACGGAAAAACTTCGGCGATGGATAGGACAGATACCGTGTTTTCTAATTGAGTCTATATGCTCTTTAGTACCATATCCTTTATTCTTAATAAAGCCGTACTCAGGATAAACAAGATCGTATTTTCTCATTATCCTGTCTCTTTCCACTTTAGCAATTATTGAAGCAGCTGCTATGCACGCACAAATATTATCTCCATGTATTACAAATTCCTGAGGTATAGTAATATCTGGTATTTTCAATGCGTCTACTAAAATATATTCAGGTTTAACAGGGAGTTTCTCAACTGCATTTTTCATGGCCATTAAGGTTGAATTTAAAATATTATAGTTATCTATGTAATCAGCATCTATAACATCATAGGCATATGCAACTGCTTTTTTCTTTATATCCTCATAAACTTTTTCTCGTTTCTTTTCACTTATCTTTTTCGAATCCTTTAAATTTAATATTTCTGTATCCAAAACCAAAATAACAGCTGCTGCTACTACCGGTCCTGCCAAAGGTCCACGACCCGCCTCATCTACCCCTGCAACCAGTGTAAAGCCTTCTTGTTTTAATTTTCGTTCCCTATCATACAGCTTTAATATTCTAGCCCGCTCTTTTTTTATATCCATTTGAAATAACCCTTTCTTCAGACAATATCTTGATTCGCTATCTCTAACCAGAATCCTTCTTTTTCCTCAGGTTTTTCTAGGGATATTCTTCCTAACTTTCCCTGTCGGAATTCATTTATCAGAGTTTTTGCGCTCCTGTTAATATCGAATACTCCACCTTCTACCAAAAAACCGCGATTTCGAGCTATTTTTTCTAGAATTTCCGCAGGTGTACTAGAATCAACTCCGTATCTGTCCTTAAGAGCCTGAGGATAATTTGCTAATAAATATTTTATAAGAATTAGCGAAAGCTTCTCAAAATCCAATAGTTCCTGCTTGATTGAGCCTAAGATTGCAAGTTTAATACCTATCGTTTTATCCTCGAATTTAGGCCACAAAATGCCTGGTGTATCCAACAATTCCAAATTGTCACCTACTTTCAGCCACATTTTGTTTCGAGTTACGCCCGGTATGTCCGCAGTTCTGGCACTTTTTCTTCCAGCCATCTGGTTAATTAATGACGATTTCCCCACATTAGGAATCCCGATAATCATACATCTTGTTGATCTTAGAACCGTTTTCTTCTTTACATTTCCAAGCAAGTTATAAAGGTTTTTTAATTCTGATTTTTTTAGACTGTTTACAGCTATAGCTTTAATACCTTGCTTTTTAAAATATTTTAACCACATATCAGTGATTTTTTTATCTGCTAAATCGGCTTTGTTCATAATCATGATACTATTCTTGTTACCTATTAAACTATCAATATCAGGAAGATGTGTGCTAAGCGGTGCTCGAGCATCAGTCAACTCCAATACAACGTCAACCAGCTTTAAATTGTCCTTAATCATTTTTTTTGTTTTCGCCATATGGCCGGGATACCATTGAATATTCATAATGCCCACCTCTGTGAAATAACAAAGGGACTGTTATCAGTCCCTCTCCTTTATCCTAGCAGCTTTACCTCTTAATTTTCGCATATAATAAAGTTTTGCTCGACGCACTTTACCCTTCTTTACAACTTCGATTCTATCAATTCGAGGTGAATTTAACGGAAAAATTCTTTCAACCCCTACACCGTAAGATATCTTACGAACCGTAAAAGTTTCTCTTAAGCCGCCACCTTTTCTTGCAATAACAATTCCTTCAAAAACCTGAATTCTTTCACGGCCACCCTCGACAACCTTGGTATATACACTAACGGTGTCTCCCGGCCTAAAATCAGGAATATCTTTCTTTATTTGTTCTTGTTCCACGGAAGTTAGCAAATCCATCTACCTTCCCTCCTCCTGCACTATATTACGTATTTCAGAATAGTCACTACAACACAGCAAAGCATATTATAACATAAAGGCTTTACCTTGGCAATCAATAACTTATTTGAGCTTGTAAAAAAACAAGAAGTTTATTCTAAAAGTCTATTATCATTGTTCTTTAATTCTAATTTATTAAATAAATCCGGCCTTTTTTCACGAGTTTTTTTTAACGCTTCTTTGCGCCTATAAAGTTCAATTTCTTTATGATTACCGGATAGGAGCACATCTGGGACTTTGAGATTCCTGTAAACTTGCGGTCTTGTATATTGAGGATATTCCAATAGCCCATTACAAAAAGACTCATCATGCGGCGACTCACTGCTGCCTAAAACACCCGGAACAAGTCTAATTACTGCGTCTACAATAGCAAGAGCCGGAACTTCTCCGCCTGTCAAAATGAAATCACCTATGGATATCTCATCAGTCACTATTGTTTTAACCCTTTCATCTATACCCTCATAATGGCCGCAAATAAAAACCAGATTTTCTTCTTTAGATAAATCTTGAGCTAAAGACTGATTGAATATTTTTCCCTGTGGAGACAGTAAAATTATTCGGCGATTCTTAGCGTTTATTTTTTTATCTACATATTCTACCGCCTCGAAAATCGGTTCTGGTTTCATAACCATTCCGCATCCGCCGCCGTAAGGATAGTCATCCACTTTTCTATGTTTATCATGAGAAAAATCTCTTATGTCGGTTAATTCAATTTTGACTAATCCTTTATCACAAGCTCGTTTTATTATACTAACGCTAAATGGACTTTCAAAAAACTCAGGGAATAAGGTAAGTACATAAATATTTAACATTACAGCATCCCCTCCAGCGGTCTGATTATCATAATTCCATTTCTTAGATCTACTTTTTTTACTACTTGTTTAATTGCTGGAATGAGGATTTCATTTTTATCTTTTGTTTCAACAACATATACATCATTAGCACCTGTTTGAATTACTTCTATAACAGTTCCTATATATGTTTCAAATTCGTTGAAAACATGAAGACCTATGATGTCGCATATAAAAAAACGATCCTCAGATAAATTTACAGCATCTTTCCTGTTAATATTAATATAATGTCCTTTTAAAGTATCTGCCTCTTCTTTCGAATTAATACCTTCAAATTTTAAAACAGGAAAATACTGTCTTAAAAACATAACTGATTCAACCTTATAGGAAACAACTTGGCTTTTAAAGTCAATAAAAACTTCATTAAGTATTTTAAATCTCTTTGGATTATCTGTCAAAGGTTCAACTTTCACTTGACCTTTAACACCCCAAGAAGAGAGTATTTTGCCTACAGCAATGTACTGTTTTTCATTCAAAGCTATTCTCCTTCGGTTTACAAAGGCTTTATCTTGAAACATTCTAAATGACCTTTTCACCAAAAGACATTCATCCCAAAAGGGTTGGGTTGCCCCGCTCTTTCAGAAACCTATATAATCTCAACAACAACCCTCTTGCCTTCCTTGGCAGCTGCTGCTTTAACAACAGTGCGTATCGCTTTAGCAATTCTTCCCTGTTTGCCAATAACCTTTCCCATATCTTCAGGATCTACTTTTAGTTCTAAAATAATAGACTGTTCACCTTCCACTTGATTTACAGTAACATTTTCAGGATGGTCTACTAAAGCTTTTGCAATATATTCGACTAACTCTATCACAGATACTTCCTCCTTTAGGTTCCTAATAATTACTGATTTTATAGTGAATTAGTTTCGCCTTCAGGCTCTTGTTCTATTGTTTTTTTTTCAGTCAAAATTCCAAGATTTTTAAATAGATATTTCACTGAATCAGTAGGAATGGCTCCTTTTTTTATCCAATCAACAGCCTTTTCTTCATTAATCTTTATTTGTATTGGGTTTGTCAAAGGATTATAATAACCAATTTCTTCTATAAACCTACCATCTCTTGGCATACGACTATCAGCTACTACTACTCTATAAAAGGGTTTTTTCTTAGCACCCATACGCTTTAATCTAATTTTAACAGCCATTTCTTCACCTCCTTTTAAAAATTTAAAAACGGTAATTTCTGTTTACTTCTTTTGCGGCTCTTATCTGACCCTGCAAATTGTTTTATCATCTTTTTTGTTTGTGCGTACTGCTTTAACAGTCTATTCACATCTTGAATTTCAGTGCCGCTCCCGGCTGCAATACGCTTTCGGCGGCTACCATTAATAATAGAAGGGTTGCTTCGTTCTTCCAATGTCATTGAATTAATAATAGCCTCAACTCGACTGAGTTCTTTATCGTCAATCTCAACTCCCTTGAGCTTTTGTTGTGAAAAACCGGGTATCATGTTTAATATTTGATCTAAAGAACCCATCTTTTTAACTTGTGATAACTGGTCCTTAAAATCGTTTAAATCAAAGGACTGAGTTTTGAGTTTATCTTCTAGTTCTTGAGCCTTTTTTAAATCGAAATCTGCGGTTGCTTTCTCTATAAGTGTTAAGACATCACCCATCCCTAAAATCCTTGAAGCCATTCTTTCAGGGTGAAAAATTTCTAAATCATCAAGTTTTTCTCCCATTCCTACATATTTTATAGGACAACCGGTAACCGCTTTAACCGAAAGAGCTGCTCCACCACGACTATCGCCGTCTAGCTTCGTTAAAATCAAACCCGTCAGTTGCAGCCTTTTATTAAATTCCTCAGCTACATTTACCGCATCTTGACCAGTCATACTGTCTACCACAAGCAATATCTCGCTGGGGTCAACAGCATGGCTGATATTGACAAGTTCGTTCATTAAGTCGTCATCAACATGTAGACGTCCAGCTGTATCTATTATTACTACATCATGATTGTGCTTTTTTGCATAATCTACCGATGCTTTAGATATATCAATGGGGTCCTGTTGTCCCATGGTAAAAACAGGTAGCCCGACTTTTTCTCCAACTATTTTAAGCTGCGTTATAGCCGCCGGACGATAAACATCGGCAGCTACTAAAAGAGGTTTTTTGCCATTCTTGGAAAGTAATTTACCAAGTTTACCTGCAGTTGTAGTTTTTCCAGAGCCTTGAAGTCCAACCAGCATTATAATTGTAATCTCTTTTGAAAAATCTACCTTGCTCTGAGTAGAACCCATCAGCGACGTAAGCTCTTCATTAACGATTTTTATCACTTGCTGTGCTGGAGTCAAGCTTTCCATAACTTCCTGACCAATTGCTCGCTCAGTTATCTTGGAAATTAAATCCTTTACAACCTTAAAATTTACATCGGCTTCGAGCAGTGCAAGCCGAACTTCTTTCATAGCTTGTTTAACATCAGCTTCAGATAGCTTGCCTTTTCCTCTAAGTTTCTTAAAAATATCATTTAGTTTCTGAGTAAGGGACTCAAAAGCCAATCCTATACACCACCTTCCTTCAACAGTGAAGAAACACGATTGTAAACATCCCTGTATTTTTCTTTGTAACTAAGTTCAAGCCCGGGCTCGATTTCTTTTAGAAGTGCAAGTATTTCTTCAATCTCTTTTCTTTGTTGTATATGTTTTTTTACCATACCAAGCTTTTCTTCAAAATTAACTAATGTTTCTTGAGAGCGGCGAAGAACATCATGAACACCCTGTCGGGTTATACCTGCATTTTCTGCAATTTCGCCCAATGATAAATCATTTAGGTAGTATTGCTCAAATATATTTTTTTGTTTCTTTGTCAAAAAATCGCCGTAGTAATCAAATAAGAGGTTGAGTTTTGTAATATTATCCATATAATTCACCTGTAAAGCAATTATACTTTACAGGTGTTATTTTACATAAAAATCAAATGTTAGTCAACTATTTTTTAAAATTAATTTTAACTCTCTTACCAAAACTTATATGAAATGAAGGTTATAATAAGTATCTTCCTTCCAATAAGCTTATTGCTGATCTTCAATTTTAACAAACAAAAATTATTTTTTATGCAAATATGGCATCTACGAAATCCTGAGAGTTAAACTCGTGCAAATCATTTATGCCTTCTCCAACTCCGATATACCATACAGGTATCCCGAGCTCTGAAGCAATAGCAATAACAATACCCCCTTTAGCTGTCCCATCCAGTTTCGTTAAAATTATTCCCGAGAAATCTACGGCTTCCTTAAACATCTTTGCTTGAATTAAAGCATTTTGTCCAGTAGTAGCATCCAAAACTATGAGACTTACAACATTGGCTTGTGGGTATTCTTTTTGACAAACCCTGTAGAGTTTTTTAAGTTCCTCCATTAAATTCTTTTTCGTATGAAGTCGGCCTGCTGTATCACAAATAATTAAATCGGCCTTTCTAGCTTTTCCAGCTTGTAGTGCATCAAACAGTACCGATGCAGGATCCGCACCTTCTTGATGTTTTATTACATCTACGCCCACTCTCTGACCCCATATTTCCAATTGTTCAATCGCCGCCGCTCTAAAAGTATCCGCAGCGGCTAAAATAACCTTCTTGCCTTGGTTTTTATATATGTTAGCCAATTTCCCTATAGAGGTAGTTTTGCCAACTCCATTAACTCCAACGATTAACATAACAGTTGGATATGTCAAAGATATGTTTTCTTTTGGAAAAAGATCTATAATCTCTTCTTTTAAAACTGATTTTAGTTCTTCGGCAGCAGTTATCTTCTTTGAATTTTCTTTTAATTTTTCTATAAGCATCTGAGTTGTAATAACACCCACATCCGCCGAAATCAGCAGCTCTTCCAATTCTTCAAAGGTTTCTTCATCAATTTTTTTATTGAATTTTAATATACTATCGAATTTCTCGCTAAAACTCCCCCTAGTCTTACTTAAGCTTTGCTTTAATTTATCAATAAAAGCCATTGTGCTCACTCCATTTTTATTATTCCATTTTTACGGCTAAAACCTTTGAAACAGCATCATCTTCCATGGATATACCATATAATGCATCTGCTATTTCCATAGTAGGCTTCCGATGTGTAATTATAATAAATTGAGTATGTTTTGATACTTTTTTAAGATACCTTGTAAAGCGAACAATATTAGCATCATCCAGTGCTGCCTCTATCTCATCTAATACACAAAAAGGTGTTGCTTTTGTGTTTAAAATAGCAAAAAGCAGGGCTATAGCGGTTAATGTTCTTTCGCCTCCGGACAGGAGTGAAATACTTTGGAGCTTTTTGCCGGGCGGCTGGGCGCTAACTTCCACTCCACACTCAAGTATGCTGCCCTCACCTTCAATAATTAGCTGTGCACTGCCACCTTCAAAAAGCTCAAAAAATACTTTATTGAACTCCTTATTAACTTTTTCTATAGATGCTAAGAGCATATCTTCCATTGTATAAGTTATTTCTTTTATTAGGTTGTCCAAGTCAATTTTAGCTTTTACTAAATCGTCACGCTGTGATTTGAGAAAATCATATCGTGTCTTTAAATTATCATAGTCTTCAATTGCTTGCATGTTTATTGGACCAAGTGCTGTAATTTCACTTTTTAAAGATACCAACTTTTTTTTCATGTCATCTATACTACCAAATTCATCTTTTATTTTCAAGTTTTCGTAATTAGAAATTGAATGTCTTTCATATAATTGATTTTTAACTTGATTTAATTCCGTAATAACTTTTGCCTCATCTATACGACTATTTTGTAATGTTTTTTCCGTTTGATTATAGTCTTTTTCGAACTTATTCAGGTTGGTTTGAACTTGGTTTATGTTGGTTTTTATAATTTCTTTTTTTGCCCTTAAGGACTCCATAAGTTCTTGATGTTCATGTTCCTTATCCGTTAGAACGCTTATGTTTTCTTTATATGCGGAAATCTTTTCATTAAATGATATGATTATTTTGTTGTTTTCTTCCAGCTTTTCTCCAAGTTTCCTTATTTCATCTTTGCATGCCACGATATCTTCCCTAATAGCTTGTAAGCTTTGTCTAACGCTTGTTTCTTCTTGATTATATGATGCTAATTCGATTTTTGATTTAGTTATTTTTTCAGATAATGCTTCTTTAATTTCCTTACTTTTGTCTATATCTTTTTGTAAGTTTTTTACCTTAGATTGGCCTGATATGTTCTGGCTATCTACATTTTCTATATCTGTCTCAATTGAAGAAATTTGAGACAATATTTCTTGAGTTTCAAATTCAATATGTAGTTTTTCTTCCATTAGCTGCTTTTTTCGTTGATATCTTTCTTCTAAAACACCTTGTTTTTCCTGAAGCTGTTGATTTAAAACTGCCATCTCTGATTTTATAGAATACAAATTATCGATTTTTTCTTCAAGAATTTTTTGGCTGTCTTGAATTTCATTTTTTAATTCTAGATTGGCCTGTTCTATTTGATTAAGCTGCTCTTTTAATTGAGCAATTTTTTGTTCAAATTCAATTAGCTGCCTTTTCCTTAGAAGTAAAAAGTTTGACCTCTTTTGGCTTCCACCAGTGATAGAGCCGCCTGGGTTTAAAAGTTCACCTTGGATCGTAACAATTTTAAGGCTAAAGTTACACCGTCTTGCAATATATATAGCATCGTCTAAGGTATTCGACACTAACACTCTTCCAAGAAGAAACGCAACAACCGGGTAATATTTATTATCAAATTTTACAAAGTTAATTGCCTCTGAAACGCGGTCTTTTTTTGATAATAACTTTAACTCTTTAGCTTCCATAATCCGTGGTTTTACAGCTGAAAGAGGCAGGAAAGTAACTCTACCGTAATCGTGCTTTTTCAGATATTCTATAGCTTTTTTTGCATTCTCTTCGTTTTCACAGATAATATTTTGCATAGCTGCACCTAAGGCAGTTTCAATCGCAACTTCATACTGTTGTTTTACTGAAATCACATCAGCTACTGTACCATAGATACCATTGTCATTATATCGTTGATTTTTAAGAGCAAGTAATAAATTTTTTACTCCATACTGATAACCTTCGTAACTGTCAGTAATTTCTTTTAATGTATTTTTTTTTGAAACAATAGTTGCTAAATCTTGTTGTTTTTGAGCTTTTATGTTTTCGTCATAATCAAACTTTACAATCTTCTGATTGAGAATTTCCTTCAGCTTTTTTATATTCTGTTCGTGTTCTTTAGATAAGCATTCTAGGCGAGTTATTTCTTCCTTAATATCTGAAACTTCTTTTAACGTAATTGCATTTGTTTTATCTAATTCCAATTCTTCATTTTGTATCTGATTTAATCGCTTTTCTAAAGTTAATTTCATACTATTAAGACCAGAAACAACATTCTTCTTTTCTGATACATAGTTCAGTAAATTAATCACATCACCCTTAGCATTTTCGATAAGTCTTTGCTTTTCACTAATTTCATCATTTACAGAAATTAGTTTTTTTTCATTTTGGTCTATTGTAAGTTTTAACTCATTGATGGCTTCTATTTTTTCTTCTAATTCATCAGATTTTAATTTTAGAGTTTCTTCAGCAGCCTGCAGTTCATTTTTTTTCTTTTCTATGCTGTTAGATAAATCCTCATTTTCTTGCTGTATTCTGTTTCTTTCAGCAGTAGCCAATTGAAAATCTCTTTCGATATCTTTCTTTTTGCTGTTTATCTCATAAAATTCTACCTGTGCTTTTTCGTAGGCTTCCTCAACAGCACTTTGTTGTATTTTATACTCGCTTATTTGTTTTTTCGACGATTCGATATTATTACGCAACTGCGTTAATAATGTTTCTTTGTCTTCAAGTTTCTCCTTTATATATTTTATATGTTTCTCTTTACTGTCTAATTCAAATAAAAGTAAATTAATATCTATTTCTGTAAAAGCCGCAGCAAGTTCTTTATACTTCAGTGCCACATCTTTTTGAGCAGCTAAAGGTTGCATCTGGTTTAAAAGTTCAGTAATGATATCATCAATCCTGGATATATTATCCATGGTTTCTTCCAGTCTTTTTTCTGCATCTTTTTTTCTAATCCTGTATTTCACGATTCCTGCCGTTTCTTCGAAAATAGTTCGCCTTTCCTCCGCTTTACAGGTAAGCATTTCATCTATTTGTCCTTGACTAATTATAGAATAACCATCTTTTCCGACTCCGGAATCAACAAGTATTTCTTGAATGTCTTTTAATCTGCAAGGAGTTCGATTTAAATAGAACTCGCTTTCGCCAGAACGAAAGGTTCGACGGACAAGATATATTTCAGAATAATCCAAGGGAATAAGATTATCAAAATTATCTATGGTTATAGCAACTTCAGCCATGCCCATGGGCTTTTTCTTATTGCTCCCAGCAAATATTACATCCTCAAGCTTATATCCTCGTAATGTCTTTATACTTTGTTCTCCAAGCACCCACCGTATAGCATCGATTATATTGCTTTTTCCACTGCCGTTAGGGCCAACAATAGCATTAATTCCAGGTTGAAACTCTAATACAACCCTATCAGCAAAAGACTTAAAACCATGAAGTTCGATTCTTTTTAGATACAAAAGCATCCCTCCTTACCTCTACAATTTTAACATAAGTATTTAAAGAAAAGAACCAATGAGATTAATATTGACTTTAAACATAAAAATACCTGCCTCCTAAGACAGGTATTAGTTCAATAGGTTACTTCTAGCGGGGTTCAACAATAAATTTTATAGCTGTTCTTTCCTCACCATCAATATCAATTTCTGCAAAAGCCGGGATGGTAACAAGGTCAATTCCGTTTGGTGCAACAAAACCTCTCGCAATGGCTATGGCCTTAACTGCTTGATTTACAGCCCCTGCCCCTACCGCTTGAAGCTCTGCCACGCCATTTTCTCTTAAGACAGCTGCTAAAGCTCCTGCCACAGATTTAGGTTTTGATTGTGCTGATACTTTTAGTACTTCCATTTCATATATCCCCCTTAATCTAGCAATATTTATTATATTATATCATTGCAATATATATTCTATGATGGTTTCAAATTTCCTTCTTTTTGCAATATTATATTTTATAGTTCATTATTCATTCTATCTAAAGCCTCTTTTGCTGCATTCTGTTCTGCTTGTTTTTTGCTCTTTCCAATACCGTTGCCTAAAATTTTATTTTTCCAGACAACCTCAACACAAAATAGCTTATCATGATCCGGCCCAGATTCATTTACTACATTATAAAGTATTTTGTCCTCATCAAATTTTTGTAAGATTTCCTGGAGATCTGTTTTGTAATCTGTGCCCCATTCACCTTGGATGGCTTTAAAAATAATTGCTTCTAAATTTTTAATTATAAAATCATATGTGGTTTTATAGTTTTTATCAATATATATAGCTCCGATTAATGCTTCCAGTGTGTCTGCAAGAATGGAAACTTTTTCTCGGCCACCAGTATTTTCTTCTCCTTTACTCAGAATCAGATAATCTCCTAAAAAAAGTTGTCTTGCAATCTGAGCCAGACTCGATTCACAGACAGTAAATGCTCGAATTTTTGTCATTTGGCCTTCGGTAAGAAAATCGTAATGCCTATAAAGATACTCACTTATGGCTAATTCTAATACCGCATCGCCAAGGAATTCTAATCTCTGATTATTTTCTTGATATGGTTTTTCTTTTTCATTAGTAAGGGAGGGATGAATAAATGCTTGATTTAAGGTATTCAGATTATTGAACTGAATACCAATATTTTCTTGTAAAATCATAAGTTGTTGAAGTCTTTTTTCATCTATACACATGCTTTTACCTCATTTATATTTTTTAACTATTACACTGGCATTATGTCCTCCAAAACCCATTGAGTTTGACAGAGCTACATTTACAGTTCTATTTATTGCCCTATTGGGAACGTAATTCAAATCACATTCGGGATCAGCATTATCGTAGTTAATTGTAGGAGGAATCTCGTTTTTAAAAGTTGCAAGAAGTGAAACAATAAACTCAATGGCACCTGCCGCTCCAAGTAGATGCCCAGTCATAGATTTCGTAGAACTTATGGCAAGTTTATATGCATGTTCACCAAATGCATTCTTTATGGCTAAAGTTTCAAACTTATCGTTTAATGGCGTTGAAGTGCCATGCGCATTTATATAATCAACTTCATTAGGTGAAATCCCCGCATCCAGTATAGAAGCTTTCATTGCTCGAGCTGCCCCCTCACCATCCGGTGATGGTTGTGTTAAATGATATGCGTCTGCCGTTGACCCATAACCTATGATTTCACCGTAAATCCTAGCATTTCTTTTTAACGCACTGTCAAGTGTTTCCATTATTATTATTCCTGCACCTTCACCCATCACAAAACCATCTCTATCCCTGTCAAAAGGTCTGCTAGCTTTACTGGGTTCATCATTTCTTGTTGATAGTGCCTTCATTGATGAAAATCCTGCCAGCGAAAGCTTTGTTATAGGTGCCTCAGTACCGCCTGATATAATTATGTCTGCATCACCTCTCTGCAAGACTTTAAAAGCCTCTCCTATAGCATTAGTACCCGAAGCGCAAGCCGTTACAACTGTAAAATTTGGCCCTTTTAAGTCAAAAGCCATAGAAACCTGGCCTGATGCCATATTAATAATCATCATAGGAATGAAAAACGGGCTGACACGCCGTGGGCCCTTTTCTAAAAGCGCACTATGCTGTTCTTCCCATGTCGTGGCACCACCAATCCCAGAACCCAATATAACTCCCGCTCTTGTTCTGTCAATTTGCAAAAGATTCAGTTTTGAATCTTCTAATGCCATTTTTGTTGCTGCAATTGCAAACTGTGTAAACCTATCCAGGCTTTTAATTTCCTTCTTTTCAATATAATTCTCAGGATTAAAATCTCTGACCTGTCCGGCTATATTAGATGGCAAATCATCAGTATCAAAAGTAGTAATTGTATCAATACCCGATTTACCCTCTATAAGTGATTTCCAGAATTTGTCCAGTCCAATACCAACAGGTGATATTACACCTATTCCTGTTACTACTACTCGTTTCTTATCCATTCTAATCCTCCCAAAAGTTTACGATATCTTAATTTTTATTTAAATGGGATACTCCCGAATATGGCACTTAGTTAAAATATTTACATCTAAATAATATAAAAACAAAGTCCCGTAAATGAAGCTACGGGACGTTTAATTACTATGCGGAATGGTTTTTTATATAATCTATAACATTTTGTACAGTCTTTATTTTTTCCGCATCTTCATCAGGTATCTCTATATCGAATTCTTCTTCAAAGGCCATTATCAATTCAACAATGTCAAGAGAGTCTGCTCCTAAGTCATCAATAAATGAAGCATCTGGAACAACTTCATCCTCATCTATGCTTAATTGATCTGCAATAATTTGTTTTATTTTGTCTAATACCTCTGCATCCACTGTTTTTCACCTCCCTTCTCAGCTTCATGCCCTAGTATATATTAAACTAGCTTTATCTGTTTTATATTTATATCCTTTTATAGTTTACAATAGAAAACAATTTTTTTAAATCAGCTTTACCTATAAAATAATTCTTCTTTGTTAATCCATCATAAGGTCAAACCGCCGTCAATAGCAATTACCTGGCCTGTTATGTAATCAGCTTTTTTTGATGCTAAAAAGGCTACAACATTAGCTACATCATCAGGCATTCCTACTTTTTTTAATGGTATATTTTTGCTAATATCGGCATCTTTTTCAAGCAAAGAGAAGGTCATATCAGTTTTTATAAATCCTGGTGCAACTGCATTTACTGTAATACCTCGGCTACCTAATTCTTTTGCAAGGGATTTTGTAAAGCCTATTATACCGGCCTTAGCTGCTGCATAATTAACCTGACCAGCATTTCCACAAATACCTACAATAGAAGAAATATTTATTATTTTTCCTTCTTTTTGTTTAACCATATATTTTGCACAGGCCTTTGAAGCATTAAAAACACCCTTTAGGTTTACTGCAACCACCTTATCCCAATCTTTTTCCGTCATCCTAAGAATTAGAGCATCTTTTGCAACACCTGCATTGTTAACTAAAATATCTATCTTCCCAAATTCATTATATACATTATCAACCATATTTACTACCTGATCAAAACTAGATACATCGGCTTTATACATTTTAGCTTTTTTCCCTAGAAGCTCTATTTCATTCACTACCTGTGTTGCAGCTTCCTCGTCAGAAGAATAATTAACAATAACGTGAGCACCGTTTCTTGCCAATTCCAAACAGATACTTCTTCCAATACCTCTTGAGCCGCCTGTAACTAAGCATACTTTATCCGTAATACTCATTGCTCAGCCTCCAAAATAATTAATCGTCTTATAAAGCGATTCTGCGTCTTCCACATTTAAAACTGTCAGGCTTTTATTTATTTTTTTTATAAATCCGCTTAATACCCTACCAGGGCCTACCTCAATAAATATTTCGGCACCATAGCCTATCATACATCGAATACAGTCTTCCCAAAATACAGGAGAAAATACTTGCTTTATCAGTAGCTGTTTAATTTCACAGCTATTCCTAACAATCTCAGCATTAACATTTGAAACTACCGGAATTTTACTATTCATTATTTCAACTTTCTCTAATTCATTGGCTAGCTTATCAGCAGCCGGTTTAAGCAGACTGCAATGAAACGGTGCACTCACAGCAAGTATTACTGCTTTTTTTGCACCTCTGGCTTTTGCCAGCTCAATTGCTTTCTTTACTGCTTTAACCTCACCAGCCAGAACTATCTGACCTGGGCAATTGAAATTGGCTGCCTGGACTACTCCTTCCTCTGAAGCAGTATCGCAAATTTGCAATACTTCTTCCCTTTCAAGACCTAAAATAGCAGCCATAGTTCCTTCTCCAAGAGGTACCGCTTCTTGCATATATTTGCCACGTTTTTGCACTAACGGCACTGCTTGATTAAACTCTATAGACTCAGCGGCAACCAATGCGGAATATTCACCGATGCTTAAACCTGCAACTATATCCGGTATAATCCCTTTATCTTTTAGTATGGAAAAACATGCTATACTATGTGTTAAAATAGCCGGTTGTGTATTAATTGTTTCTTGTAATTTTTCATCCGGACCGTTAAAGCATATCTCTGATATCTTTTCTTTCAAGGATTTATCAGCTTCATCAAATATTCTACGTGCTATAGGGAAATTATCATATAAATCCTTACCCATACCAACATTTTGTGCGCCCTGCCCCGGGAAAATAAATGCTATCTTGCCCACACGGTAACCTCCTTGTTAAATAAAATTATGTAGTCTTTTTACTAAATCTTCAGCATCAATAATAATATCTTTTATAATTTCCGCAGCAGGCTTTATATCCTTAATCAAACCGGAAATCTGGCCCGCCATTACAGAGCCATTATCCACATCTCCTTCAATAACTGCTAATCTAAGCTTACCACTGCCAAGTTCGTCTAATTCATCAATCGAAACACATCTTTCTTCCATTTCTTCGAAACGATTGGTTAATTTATTTTTCAAAACTCTCACCGGATGCCCGGTAGTTTTTCCAGTTATTACTGTGCTTCTATCTTTTGCCTTAACTATTGCTTCTTTAAAATTTTTATTTGCTGTGCACTCTTTTGCACATACAAATCGAGTACCCATTTGGACGCCTTCAGCACCTAAGGCCAGAGCCGCAACAAATCCTCTCGCATCTGCTATTCCGCCGGCTGCAATAACTGGTATTTTGACAGCATCAACTATCTGTGGAACCATTGCCATAGTAGTTAATTCACCTATATGCCCGCCACATTCCATGCCTTCAGCAATCAGAGCATCCGCACCGGACTTTTCCAGCCTGCGTGCCAATGCTACCGAAGAAACAACCGGTATTACCTTGGTACCTGATTGCTTTAATTGAGGGATGTACTTGCTAGGATTCCCGGCGCCTGTAGTTATTACTTGCACTTTTTCTTCCAAGATAACATTTATAACTTCATCGACATATGGCGACATAAAATAAACATTAACACCAAAAGATCTATCTGTAAGATTTCTCGTTTTTTTTATCTCATTTCTGACAAATTCAGGCGGAGCACTACCAGCTCCAATTATTCCAAGCCCTCCAGCATTTGACACTGCTGCCGCAAGTTCTGCCGTTGCTACCCAAGCCATGCCACCTTGTATTATGGGGTATTTGATATTCAGTAAATCGCAAACTCTAGTATCAAACATTTTATTTCCTCCTAGGCATCACAGCCGCTTCTATTTTACTACTCCAGTTTTATAAACTCCAATCAATAAGGTTTGCACCCCATGTTAATCCGGCTCCAAATCCTACTAATACTATCTTGTGACCTTTTTTTATTTTTCCACTATGAAAAGCTTCGTCTAGTGCTACCGGAATGGATGCAGATGACATATTTCCATATTTGTCTAGATTTATTACCACACGCTCTCGTGGAAACTTTAGTCGTTTTATAGCCGCTTCAATAATTCTTATATTGGCTTGGTGTGGAATAATATAATCTATGTCTTCCAACGAAAGGTTAGACTTTTCAATAACTTTTTTGGTACAATCCTCAAAAATCCTAACCGCAAACTTAAATACTTCATTGCCTTCCATTTTGATATAATGCCTGCGATTTTCTATTGTATCGAAACTTGCAGGCTCCTTCGTGCCACCGGCCGGTAATTCAAGAAGTTCTGACCCATCACCATCTGCACCTAAAATACTAGCCAACACTCCTCCATCCTCGACTCCACTTAAAACAACCGCACCGGCACCATCGCCAAAGAGCACGCAGGTATTTCTATCTTCCCAGTCGGTTAGTTTCGAAAGCACTTCACTTCCAACTACAAGAACATTTTTGTATTGGCCTGTCATGATGTATTGGGTTGCAGTGGTCAACGCATAAATAAATCCACTGCAAGCAGCTTGAATATCTAGTGCAGCAGCATTTTTTGCACCAATTTTTTTTTGTATAATACAAGCTGTGGCAGGGAATATTCTATCAGGACTCGAGGAAGCAGAAATAATTAGATCAATATCTTCAGGTTTTAAATCAGCATCCTTGATAGCATATTTTGCTGCCTCAGCTCCTAAATCCGAAGAACAAATATTGTAATCAGCCTTTCTCCTGTTAGATATCCCAGTTCTCTCAACAATCCAGTCATTAGATGTATCAACAATCTTTTCCAAATCAAAATTAGATATAACTTTGTCTGGCACATAAGAACCAATTCCAATAATTCCAGCTCTCATTTTAATTATTTCTCCTTTTATAAGGTCACTTCGAGATTTTGCTTCAATTTTTCACTGATGTTTGCTTCGGCAAATCTGCAAGCAGCTTTAATCCCATTTGCAATAGCCTTTCTGTCTGAAGAGCCATGACATTTAATCAGTACTCCATCAATACCTAAAAACATGGCTCCACCATGTTCTGCATAGTCCATGTTCGCTCGAACTTTATTTATTGCCGGTTTCATCAGTGCTGCACCCAATGAATACACAATATTGCTTTTTATTTCTTTTTTTAATTGTTTAAATATATACATTCCAAATCCTTCTACTGTTTTTAGAAATATATTTCCTGTAAAACCATCGCAAACTACCACATCAACATTGCCATCAAATATGTTTCGAGATTCAATATTTCCAATGAAATTAATATTTTCTAACCGGTTCAAATCAGAATATGCCGCTTTTATCACTAAATTCCCTTTTTCCTTTTCAGTGCCAATATTCATCAGGCCCACTCTCGGGTTTTCTCTATTTAAAATTTCAGCCGTATAGATACTTCCCATCATGGCAAATTGAACCAAGTTTTTGGGTTTTATCTCACTATTTGCTCCAATATCCAACAGCAAAACCGGATTTTTAGCAGTAGGAAACAATGTAGCGATAGCCGGTCTGTCAATACCTTCTAGTCGCCCTAAAATAAATAATCCCCCAGCCATCAAAGCTCCTGTACTTCCTGCAGATATCATTGCATGAGCCTTACCTTCCTTTAACAGTCTAAGCCCTTTAACTATAGATGAATCCTTTTTTTTTCGAATAGCAGCTACAGGTTGCTCGTCATATGTAATTATTTCTTCAGCATTTACTATTTCAATAGATTTTTTAGATGCTTGCAAGTAAGGTTTTATCTTGTTTTCATCGCCTACCAAAATAATTTCTACATCCGGATCATTTGAAGCATCAATAGCACCTTGAACTATCTCTTCAGGAGCATGATCTCCTCCCATTGCATCAACTAAAATTTTCAATTACCGCCGCTGCCTCCTTTGTCTATGTATCTGTGTTGTTATCCTCCGCTTCAAGGGATACAAGGATAAATTTGCCTCTAAAAACCTCTTTTTGTTTGACATATGTCCTGACAAAAACGAATTTCTTATTTCCTCGGACCCTTGTTACTTCTGCTTTAGCTACAAGCTTTTGACCTGCATAGACCGGCAATTTATATTTGATGTTAGCAACTCCTGTTAATGCAACCTTTGCATCAATGGTAGCGATGGCGAGAGAATTAGCTTGAGCAAAAATTATGTCACCTCTTATAACCTTCGTCTTTCCGAAAGTCATTTTATTTGTCGTTTCTAAAATTGATATTCCTCTTTTATCCAATTCGAGATCCACTAATTCCCCAACTATCTCGGCTGCATCAATAGAACGAACTTTAGCATAGTTATCCTCAGCTACTGCCCTAATCCTTTCTCTGAGCTCGGGTAGTTTTAATTCCATCCGGTCTAAGCGTATTGTCTGTACGCTCACATTGAATTTTTCCGCCAACTCTTCATCATTTAAAAAAGGGTCTTCGGCAATTGTTTTAATAAGAAGCATTTGCCTTGTTTTTTTTGACAACCCTCTTTTTGACAATAAATCACCCCAATATTAGTTGTTTTTAGGAGCAGATGCTAATAGTATATATTATACTAATTTAAAAATCAATAGTTTGCAATTTATAAAAATAAATAAAGCAAAAAAGAGGTTTAATAATTAAACCTCTTTTTTGCTTTGG
>JALHJR010000232.1:0-1271 GCA_022840405.1 Tepidanaerobacter acetatoxydans
TGAACTGACAAAGGTGCGATATGCCCTGGCAACTGTATCAAGGGCCGTTACCGGGTCAAAACGGGTATTTGTCATAGGACGTAATGGATCATCTCTGTTACAGACAATAAGTATTATGAAAGGTGGTTATGGGATAATGTTTGAGGAGCCTTTCAAAGAAAAAAGGGTTATTTTTTGCAGTTCTTCGCGGCAGCGGACATTGCCCGAGACTTGAACCCCGGGTTGGCGCCACTTCGGTCGGCAGATGCCTGAATCCGACGTGCCGCACCGGGCGTCATGGATCCTTTCTTACCCACACGTCTCACCTCCATCATATTGCTATCTATGGGAACCACTTGAGAGTGTCCGGGAACTGTTTCTCCGCTTTGCAACTATTCTGCTCCCCGTGCACCATCCCGATCCTCGGCCTGTAACACCTTCCAGGCAAATTCGCCATGTAGTGTCAACCGGTATTGTTTTGCCTTTCTGCTATTGTGGCAGAACGACTCTTCAATGAGGCTCCACTCAATAAGTTGTTGGAGGATCTTCGTGACTGTCCCACGGTTGGGACTGCGGGTAACCTTAGGGTCGTCTGCAAGCCGTGAAGGTCGATATTGTTTCTCCAGTTCTCTGCCAAACTCCTGTCGTGATGTCCAGCTGCTTGTATCCCTGCGTGAAAGGATCGAGAGGGCAGTTATGTAGTTTGGGTTCCTTCTCACATCATCAAGGTGCATTCTCGGTATGAGAACCTGTTCGATGCGGTCGTCTGATGGTGTCAGGTAGATCCGGGCATCGAGCCAGAGGGCCATGATGAAGAGCATCTTTGTTCCTCCGCTCAGGTTGAACGAGTAACGCGCTACAGGGTACCGGCGTGTAGTAGTGAGGACGGCGTCGCGGATGGAGTGGATCGTTGTGTCAGGTGTCCGGATTACAGCAAATGAGATTGCCAGCGGCTCGCAAATCGCTCGCACACCTTCGATGGCCTGGCGGATCTGCGGTTTTACCGACCTCAGGTGTTCGGGGTCGTCCGGCAGGTCATGATAGACCCCTTCTTCGACCACAATGAACGTATGGGTGATTCCTTCGAGGCTTTTTACGCAGATCGGAAAGGTCTGGTTGATGCGCTCTCCTGCACTCATGAAGAGGAGGTGCGGATGGCTCATAGGAGATGATACATCCGGGTTGTTTAATTTGTTTCCGATTTTAAAAACAATTTCAAAGAAGGGTGATGATATTCTCCTCTAGAATCGTAATGCATGCCTGCACATTCTGTCATCCGGTCCGTCAACTGG
>JALHJR010000082.1:0-3965 GCA_022840405.1 Tepidanaerobacter acetatoxydans
GACAATGACACTCGAACTCATGCCATAACTAGAGTATACCAAGGAATAGCAATTAATATTCGTTTATTGTGGCGTGGAAACACGTGGGAATTCTGAGTGGAGCGAAGTGGAATGAAGAATCTTTAGCTGCTTAAAGAAAGATCCTTCACTTCGTTCGGGATGACATGGGGCACTATCGCTGAGATGACATTGTGCAATATCGGTATATTGTGTGCACTATCGGTATGATGACATGGGTGCTAATGACATGGGTGCTAGTGCTTAGAATGACACCAATTCCTGTCGTTCTGAGTGAAGCGCAGCGAAACGAAGAATCTTAAAGGCTGGTTTGGTAGAAGATTCTTTTCAGAGGTTTCCCCTGCAGAAAGTGAAGGACGTGCTAATGTGAATATAGATATTATTTGCGTAGGCAAGATAAAAGAAAAATATATATTAGACGGCATAAAGGAATATAAAAAAAGACTTACGCCTTACTGCAAATTGCACATTGCCGAAGCTATAGAGCAGAAGGCTCCGGAAAACTTAAGCGAAAAAGAAAAGGCTCAGGTGCTAGAGCGTGAAGGAAATAGCATACTTCAAAAACTAAACCCCTCATCTTTTGTAGTTGCCCTATGTATCGAGGGCAAAGTGCTTTCCTCCGAAGAAATGGCTAAACGGCTCAGTGCTCTTATGATAGACGGCAAGTCACATATTACATTTATCATCGGCGGCTCCCTTGGCCTTTCCCCAAAAGTTAAAGCCAGGGCAGACCTTTCCCTTTCCTTTTCAAAACTTACCTTCCCACACCAACTTATGAGGCTTATGCTACTAGAACAGATTTATCGCTGGTTTAAAATAATAAACGGTGAACCGTATCATAAGTAGGACAAGCTATGCGTTATTGGATATATTGAAGTTTACAATATATCCTTATTTTATTTATATTTAGGAATACTATAATATAAAAGGTTCTTATCTATTTATAATTAATTTAGGTTGAATATATCCTAAAAAGAATATAATATAAGTAGAAAGGAAGGTGAAGATTTTATGAAAGTTAATATAAATAATTTAGTATCTATTTCAGAAGCTAATCAAAATTTTTCTAAAGTAGCCAGATTAGTAGATGAAAATGGAGCTGCAGTAATTTTAAAAAATAATGTACCTCGTTATGTATTAATAGGATATAGCCAATTAGGGAATGAAGAAACAATAGGCGATGAAGAAGTAGATGAAGTAGCTAAAAGAGTATTATCTAAACATATGAAGGCATTTGAGGAATTAGCTAAATGAAAAGATTAACTAAAACTCAAGTATTAAAAATGCATAGCCTTCTTATTCAAAAAACAGGTGGAAGTGATGGTGTTAGAGATGAAGGATTATTAGATTCTGCTTTAAATTTACCATTCCAGAGTTTCGATGGAGAAGATATTTATAAGACTATTCAAGCTAAAGCAGCAAGGCTAGGTTTTTCACTTATTAATAACCATCCATTTGTTGATGGAAATAAGAGAATTGGGATTTTAGCGATGTTGGTTTTTCTTGAAATGAATGGTATTGAGATTATATGTACAGATGAAGAATTGATTAAGCTTGGATTAGGTGTAGCAGATAGCTCAGTAAGTTATAAGGATTTATTAAATTGGATAATTGACCATAGTTAATAAAAAGCTTGGCATAATATGAAGACACCAAGCTTTTTATTTTACCATAATTTAAAGAGATATATCTATCATCAAATAAGTTTTACCAGTAGAATTGATACGGTGAACCGTATCATAAGTAGGACAAGTTATTAGTTGTAGGATAATGATTAAGAGGTTACTATTATGATATGGTGAAACCTACCATAAATAGCGGATGTAGGGGCGGTCATCGACCGCCCGCTGCACGATGCAGCATTATTTATATTATGTGTAATAAATAATATGATATAATATCATTGCTATATTAATATAAGGTGATAATTATGGAATTAAAGAAACAATTAGAGGATAGAATTTTTGATATGGAAAAGGTCGCTATTGCTTTTGATGTTGAGCCATTTGATATATATTTTTTAGAAGGGGCTGCTTGCATATTAGGTGAATATACTAACAGGGCTACGCGAGATTTTAATTTTATAGATTTAAATTATCCTTCTAAATTAGGAAGGGTTTTCGTCCAATTAAGAGACTTTGATATGTTAGAATATGAAAGCACTGTTATATCACCTAAGTACAAAGAAAGAGCAATTAAGTTAAACAAATTTAAATATTTAAATGTGTATTTATTATCACCAGAAGACATAATCGTGAGCAAAATAATAAGATTGGAACAAAAAGATATAGAGGATATAGATGAGCTTATGAATATGGCGGACAAGGATTTAATAAATCAAATTATAGACGAGGTATTGTCAAGGGATGATTTATATGAATCTAAAAAAAATCAATTTATAAAGAGATTGCCAGAATTTAGGGAGAGATACGATGTATAGGATAGTATGCGAAAGCTACGAAAATTATAAAAGTGATTTTTTACCTGATAATACCAATGATTATAGATATAAAATTACTAAACCACTAGAATTAATATTAGATTTATCCTTGTATGAAGAAGAAAAAAACAATAACACTATTAACTACCGGAAGTTGGAGCACTTTATATATTTAATAAAGAAAAATATTGATAAATATCCTAATTTTAAGTCATTCTTATGGAGCTTGGAATCAAGGGGTATTTATGGTAGGGATTATGGTGTATTAAGTGAAGAAGAATTTTCTGAATTACAAAAGATTGTAAATATGTTTTTGAAATTATCATACTGGGATTAGGGATTGTAAAGTGAGAATAATCTAATTTTCTAATAATGTTGGAACAGAAGCACTAGGTTTATGTGATAAAACCTAGTGCTTGATGTTTAACAGTTTATATCAACTACAAATAAATACATTTCATTTTATGATGTTGCACATTACGCAATCTTGAGAGAAGGCTTGATGATCTTGATGTAAATTCAGAATCAATTTGTCCTTATTCTACATACCGCCTTAGAGCCTCGACGTCCTTTATCTTGATTGTTGAGCGGTGATAATCGATAATTCCTTCATCTTTCATGCGGCTCATTTCCCGAGACATAGACGGTCGTGATACATTTAAAAAATCTGCCATGTTGTTTCGATTCATGGGTAAAACAAATATGTTTTTACCCGTTTTTTTATATTGGTCCAGTAAGAAAGCACTTATTTTGCCTCTCATGCTCTTGATAGTCAGATATTCAACCTTCTTATTTAGCACCAAAGCCCGTTCAGATACAATCTTGAGCATATTAAGTATTAGGGTTTTATGCCAGGGGCACACCTTATCACACTGACCGGTTATCTTTTTACCTGAAAGAAAAAACACAGTGCAGTCTTCCGAAGCTATAACTGTGGAAGGCCAAAGGGGATTTTTTAAAAATACCACCATCTCTCCAAACATGTCCCCAGGTTGTAATATCGCAATAACCAGCCGATTGCCGGCAGAATTTTCTCTTACCACAGCTGCCTTGCCCTTCAGCAGTATCCCCACTGACTCAAAAGCATCTCCTGCCATAGCGATAAGCTCATCCTTCTTGTAATCGCATATCCTCGGCTCAAGACAGCCCATCATGAAAGCCAACTCATCCTTTTCTATTCCTTCAAACAAAAGAGTTTCAGGCAAAATGCTTGCTTTTACATCAAAAATATAAATCACCACCTTTTGTAGCCATGGCTACCGAAATATTGTCTTTATTTTACTACTATAGAGTTGAACATACAACATGTTTAAAAGAAGGTGAACATAAATTTAACAACATAAAAAGCGTAACAGTGCTGAAAATGGAAGTTCCCTGCTGTAATGGCATTGCAAACGCTGTAAGAGAGGCGCTTATCGCAAGCGGCAAGATGATCCCTTGGAATGTAGTTACTATAAGCACAGAAGGGGATATTATCGAGGATTGAATTTAGAACAGGAACGAAATA